>NZ_AP025523.1:318942-637884 GCF_027923555.1 Vulcanimicrobium alpinum | reverse complement strand
CGTCTACGCGACGGTGATTTCACGCTGGCTCGGCCGCGACCCCAGCGCCGTGCTCGGCGGCGCATATCCGGCGATCGCGTTCGTCTGACGTCGCGCCTCGCGCGCAGGGGATCGCCGCTCGCCGTCGGACCGTGCACCGATGCTGCTCCGAGCCGGCGCCGCCGCGCTGCTCACCGACGTCGTCACGATCGCCCGCAACGCGGGCGACGCGATCCTGCGAATCGAACGCGACGGTGCCGGCGACGTGCGGCGGAAGCACGACGAATCGATGCTCACGCAAGCGGATCTCGTCGCGGAGTCGCTGATCGCGCGAGCGCTCGCGGCGCGCGATCCGCAGACGCCGATCATCTCCGAAGAGGGCCGCTGCGACGCGCACGGCGGCGCGCCGTCGCGTTTCTGGCTCGTCGATCCGCTCGACGGAACGCGCGAGTTCATCGCCGGAAACGGCGAGTACACCGTCAACATCGCGCTCGTCGAGGACGGCGAAGCGGTGCTGGGCGTCGTGCACGCACCTGCCCTCGAGACGACCTACGCGGCGGCGCGCGGCCTGGGCGCGCAGCGGATCGCCGCCGGCACGTCGCAGCCGATCCGTGCGCGCGCCGGCGGGGAACTCGTCGTCGTCGCGAGCCGCTCGCATCCCGGTCCGCTGCTCGACCGGTTTCTCGCCGCGCTCCCGCCGCACCGCACCGTCGCGATGGGCAGCGCGCTCAAACTCTGCGCCGTCGCCGACGGAACGGCGCTGCTCTATCCGCGCCTGGGCCCGACCTGCTGGTGGGACACGGCGGCAGCGCACGCGGTCGTCGCCGAGAGCGGTGCGACGGTCGTCGCGCTCGACAACGCGCCGCTGCGCTATGCAGGCAGCGACGTGCGCAACCCGCCGTTCGTGTGCAGTGCGCTGCCGCGCTCGACGTGGGAACGCGCCGCGGAGGCCGTCGGCGCCGAATTGCGATGATCGCGCTCGCACCGATCGCGCCCGACGAGTACGTGCGGGACGTGCTTCCGCAGTCGCGCACAATGTGGGCCGGCGCGCGCACGTTCGACGAGTACGTTGCGGAGTTTCGCGCCGCTGCGGCGTCACCGTGGGGCCGGCGCCGTTTCCGCACCGTCGGTCTGCGCGTCGACGGCGCGCTCGTCGCGTCGTGCAAGCGGTACGCGCGCGTGCTGCGTTGCGGCGAGCGAAGTTACGAAGCGGCCGGGATCGGCGCCGTGTTCACGCCGGAGGCGCTGCGCGGGCGCGGGTACGCCACCGCGATGCTCGGCGCGTTTCTCGACGCGGAGCGCGCCGCCGGGACCGACGTCGCCTACCTCTTCAGCGATATCCGGCCCGCGTTCTATGCCGGGCTCGGGTTCGTCCGCCTCCCGTCGCGCACGTTCACGTTGCGCGCAGACGCGCTGCCGAACGACCGCATCGAGGTCGCGGCGCTCGACGACGACGACGCGGGCGCCGTGCGGCGCGTCTTCGACGCGCTCGACCGTCGGCGACCGTTCGCGTTCGCGCGCACGCCGCTGGATTGGGGCTGGCAGCGCCTGCGCGCGCGTTCGCGCGAGCACGCGGGCGACCCCGTGCACCTGGGCGTGCGGCGCGGCCGTCTGCTGTGCGCGTACGTCACCGGCCGGCGCGTCCCCGCCGCCGACGCCTTCGTCCTCGACGAGTTCGCGTTCGCGCGCAACGACGACGCCTGGCTGATCGCGCCGCTGCTGCGCGCGGCGGCGGGCGATCTGCGCAAGGTGCAAGGTTGGCTTCCGCCCGCGGTCGCGCGCGGCGCCCTGCCGCGCGGCGCGGTGCGCGCGCGCAGCGACGCGACCGCAATGCTGATCCCGCTCAGCCCCGCGTTTCGCGCCGCCTGGAACGCGTGCGGCGGCCGCCCCGCACCGGTCGACGCCGATCCGGTGTGGAGCACCGACCACATCTGACGTCGGGATCAGTTGCTCGAGCGGCTAGCCGAGGTTCCGATCGAACCCGAGATCGTGATTGCGAGCGACGTGCTGCGGGGTTTCGGGTGGAGCGGATCCGAGTAGTCGGTGATGTACCCGGGGCCTTCGCTCATCTTGATCGTGCACGTTCCGGTCCCGGTCGGGGTGATGTCGAACTCCGAGAACGGCCCTTTCCCGACCTGGTTGTTGTCGTCATAGCCCGGCGGCGCGTCCCCGTTGTTGTTGTCCGGCGACGTGCTGAACCTGCACGGTCCCGAGATCGACTTCACGAAATACCCGCTCCAGACACCATAATTCGGCCGGTACGTCGGGTCGTCAGCGACGAGAAGCTGGAAATCGCTGCCGGCCGAAACGGTGGTCCGAGACGCCGCGGGATTGGTCAATGCGTTGCAATCCTGGTTCTCGGTGACCGGGACGCACAGGCGCAGATCGGCGGCGTTGCCGACGACGACGTTGCGGAACTGCGTGCTGCTCACCGTGAACGTCGGCGTGTTGCAGACCGCGGGCGCCAAGGCCGTGCAGGCGAAATTCAACGGATTCCCATCGAGTCCGAGGACGCTCGCATCGGGCTTCGGCGAGCCGATTTCGAACTTCACCAGGTTCCCGAACGTGATCGAGCCGTTGCCGGGATCGATCGAGCAGAAGAACGAGGGAGTCCCGGCGAGCACGACGCCGTGGAGCGCCGGATTCAGTACGTTTCCGTTGAATGCGTTGAAGCAGCTCGAGCCGTAAACCGGCGCGCCGCTTCCCGACGGATAGAAGAACGACAGATCGGTCGGGACGTTCGAGTTCGACGAGGTCAACACCGAGGTCGATCCCGGCGCGACCGGGAGGCCGACTTCCGACGTCGACGTTTCCGTCAAAATCGCGAGACCGCTGGTCGATTTCGGCGGGACGGTGAAACTCGTCGTCTTCGGCGCGAAGGTGACGCTGTTCCCCGCCCCCGTCGCGTCGCCCAACTTGAGCGATCGCACGATGGCCGGCTGCGGAATCAGCGGGAAGAAACTCACGCCGAAGAGCTTCTTGTCGACGCTGCACGGGAACGTGATCGAGAACGACTGCAGGTCGACGACGAAAGCGTTGGCGCTGTGGTTGACGATGTTGATGACCGGCACCGACGGACACGGAGCGCCGCCCGTCGTTCCGGGCTCGAAATCAATATCGTGCGCGAAGACGTGACCGAGCGTAAAGTGCCCGCTGTATCCGCCGCCGAGGTCGATATCCGCGGGCGCGACCGACAGCGGCGACAGCGACCGTTGCTGCGCGGGCACCGACGTGCCCGGCTGGCCGCCGCCGCACGCCGCCAGCGAGAGACTGAAGAGGACAGCGGCGGCCATCCGCCACACCCGCAAAACGGTCATCGATAATGCCTCGCAAAGATGGTACCGGTTCGTAGAATACTTGATCGTTACGGTCGGGAGTACGTCGGATCTTCACCTCACCGCGATCACGCACGTGTCCGCGTTCTTCCGGCGGTCGCGCCGGTGAAGTTTACAGGCGACCCGTCAGACCCAGCACGCTGGAGTCCGGCGGAGCGCCATCGTAAACGTCAAGGCCCTTTCTTTTACGCCGCTACTTCAGCGGGGGCGTGAGCGCTACCGTTCGCCCTTTGCCCGTGGTCGCGTCTTGAATGTAGGCCGGATCCTCGCTGACGGAGATCGTGCAGCTGTCCGAGTTCTTCACCGGAGTGAATTCGAAAGCAACGTTCGGACCCGTTCCCGCGAAAGCCCCGTTACTCAGCGAAGCAGCGCTATACGAAGTCGGAACCGGCAGGGTTGCACTCGTGCTGAACACGCATCCGTCTCCGGCGATCGTTGCGGTGAGCAGGCCGGTCCACTGTCCAGATGCGGGATGATAGGTCGGATCGTCGGCGACCAGGACTTGGAAATCGCCGTTGGGCTTTTTGATCGTCGTCGCCGACGCCGCTCCCGCGTTGCAGTCCGTCCCTGCAGTCGCGGGCGTGCAGATTTTGATGTCGTTCACGTTCGACGCGATGATGTTGCTGTAGTTCGTGGTGCTGCCTGTGGAATTGATCGTGAACTGCTTGGACGCGCAGGTGGCGGTTTGAGTCGAGTCGCTATTGAGGACCGACGTCTGGCAGGTGAAGGTCTTCGGCGAGCCGTCGAGACCCAGCACGCTCGCGTCCAGCGGGAGAGTCTCCGTGAACGAGACGTTCTGCGTGCTGTTCTGGTTCGGTGTGCCCGTGAACGTCGTGGCTACCGTTCCGGCGGTATCGAGGTTGCAGTAGAACTTCGGCCTGCCCACCGGTACGGGGGCGGGAGACGTTGTGGACGGGGGCGCTCCCGGAAAACAGGCGGCCTGATAGAACGGGTTGCCCGCCCCGGAAGCGTACGCGAAGAGCAATTTGTCTTTGCCGAGACCTTGCGACGACGTGACGTCGGTGGTGACGTTGTTCACTACGGGCAGGGCGACTTGCTGCGCGGCGATGCGGGGATCCGACGACACCTGCAGCGCCACGATCCCGCTGACGGACTTTGCGGGGACGCTGAACGTCGTTTGACCTGCCGAAGGGGTGAAGGTGATCGTGGTGCTGCCGGCGACCGGAGAATTCGGCTGGACGTTGCTGGACATCGCCAACTTCTGCCCCGCAACGACATTGTTCGGGATCGGTTGGAGGACGAAGAACGTCGCCTCCAAGGCCGCGGTCGCCGGGACCAGGCACGGGACGGTGATCGTAAACGTCGACAGGCCGACCGCGAAGCTATTCGCGCTGTTGTTGACCAGTTGGATCTCGGGGATCTCGGGGCAGTTGCCGGTGTTCGCCGGGCCGCCGTTCAGGCCGAGTTTGTTCGTGCCGAAACCGAGACTCAGGTGACCGCTGTACCCGCCGCCGAGATCGACGTCGTAGCCTGACGTCGACTGCGCCGTTCGGGCGTGCTGCTGCGCCGGCACCGGCGGCGCGCTCGCTTTCAGCGTGCTGCCTCCGCCACAAGCGGAAAGCGCGAAACACAGAAGCGCCGCGCCCGTGAACCGGCGCGTCGGCAGAATACCCATAACGGTGCCCTCTCGTAAGCAGAAGATGCCCCCGGTCACTGTACGGTCGAATCGGATGCTTTCCTAGGGGTCATAGCGCAGCCTCACGGTGGTCTTTAGTCCCTAGCGGAGACGCAGGGTCCGTCGCGAACATCACCACGTATGGACGCGACCCGCGAGCTCGCGCCGAACGGGCCTGCGCTGGACCGGCCCCTACCCTCCGGCCTCGTATTTTTTCTGTTCACGGATATCGAGGGGAGCACGGTCCGCTGGGACCGCGATCCGGAGGCGATGCAGCGCGCGGTCCGGCGGCACGACGTGCTCATGCGCGACGCGATCGAACGCGCCGGAGGCACCGTCTTCAAGACGATCGGTGACGCGTTCTGCGCGGTCTTCTGGAGCGCCGCCGACGCCGTCGCAGCGGCGCTCGGCGCACAGCAGGATCTTGCCGCGGAAGACTTCTCCGAAGTCGGCGGCGTTCGCGTCCGGATGGCGATCCATGGCGGGACGGCCGACGAACGCGACTCCGACTACTTCGGGCCTACCGTCAACCGCGTGGCGCGGCTGCTGGCGATCGGTCACGGCGAGCAGGTGCTGCTCTCGGGCGCCGCGGCGGAGGCGGCGATCGCCGCGCTCCCCGGCGGGGTCACGCTCAACGACATGGGCGAGCACCGCCTGAAGGATCTCACCGCGCCGGAGCGCGTCTTCCAGCTCACGGCGCCCGGGATGCGATTCGAATTTCCCCGGCTCAACTCGCTGAGCGTCCGCAACAACAACTTCCCCAAGCAGCTCACCAGCCTCGTCGGTCGCGAGCAGGACGTCGTCGACATCGTCGCCCTGCTCAACGGGAATCACCTCGTCACGCTCGTCGGGACCGGAGGCGTCGGAAAGACGCGCTGCTCGCTTCAGGTCGGCGCGGAACTCCTCGACAAGTACTCCGACGGCGCCTGGTTCGCCGACCTCGCGCCGATCAGCGACCCGGCGCAAGTCATCGCGGCGATCGCCGCGATCTTCAGCATCCAAGAGTCCGCGAACCGCCCGCTGCTGGATTCGGTCATCGCGCAATTGCGCACCAAGCAGCTGGTGCTGATCCTCGACAACTGCGAGCACGTCATCGAAGCGGCGTCGCAGACGGCTGCCGCGCTGCTTCGGTCGTGTCCGGGGATCGTGATCCTCGCGACGAGCCGCGAGCCGCTCAACATCCCGGGCGAAATCGTCCACCGGCTGCCGACGCTCTCCATCCCGCGCATGACCAAGTTCCTGACGGTGCCGGGCGCGCTGCAGTACGGCGCCGTCGCGCTGTTCGACGCACGGGCGCGCGCCGCGAACGCCCGCTTCGCCGTCACCGCCGACAACGTCGGCACCGTCGTCGAGATCTGCACGCGGCTTGACGGGATCGCGCTGGCGATCGAGCTCGCCGCGGCGCGCATCAAGGTGATGTCGCTGCGCGACCTGGCGGGGAAACTCGACGAGCGCTTCCGCGTCCTCACCAGCGGCGACCGGACTGCGCTGCCGCGCCAGCAGACGCTGCGCGCGCTCATCGATTGGAGCTACGACGGCCTCCCCGACACGGAGAAGATCGTCTTCCGCTCGCTGGCAGTGTTCGCCGGCGGTTTCGGATTGCGCAACGCCACCGCCGTCTGCGCCGGCGGTGAGATCGACGAATACGTCGCGCTCGACGCGATTACCGCGCTCGTCGACAAGTCGATGATGACGATGGAGGAGCGCGGCGACGACGAGGTCCACTATCGTCTGCTCGAGTCGACGCGCGCATACGCTCGCGACAAACTCGTCGAGCAGGGCGAATTCGATGCGGTCGCAGAGCGCCACGCGATCGCCTATGCGGCATGGGCGGAAGATGTCGAGAACGAGTACGACGCAACGCCGACGCCAGAGTGGTACGGACGGATCGACTTCGAACTCGAGAACGTGCGCAGCGCGCTTTCGTGGTCGCTCGGCGGCGGCGACACGCTGGTGGGCCAGCGTCTCGCCGCGACGCTCGGGCGCATCATGCTGTCGTTCGCGGCCGCGGAAGCGCGGCGCTGGGTGACCGTCGCGCTGGAACGCGTCGACGACCTCACCCCGCCGGAGATCGTCGCGCGGCTGAAACTGGCGGACGCGCTCTTGGCGTCGGTGCTCAACCAGTTCAAAGGCGCGCTGACGTCAGCGCAAGAGGCGCTGGCGCGCTTCACCGAACTCGGCGACAAGCGCGGCATCGCCGACGCGCAACGCTTTGCCGGCCGCTCGATGATCCGCATGGGGCAGGTCGCCGAAGGAGAGAAACTGCTCTACGCGTCGCTGCAGGCGTACGTCGATCTCGGGCTGCATCGCCAAGGCGGCACGCTGCGTGATCTCGCCGTCGCGCGCAGCATCGAAGGCGACCTCTCCGGCGCGCGCGATCTCTTCACCCGTGCGCTCGACGTTTTCCGCACGAGCCAGGACGAGGAGAACGTCGCGCTCACCGGCGCCGCGCTCGCGGAGGCCGAGTTCGCGTGCGGTGACCCCGAGCGCGCGCTGATCGTCGCCGAGGAGGCGCTCGAGGCGATGCGCGGTTTCGGCCGCGACCGCATGGCAGCGGCAATGCTCGGGAACATCGCCGCCTATCTCATCGCGGCCGGACTCTACGATCTCGCGCATGCCAACGCGCACTCGGCGCTCAAAGAGGCGCTCGAAGCCGACGCGCAAGCGTCGGTGACGTTCGCGCTGCAGCACCTTGCCGCAATCGCCGCGTTGCGCCCGTCGCCCGACGACGAACGCGCGGCGCGGCTCACGGGTTTCGTCGACGGCCGGCTGGCCGCGCTCGACGTCGTCCGCGAGTTCACCGAACAGCACGAATACGAAGCGACGCTCACCGCGCTGCGCACGCGGCTCGCGCCGGAGAAGCTCGATGCGCTGCTCGCCGATGGCCGCAGCACGCCGATCGCGCGTGCGCTGGACTGGGCGCTCGCGATTTAGCGATCGCATCCACGCGCGGCGCTGATGAAATTCCGGCTCCGCATCCCGAACCTCGTCTCCTCGACGGTCGACACGCGGCTGCAGCAGTATCACCCGGTCCTCGACGGCAGCGACGTCGTGGTTCGCAACCGCTGGAATCTGCCCCCGAATACCGTCGCGCTGATCGGGCGGCGCGCCGTCTTCGTCGCGCTCGACCTGCTGCGGTGGCACTGGGAGCAAGATTTCGGCGGCCACCTCTTTCTCGTGGTGACGAGCGCTGACGGCCGCGACGCGTCGATCGTGGAGGCCGGGCCGCTGCACGCGAACGGCACCGGCGCGCTCGTCCCCTACGCGTATCCCGAAGAGGCGTTCGATGAAGACCGGCTCATCGATTTTGCGCCCGAAGTGATCGCGCCGCCGCACGGAATGGACGGCCCAGCCTTCTGCGCGCTCGTGCGTTCCGTTCATCTGGCGTACGACGGCGACCAGCGCTACCGCGCGATCGAGATTCCGTTCCTGCGCGTCGGACGCGACTCGAATTCGTATGCGATCGGAGTGCTGCTGGCGGCCTGCATCGACCCGCGCGCGATCCCGCGCGGTCCCCGCGAGGCGCTCCACCGCGAACTGCTCGGCTATCCCGGCACGGAAGACCCGGTGCACCGCGGCAACTTCGGGATCTACCCCGGAGCGCCGCTGCCGCTCGAGGACGGCGCCACCGCGCTCGCCTATCACACCGCGGACGGCGACGTGCTCGCGGTGGTGATCGGCGGCGAGCCCGACGACAGCGCGCGCCTCCCCGACGATACGACGGTCGCGCTGGACCGGTTCGGCCGCTGCGTCCTCTCCTCCGCCGAGGCGCAGCAGCGCGGGCTGCCGCAGCGACGCACGGAGCCGCCGGCGCACCTGCGCGCGCGGCGCCGTTTTCCGCCCGATCCCGCACCACAGGGCGCATGCATCACGCTGCTGCGCGACGGCGTCCCGGTCGCGCTCGCCCCGGGCGACCGGCATCGCGGCACGATCGTGCGGCGTCACGACGCGCTCGGCACGGCGGTCCTGCAGGCGGACGATGCAGCATGGACGCTGCCGCTCAACGAGCTCGGCGTCGAACTGCGCGATCCCAAGCGCGTCGATGCGCTCGTACGCGTCGGGAACGAGCTCACCGTCGGCCTGCACCGCGATCGCCATCCGAAACTCGACGCGCACGGGCCCGCGGCCGCCGGCGATCTCTTCAGCGGCCGGCGCGTTCACCTTCCTCGGCAGGTCCACGTCGCCGGCGCTGCGGCGATCGGCGCGGCGACGCTCGCCGCAGCCGGACTCACCTGGTGGGCGCTGCGGCGTCGCGCGCGGTAATCCGCTAGAATAGGCGCAGTTCGCGCTGCGGCTCTTCGGTGAGCGAGGCGATGCGCGTTCCGAGCAGGCGGATCGGAACGCCGGCCAAGCCGCTGCGGTGCCAGCACCACAGCGACGCCGCCAGGATCGCGCCGGCGTCGTCGGTCGGAACGGCGAGCGTCGTCTGCTTGCCGGTGATGGTGAAGTCGGCTCTCTTGATCTTGATGCCGACCGTCGCCCCGCGAAGGTGCTTCGCCTGCATGTCGCGCGCGAGTTCGTCGGCCTGCAAGCGCAGCAGGTCGAGGATGCGCGCTTCGTCGCGGACGTCGTACTCGAACGTCTCCTCGGTCGAGATCGACTTGCGCTCGCGCGAACCGTCGACGTCGCGTTCGTCGATCCCGCGCGCGAGATCGCGATAAAATGTTCCGCCGCGGCCGAACAGCGCGTACATCCGCGCGTCGTCGAGCGCGGCGACGTCGCCGATCGTGCTGATCCCGGCGCTCTCCAAGCGCGGCTGCGTCTTCGGTCCGATCCCCCACAGTCGCCCAACCGGGAGCGGCGCGAGGAAATCCGCCTCCGTCCCGGGCGGCACGACGGTCAAGCCGTCGGGCTTGTTCATGTCGCTCGCGATCTTCGCAACCATTTTCGTGCGCGCGACGCCGGCGCTCGCGGTCAGCCCGACCTCATCACGGATGCGCGCGCGCACGCGCTGGGCAAACGCGATCGCGCCGTCGAGCGTCTCGTCGGGAACGTCGACGAACGCCTCGTCGAGCGAGAGTCCCTCGACCGCACGCGCGCCGTCGACGAAGATCGCGAAGACGCGCTGCGAGCTCTCGCGATACCGCGTGAAATCGGGCGGCACGACCGTCAGCTCGGGGCACAGTTCCAGCGCGCGGTAGAGCGGCATCGCGGAGCGCACGCCGAACGGCCGCGCTTCGTACGACGCGGTCAGGACGACGGCGCGGCGCGAGCGGCCGGAGATCGCCAGCGGGATCCCGCGCAGCGACGGATCGTCGCGCTGGGCGACCGATGCGTAGAACGCGTCGAGATCGAAGTGAACGATCACGGCACCGGCGCGCGCCCTCTTGGCGGGCTACTCGACGCCGAGCGCGGCGCGCACGTACTCCAGCGTCGCATCGGGGATGTGCACGAAGGCGACGCCGAAGCCGCCCATCGCCTGCGAGCGCACGACCGCAGCGACGAGTTCGTGGCGGCCGCCCTGCTTGTCGTCGAACGCGATGCGCAGGCGGGTTTCCTCCGGAAACGTCTCGCCCGCGACGAGCAGGAGCCCGTTGCGCGAGATGTTGTCGATCGTCCCGTTCCGTTCACGCGCATCCGCAACGCCCTCGGGACGGTAGCGGGCAGGGATGCTGACCGCCACGCGGGCCGAGGTGCGACGTTCCTGTTCGCTCATGCGCCGACTCCCTCCAGCACGGTGCGCAGGGCGGCGATGTTGCGCGCATCGTCGCCCTCTTCACCCGGTGTTTCCAGGATCGCAACCTTTCCCTGGACCCCCGGATGCGCCACGATGGCGCGGAAGCCTGCGATCCCGATCCGTCCTTCGCCGATGTGCCAGTGACGATCCCGGTGACCACCCAGCTCGATCTCGGTGTCGTTGAAATGAAACATCACGATCCGCTCGAGACCGATTTCCCGCTCGACGTGGTCGAAAAACGCCGCGACGCCGTCGGGCGTGTCGATCGCGTATCCCGCCGCCCAGGTGTGTGCGGTGTCGATGCAGACGCGCAGGTTCGGATGCCCGACCGCACGCACCAGCGCGCCCAGCTCCTCCATCGTCCCGCCGCACAGCGCACCGGCCCCGGCACTGTTCTCCATCACCAGCGAGACCTGCGGAGCGATCCCCTCGAGCGCATCCTCGAGGGCGGCGACGACCGCCGCGAAACCTTCCTTGCGATCGCGCTTGCCGTACGAACCGAGATGCGTGTTGACGTAGGCGACGTCGCCGGCGGCGGCGACCGCCAGATCGTTCTTGAGCAGGCGCAGCGAACCGTTCGCGATCTTCGGATCATCGGTCGCAAGGTTGATCAGGTACGAGGTGTGGATCGCGACCGGCGTGACGCCGGCCGCCGTTCGTGCGGCCGCGAACTTGGCCAGCGCAGGCGCATCGATCGCGCCGATCCGATACGTCTTGGGGTTGCCGCTGAAGAACTGCAGCGACGAGCAGCCGTGTTTCGTCGCGTACGCGACGGCAGCATCGTAGCCGCCGCCGACGCGCACGTGGAAGCCGATGCGCATCCGGCCGGACCCCTTAGCGGCGGCGGCCGAAGTCGAACTGGCGCGCGCGCGTCCCGCGCGGCATGAAGCTCTTCGCACGCGGCGATGCCATCGCGCGCGACGGGTTCTTCTCGAACGTCGTCCCGGTGAGCAGGACCGCGTCGGAAGGCCGCTCGCGACGGCCCACGCGGCCGATGAGCTGCTCGATCTCCGCTTCGCCGAACGCGTCGGAGTCGGTGATCACGATGAGATCGGCGGCCGGGATGTCGATCCCGCTGCCGACGAGGTTGGTCGCCGCGAGGACCGCCGGCGCTTTGCTGCGGAACTCGTTCATCATCTCCACGCGCGTCCCGACCTCGTTCACCTTGACGCCCTTCCGGCGATACCGTTTGCTCTGCTCGTGCGTGTCGGCCATGTCGCCGCGCAATTGCTGCACGTCGATCTGATAGGTGTGCTCGAGCCGCTCGGCGAGCCGCGGCACGTCGCCGCGGGTCCGGCCGATCACGAAGATCCGCGAACCGCGCGCGAGGTGCTCGCGGATCAACGCGTCGGCGCGCGAGAGCTGTTCGGCCGGCGGTTCGCCCCACACGCCCTCGACCTTGTGCACTTTGGTCGGCAGCACGTCGAACGGCATCTTCTTCATCGCGACGACATTGTCCATCGCGCCGATCCGTTCGAGGAAGCGCTTCAGTTCCGCCGGCGTCGCGGTCGCGAAGAGCATCGGGCAGTCGAGGTCTTCCAGCAAGCGCAGGTGCTCGCGTTCGTCGAACGCGTTGACGTCGTCGATCACGAGCAGGTCGCTCTCGTCGATGATGCGCCAATGCCGGTCGATGGTGAGCATCATCGCGGAACCGACGACGACGTGGATCGTCCCGTCCTCGATCCCCGCTTCGACCGCGCGCCGCTCGGCCGGCGAAGCGCCGCCGTGAATCTGCCCGACGCCGATCCCCGTCCCGGCGAGCCGGTCGGTGAAGTAGGTGATGTGCTGGCGGATCAGATCGCGCGTCGGCGCGATGATGACGATGTAGCCCTCCGTCTTGAGGATCGTGTCGACCGCGACGCGCAGCATCACTTCGGTTTTGCCGGAGCCCGTGGGCGCTTTGAGCAGAAACTCGAGCACGCCGTCGTCGAGCTGCGTCGAGATCGTGTCGATCGCTTTGCGCTGATCGTCGGTGAGACGGAACGCCTCGCCGGGCTGGATCAGCTCGTGCACGAGCGCGACGCGCTGTGCGTTCTCGTCGATGGTGGCCCACACGTCGGCGGGGACGAATTCGGGCGCGGTTACACCGCTGATGGCTGGGGCTCCGTTTCTGATCCCGCGGCGCTCGCGCCGTCGGTGCGTGGATCGTCGGGTTCGGGTTCGGGTTCGAGTTCGTCGGCGGACGCCGGGACTCCGGCGGAGTCGTGCGCCGGTGCGGTCGGGATCGGCAAGGCCAGCTCGATCGGCGCGGTCCCGTCGAGGTCGATCGGCGGAAGCTCCTCGAGGTTGCGCAAACCGAAGGCTTCGAGAAACTCGTCGGTCGTCTTGTAGAGCATCGGGCGGCCCGGGACGTCCTTGCGGCCCGACTCGACGAGAAACCGCCGGTCGACCAAGGTCGCGATCACCGAATCGGCACTGACGCCGCGGATCCCCTCGATCTCACCCTTGGTCACCGGCTGCATGTAGGCGACGATCGCGATCGTCTCGAGCGCGGCGGGCGAGAGGTTCGTCTTGGGCGGGAGGAGATACGCCTCGACCGCCTCGCGCGCCGCGGGCGCGCTCGCGAAGCGATAGCCGCCGGCGATCTCGCGCAGCACGATGCCGCGATGCGCGAACTCCTCGTCGATCTTCTGCAGTGCAACGGTCACCTCGCTCTGCTCGGCGCCGGTGAGCTTGGCGAGTTCCCTGATCGAGAGCGCTTCGGAGGCGACGAACAGCAGCGCTTCGAGTTCGCGCTGGAGTTTGCCGGTGTCGACGAGTTCAGGCTGCACTGCGGTCTTCTTCGGTGACGGGGAGGAGTTCGATGTCTCCGAACATCGCGTCCTGACTGACGCGGATCCGCGAGCGGCGGACCAGTTCGAGGACGGCGAGGAACGTCACGATGATCGCGACGCGATCGAGCCCTTCGCAGAACCCGAAAAACGTCGCGCGCCCGTCGCGGCGGACCACGCGCGCGAGGTGCTCCATCTGCTCCACCAGCGAGACGCGCTCCCGAATGATCGTCCGCTTCTCGGGCTTGGCGGCGCGCAGGGCCGCGGCCAGCGCCGTCGCGAGCTTCGCAGCGTCGATCTTGTAGCGCTGAACGAGTTCGGCCGTGGCGTCGCCGCCGTCGGCGCGCAGGTAGTAGGACGCCGCCTCGAGGGCGCGCGCCTTGAGTTCCTGACCCGCATCGCGGTACTTCGAGTAGGCGATGAGCCGTTCGCGCAGCCGCGCTTCGACGGCCTCGGCCGACTCGTCGGGATCGCCGGCAAACTCGATGGGGATCGGAGGCAGCAGGGCCTTCGATTTCAGGAAGACGAGCGTGGCTGCGACGACGAGGTAGTCGGCCGCGAGCTCGACGTCCAGCGCCTCCATCGCCTTGATATAGGCGAGGTACTGATCGGCGACCGTCGCGAGCGGGACGGTCGCGATGTCGAGCTGGCGTTCCTTGACGAGGTTGAGCAGCAGGTCCAGCGGACCGTCGAACACGTCGAGCGAGACGCGCAGCGCTCGTGTCTCGAGCTGGGGGTCAGGGTTCAAAATTACGCGCTCGTGTCCCTCACCGATTGGCTGACGGCGACGACCTCGGGCTCAAAGAGCCCGGCGCCTTCCTGTTCGAGCCACTCGAGACCCAAGTCGACCAGGCGCTTCTCATTCACGTACTTGAGCGCTTTCTTGGCCGCCTTGATCTCGAACCAGCGCGCTTCATCGACCTCGTGGTCGTGATTCGCGGTGTCGCCCGAGAGGTAGCGCATGAGATAAAAATGGACCGACTTCTTGTGCTTGGTCCGGTTCAAGTAGAACCAGTACGAGATGTCGGAGAGCTTCGAAAGGATTTCCGCCCAGCAGCCGGTCTCCTCGCGGACCTCGCGCAGGGCAGCCTGCTCGTGCGTCTCTTTCGCCTCGACGTGCCCCTTGGGGAGCGACCACACGCGCGGTTCCCCGCGCCCGATCAGCAGGGCTTCTAAGCCGTTGCCGTTCCGCCGCAGGACCAATCCGCCGGCGGAAACTTCATATTTGATCCGCATCGTCGCTTCCGGGAGACAGTTCCAGCCCGACGAGCCGGGCTGGTGATTCTAGTATAGCGCGGGGTCCCAAGAAGGACGCTCGGGCCGGTCGTCCCTTACGGCGGGGTCAGTGCGCGGGGTAGCTGGAGCGGGACGAACCCGGAGGCCGACGACGGCAGGCCGGACCCGGTATCCTCGGCCGCGACCGCCGCGGAACCGCCCAGGACCGGCTGGCTCGAACCGCCCGCTGCCGGGGTGTCGACGGAACGGAGCGGGCCGAAGCACGTCGCGCAGCGCGGCCGCGACCCGCCGAGCGCGAGGGCCGGGAACGCCAGCAGCGCGCGGGCGCGGGCCGGCGCCGCCGGGCGGCGGCGGTGCGGCCCGACGCGCACGACCGGGAGCGGCGCGCGAATCGCCGCAGCCGCCGGCGGGGCGGCAGGCGCGGCGAGGGCGACGCGCCGCGCGGCGAGCGAGGACGGCGCCGAGGCGGCGACCGGGCGCTGCGCCGCGGCCCGATGCGCCGGCGGCTTGGGATGCGGGACGCGCACGCGGCGCGGCTCGGGGACGGCAGCGAGATGGACGCGGTGCGCGGCGCGCGGGACGTGGCGTGCGATCCCCGGGACCACGCTGACCGCGGCGGCGAGCACGCCGAGCGCCGTCGCGGTGAACGCGCCCAGTGCCGCCGCCCGGAGCAGCGGCGAGCCGGCGCCGGCCGGCCGCAGCAGCCGTTCGACCCGGATCGCGACATGCGAGCGGCGGCCCCACAGACCGGGCGCGACGGCGTCGGTACAGCGGCCCGTGGCGAGGCGCAGCAGGCAGGCGGCGTAGCGGCGCGACCCGGTCGCGGCGGCGGCGCGCTCGTCGCTGGCGAGTTCTCGCTCGAGGTCGAGGCCGCGCGAGAGCATCCACAGACCCGGCAGCCACCAGGCGGCGCGCAGCGCCGCGCTCTGCAGGGCCTTCGCCCAGTCGTCGCCGCGCACGAGGTGCGCGCACTCGTGCGCGAGCACGGCCTCCCACTCGCCGGCGTCGACCCGTTCGCGGAAATCCGCCGGAACGACGATCGCGGGGTGCAGGTAGCCGATTGCGGTCGGGGTGACGACCGTCGACGAGGTACCGACCCGCGCGCGGCGGACCGGGACGGCGCCTACGAGCCGCGCGGCCCGCTTGATCGCGCGCAGCCGGCGAACGTCCAAGAACAGTTCGAACAGGAGCGCCGCGGCCAATGCACCTCCGGACGCCAACAGCGGGAACGCGGCGGCCTCGATGACACTGCGGCCCGCCACCGCGGCGATCGCCGGCGCGGCCGGACTCGAGGCCGGGCGCAGCGCAGCGCCCGCGAGCGCGGCGGGACCGGCAGCTGCCGCCGCGACGAACGCCGATGCCAGGATCCGATACCGCACCGCCGCGCGACCGAAGACGCGGGCGCACGCCAGCGCACCCGCCGCGATCGCCACGCTTGCCAGCGCCGCGGCGATCGCCGCCGACGCCGCCGCGGCGGCGAGGCTCAGCGCTCGGCCTCCAGGAGCGCGCGCAGGCGCCGCTCCTCGTCGGGGCTGAGCTTCTCGGAGTCGAGCAGGTTGAGCATCAGCGCGTGCGCGGACCCGCCGAAGAACGTCGCAAGCACGTTGTCGATGACGGTCAGGCGCGCGGTGTCACGCTCGACGCGCGGCTTGTAGACGTTCGCCTTCCCGCGGACCGTGTGGCGGACGTACCCCTTGCGTTCGAGGATCGTCAGCGTCGAGAGCACCGTCGTGTACGCGATCGGATGGTCGTCCAGCCGCGCGTGGATCTCGGCGACGGTCGCGTTGCCGAGGTCCCACAGGATGTCCATGAGGCGGTATTCCGCCTCCGTGAGCGTCGGGGAAGGGCGCCTTGCCATGCTCGCCCTCTACGACGCCGGTGCGGCGTTCTCCGCGAGCCAGGCGTCGACGCGCGCGGCCAGGACGTCGAGCGGGAGCGCGCCTTCGCCGAGCACGACCTCGTGGAAGTCGCGCACGTCGAAACGCGGGCCGAGTGCGCTACGGGCGCGCGCGCGCAGTTCGCGAATTTTCAGCTCGCCGATCTTGTACGCGAGCGCCTGCGCCGGCATGGTGATGTAGCGGTCGACTTCGTTCTCGACGTCGAGCGGCGCCTTCGGCGCGTTGTCGAGGAAATACGCGATCGCGCGCTCGCGCGACCAGCCGAACGCGTGGATGCCGGTGTCGACGACGAGCCGGACCGCGCGCCACATCTCGTACGTCAAGGCGCCGAACTTCGCTTTGGGATCGTCGTACAATCCCATCTCGTCGCCGAGCGACTCCGCGTAAAGACCCCAGCCTTCGACGTACGCGGTGTAGGCAAGCGTCGTGCGGCGGAACGCCGGCAGGTTCGGCAGCTCCTGCGCGAGCGCGATCTGGAGGTGATGGCCGGGAACCGCCTCGTGCAGGGAGAGCGCCATCATCTCGTACGTCGGACGCTGGTCGGGGCGGTAGAGGTTGACGTAGTAGAGGCCCGCGCGCGATCCGTCGAGTGCGCCGGGATAGTAGTACGCGGTCGTGGTGTCGGGTGCGAGCGCTGCCGGGATCATGGTCACGCCGTACGGCAGACGGGGCAGCGTGCGGAAGAGCGGCGGCAGTTCCGGATCGACGCGTTTCGCGATCGCGCGATACGTCTGCAGCAGCGCCTCCGGAGAGTCGCAGTAGTTCGCCGGGTCGGCACGCAGCTGTGCGAACACCTCGCCGAGCGAACCGGTATAGCCGGTGCGCGGCGCGAGCGCTTCCATCGCCTCACGGATGCGCTGCACTTCCGAGAGACCAAGGCGGTGGATCTGCTCCGCGCTCAGATCGGTGGTCGTCAACGTTCGCGTCAGATGCGCGTAGATGGCCGCGCCGTCGCGCAGCTGAGCGAGCCCCGGAATCTCGGATGCGCGCGGCAGGTAGTCGTCGTGCAAGAACGTGCGCAGCCGCCGCAGTGCCGGCAGCACGGCTTCCGCGATCGTTGCGTGTGCAGACGCACGCAATCGTTCCGCGTCGCCGTCGATCCCGGCCGGGACGCGCACGAGCGGCGCGAAGAAGGGCGACGACGCCGGCTCGATGTCGAGCCGGTCGAGCTGATCGAGAAGCCGCGCCATCGTTGCGCGCGGCCACATGCGTTCGCATGCGATCCCCTCGCGCAGCAGCGCGATCGTCTGGTCGACGGCGCGCGGGAACGCCGCGAGCCTGCGCTGCCAGTTGTCGTAGTCGACGATCCCGGCGAAGCGCAGCTGCTCCGCGTAGTAGGCGTAGGTGTGGACGCCGTGGCGCGGGTCGATCGCGAACAGCGGCATGCCGAGCGCGTAAGCCTCGCGCTCGTCGCGCAGGAGGCCCGCGTAAAGCGTGAGGTTGAGCCGTGCGCGCTCGCTCAACGCCCCCGGATCGAAGGCGGCGAGCTGCCGCAGCACGGCCTCCCGATGCGCGTCTTCATCGGCGAGCGCGGCGGCGGAGTTGTCGTCCCACTCGCCGTCGTAGGTGCGTTCGCCGGCCAGCGACGCCGCGATCGGATGGCGCCGCTGCCGGTCGTCCCAGTCGGCGGCGAGCAGCGCGTCGAGCGCGGCTTCGGCGGACGCTAGGGGTGCCAGCGCAGATCCGGCTGACGGGCGGCGCGCGTTTCGTCGATCCGTCCTACCGCGGTGTTTATCGGAGTCGCCAGCACCGCTTCCGGATTCGCCCTCGCGGTCGCGACGATCTCGCGGAACGCGGCGATGAAGGCGTCGAGCGTCTCTTTCGACTCGGTCTCGGTCGGCTCGATCATCAGGCACTCGGGGACGATGAGCGGGAAGTACACCGTCGGGGCGTGGTAGCCTCGGTCGAGCAGCGCTTTGCCGATGTCGAGGGCGCGCACGCCGGTCTCGCGTTTGAGCGACTGCGCCGACGCGACGAACTCGTGACGGTTGATCTCGGGATACGGGATGTCGACGACGTCGGTGATGTTTACGCGGATGTAGTTCGCGTTGAGCACCGCGAGCTTCGAGACGTTGGTGAGTCCCTCACCGCCGTTCGCATACGTGTAGGCGAGCGCGCGCACCATGTGGGCAAAGTTGGACCAGAACGACCGCATCGGGCCGATCGAGTCGGGCCGGTCGAAGTCGAGTGCGAAGGTGAACTCGCCGCTGTCGCGCCAGCCGCTCGCGTCGACCGCCGTCCCCTCGGCGTCGAACGCGCGCACGACCGGCGTCGGCAGAAACGGGATCAGGTGCGCCGCGACGCCGACCGGTCCCGCGCCGGCACCGCCGCCGCCGTGCGGGATCGTGAACGTCTTGTGCAGGTTGAGGTGCATGAGATCGAAGCCCATGTCGCCCGGGCGCGTGTTGCCCATCAGCGCGTTCGCGTTGGCGCCGTCGTAGTACATGAGCCCACCGGCTTCGTGCACGACGTCCGCGACTTCGTGGATCCGCGACTCGAACAGCCCCAGCGTGTTCGGGTTGGTCATCATGCAGACCGCGGTGTCGGGGCCGGCGACCTTGCGCATCTCGTCGGGATCGACGCGGCCCTGCGCATCGGATTTGAGCGAGACCACTTTGAACCCGACCATCGCGGCCGACGCGGGGTTCGTTCCGTGCGCGGTGTCGGGGACGATCACGACGTTGCGCTGCGGCTGGCCGATCTTCTTGAAGTAGGCTTTCGCGATCAGCAGCGCGGCGAGTTCCGCATGCGCACCGGCGGCGGGATTCAGCGAGAACGCCGCCATCCCGAAGAGCGACGCGAGGGCGCGCTCGAGCTCCCACATCACCGCCAGCGGTCCTTGCGCGGCTGCGTCCGGCGCGAACGGGTGCGCATCGCGCAGCGCGGGGACGTTCGCCATCGCATCGTTGATGCGCGGGTTGTACTTCATCGTACACGACCCCAGCGGATAGAACGCCGTGTCGATCCCGAACGTCTTCTGCGAGAGCCGGGTGAAGTGGCGCACGACGTCGAGTTCGCTGTTGTCGGGGAGCGGCAGATCGTCGCGCAGCGTCTCCGCGGGGAGCAGCGTGTCGAGCTGCGGGCCGCGTGGAAGATAGCGGTTCGCGCGGCCTTCCTGGCCCATCGCGAAGATCAGCGGGGTGTCAAACGCGGGCAGCGGCACGGGCCGGAATCTCCGAGAGCGCGGTGACGAGACGGTCGATGTCGGCGCTCGACGTCAGCTCGGTCGCCGTCATGAGGATGCAGTCGTCGAGTTCAGGGTAGAAACGCCCGAGGTCGAGGCCGCCGAGGATCTGTCGCGCTTCCAGCGCCGCGAGCACGCCGGCGGCGCGGCCGGGGACGCGCAGCGCGAACTCGTTGAAGGTCGGAGCGTCGAAGCGCGCGCTGAAGCCGTCGAGCGCGGTAACGCGCTCGCGCAGCTCCTGCGTGCGCGCGACGTTGAGCGCGGCGCAGTCGCGCAGGCCGGTCTTCCCCATCGCGGCGAGATAGATCGTCGCGCACAGCGCGCAGTGCGCCTGATTGGTGCAGATGTTCGAAGTCGCTTTTTCGCGGCGGATGTGCTGTTCGCGGGCCTGCAGCGTGAGCACATATGCGGGCCGTCCCTCGACGTCGACCGATTTCCCCACCAGGCGTCCCGGGATGCGGCGCAGATGTTCGCTGGTCGCCGCGATGAAGCCGACGTGCGGACCGCCGTAGGCGATCGCGTTGCCGAACGACTGTCCCTCGCCGACGCAGATCTCGACGCCCCACGATGACGGCGTCGCCAGCGCGGCGAGCGACATCGCTTCGGCGACGACCCCGATGACGACCGTCTTCGTGGTCTTGATCTTCGCGGCGACCCCCGCCGGCAGCGCGTCGATCGCGCCGAAGACGTTCGGTGACTGCACGACGACCGCGGCGTAGCGCTGGTCGGCGAGCGCGGCATCGAGCGAGCCGAGATCGGTGCGCCCGTCGGAGGCGTAGGGGAGTTCGTCGACGGTGAGATCGAGCCCGTCGGCGTAGGTGCGCAAGACGGCGCGGTAGTTGGGATGGACCGCCGCCGAGACGAGGACCGCTTTGCGGCCGGTCGCGTTGACCGCCATGATCACGCCCTCGGCGAGCGCCGTCGCGCCGTCGTAGACCGACGCGTTCGCGACGTCGAGCCCGGTGAGCAGCGCGATGTACGTCTGCCACTCGTAGATCGCTTGCAGATACCCTTGCGAGACTTCCGCCTGATACGGCGTGTAGGAGGTCAGAAACTCGCCCCGCATCGCCAGCGCGCCGACGACCGGCGGAATGTAATGGCGGTACGCGCCCGCACCGAGGAACGACGTGTAGTGCGGCGCCGTCGTCCGTTCCGCGAACCCGCGGAACCGATCGGCAATCTCGATCTCGCTGAGCTGCGGCGTCACTTCGACCGGCGCGCGCAGCGCGAGCGCGTCGGGGACGCGGACGAGATCGTCCAGCGACGCGACGCCGATCGCGGCGAGCATGGCTTCGATGTCTGCGGGGGTGTGCGGGGTGTACATGGCGTTCCCTGGGGGCGGCGTCAGCTTTCGCTGACGACCTGTTGGTATTGGTCGGCGTTGAGCAGCTCGCCGGTCTGCGAGTGGTCGCCGAGCTTCACTTTATAGAGCCAGCCCGCGCCGTAGGGATCGCGGTTGACCACCGCCGGATCGCCTTCGATCGCGTCGTTGATCTCGGTGACCTCGCCGCCGACCGGCGTGAAGAGATCGGAGACCGCTTTGACCGATTCGACGACGCCGATGCTCTTGAACTGTTCGAGCTCGGCGCCTTTGCGCGGAAGCTCGACGTAGACGATGTCGCCGAGCGAACTCTGCGCGTAGTCGGTGATGCCGACCGTCGCCAAGTCGCCGTCGACCTTCACCCACTCGTGTTCTTTGCTGTAGAGCAAACCTGCCGGTAACGTTTCTGCCATCTCGGTCCCCAGTCTAGTGTCTAGGAGCCGGGCGAACCTGCTCCCTCAGATTTTGGGACGACGGTAGAACGGAAGCGGTTCGACGCTCGCGACGTGCGCGGTCCCGCGCACCTCGACCGCAAGCCGGGTTCCCGCGGTTGCCGCCGGCGCGGAGACGAGCGCCGTCGCGATATTCTTCTGCACCGACGGACCCCACGAACCGCTGCGGATCTCGCCGACCGGTGCGCCGTCGAGCAGCACCGGATACCCCGCGCGCGCGGGGACGCGGCCCTGCATCGACAGCCCGGCGATCCGAGAAAAGTCGCCGCCGTCGCGCTGCGCTTCGAGCGCCGCCTTGCCGCGGAACGCCGGTTTGTCGAACTTGATCGCCCACGCGAGACCGGCTTGCAGCGGCGTGATCTCTTCGTCCATCTCGTGGCCGTAGAGCGGCATCCCGGCTTCGAGCCGCAAGACGTCGCGTGCGCCCAGCCCGCACGGCTCGAGCCCATGCGCGCGGTACTCGGAGAGCAGCGTGTCCCAGACGGCGACGGCGTCGGACGCCGGGAGAAATAATTCGAAGCCGTCTTCGCCGGTATAGCCGGTGCGCGCGATGACGGCCGGCGTGCGCGAGCCGCGCACCGCCGCCTCGGCGCACGCGTAGTACTTCATCGGCGCCAGCTCGACGCCGACGAACGGCTGCAGCCACTCGACCGAGCGCGGGCCTTGGATCGCGATGAGCGCGCGCTCGCCGCGAAGATCGGTCAGCTGCACGTCGCCGCTGCGCTCGGCGCCGACGTGCGCCCACATCTTGTCGGCGTTCGCCGCGTTGACGACCAGCAGCCAGCGCTCGTCGGCGAGCCGGTAGAAGATCACGTCGTCGTGCGCGCCGCCGCGCTCGTTGGTGAAGACGTTGTAGCGCGCTTGGCCGGGCTTCATCGTGGCGACCTTGTTGATCGTCAAGGCATCGGCCCATTCGCCGACGCTGGCGCCGCGCAGCTCGAACTGACCCATGTGCGAGAGGTCGAAAAGACCCGCGCGCTTGCGCACCGCGTCGTGCTCTTTGAGGATCCCGGCGTACTGCACGGGCATATCGAAGCCGCCGAAGGGAACCATGCGCCCGCCCAGCGCGAGATGCGCGTCGAAGAGTGCGGTGCGGCGTAGGATCCCGTCGACGTCGGTGGACATAGCACGAGCATTTCCCCGCATCTCAGGCCGAGCCTTGTCACGCGTGAAGACCCTGTCACGCTGAGCTTGTCGAAGCGCAGCCGCTGACGAGCACGAAGTCCGCTGCGCTTCGACAAGATCAGCGTGACGATGCGCGACTAGGCGAAGACGTCGCCGTCCTTTGCGAGTTCGGCGCGCAGATACCGCGGGAGGGCGAACAAGCGGCGATGCGTTTCTGCGTCGTAGAACCAGTTCTCGCCGCGCAGGCTCCCGACGTAGGCGTCGATGCGTGCCGGGTCGGTGAACGCGGCGTCGACGTCGTCGCTGCAGGCGATGAACGCCCAGTCGTTGTCGAACGCCGGGACGTGCGTGTAGAAACTTCGCACATGGCGGAAGTGCCGCCGCAGCGAGCGCGCCATCTTGGCGTGGAGCGCCATGTTGTGAAAGCCGGCGGTCGAGGCTTGGAGGACGTAGACGCCGCCGGGCGCCAGCCGGCGCTTGATGTCGCGGAAGACGTCGCCGTTGAAGAGCGGGAACGACGGCGAGTCGGGGAGCGGTTCGGTCAGATCGGAGATCACGACCCCGTAGCGATCTCCGTCCTCGTTGATGAAGCGCAGCGCATCGCCGATGATCAGCCGCGCGCGCGGGTCGTCGAAGGCGCCGGCGCTCCATTCGGGCAGGAAGCGCTTCGCGAGCTCGACCACCTCGCCGTCGATGTCGACCATCGTGCAGCGCCGAACCGCCGGGTCGCGCAGCACCTCGCGCAGCGTCGCGCCTTCACCGCCGCCGAGGATCAGCACGTCGGTGCGATCGTCGACCGACGCCATCGCCGGATGGATCAGCGATTCGTGGTAGATCTTCTCGTCGTTCTGCGAGGACTGCGTGTCGCCGTCGAGAACCAGCATCTTGCCGAACACCGGCGTGCGCAACACGGCGACCGATTGGAACGGCGTCCTTCCCGCGTAGTACGTCTCGTCGACCGCGTGCGCGTGAATCTCGGTCGGCGCGAACTGCTCGGTGTACCACTGAAACTGTTCGGTTTTCGGCATCGCGCCCGAGCCGTTGGTCGCGCGCCTTCGGGAACCTCCAAATCCGTCACCCTCAGCTTGTCGAAGGGCCGCCGCAACCGCGCCCGCAAGCAGCGCGCTCCTTCGCGCACGCCCGTGGCGGCGCTTCGACGAGCTCAGCGTGACATGACCGGCATGAGAACAAAAGGAAGCCCGCCGCGGGTGCGGCGGGCTTCGGGGCTCCTCTGACCGAGCTCCGAGGAGGAGCGTGCGCGCTACGCGATCGCGAGCTCGCGCGTGTCGTGGTCGGCCGTCACCACGTGGGTGAACCGGCCTGCACCGGCTTCGATACCTCGTTTGACTTCCGTCGTCAGCATTTGCGTGGCGCCCATCGCCTCTGCGGCGTATTCGCAGGCTGCCCACGGATCCGTGTGGTCGCCGCACGTGTAGAAGTCCATCGCGGCGTAGCCGGTCTCCGGCCACGTGTGGATCGACAGGTGCGACTCCTCGATCACCACCACTCCGGAGACCCCTTGGGGCTGGAAACGGTGGAACGCGCTGGTGACGATGGTCGCGTTTGCCGCACGGGCGGCGGCTTCCATCATTGCGCGGACCGCGTCGACGTCGGTGAGCGTGGCCGGGTTACAGCCGGACAGCTCGCAGACGATGTGCGTGCCGAGTGCTTTCAATTGTTCTTCGACTCCTCGGGTTCGGTTGGGAGAATCCCACCTCCAGGCGTGTCGTCCGGCGTGTGCGGTACACCGTCTCGCCGTCGACCTATCAGCAGACTCTTGCCGGCACGGTCACCTCTTGGACCGAACGGACGTTCCGCTGCGATGGCGCGTTGGGCGCGCCGTCCCCTAACCGACTGCACCACCCCCGGGCTGATACGCACGGGGGTCCGTGAAGTCCGACGCACATAATACCCCCCCAGGGGTCCGATGTAAAGCGCCGCGCCCGGGCGAACCGTGAGGATCGAGTTGGGATCCGAGCCGGGCCTCTCGAACGCCGGGACCACCGCCGCCCGGCGGCTTGCTTCCGAGGGAAGGTTCGGAGTAGGCCACGACGTACTGCTGGCCGGGATCCGCGAGGCGGCCCCTTCGATCGGAACGGAAACCGACCGGAAAGTGTTAAATAGTGCAGAAAGGTCTGGACTATCTTGACCTCCCCGGTTGGGATCGCTACGCTGAGGAACTGATGGCCGCCACCACCGACACGCTGATCGAAGAGTATCGTCACGGGTTTCACGACTCCGAGGCCGACTACGTCTTCAAGTCCGACAAGGGGCTCTCGCGCGAAATCGTCGAGCGCATCTCGTCGATGAAGAACGAGCCGGAATGGATGCGCGCCTTCCGGCTCAACGCTTACGACGTCTTCCGCGCGAAGCCGATGCCCACGTGGGGCGACACCGAGCTGCTCGAGCAGATCGACTTCGACAACATCCGGTACTTCGTCAAAGCCGGCGAGCGGACGGAGCAAAACTGGGACGACGTCCCGGACGACATCAAGCGGACCTTCGATCGCCTGGGGATCCCGGAGGCGGAACGCAAGTTCCTCAGCGGCGTCTCCGCGCAGTACGAGTCGGAAGTGGTGTACCACTCCGTCATCGAGGAACTGCAGAAAGACGGCGTGCTGTTCTGCGACATGGACACCGCCCTGCGCGAGTATCCGGAGATCGTCCAGAAGTACATCTCGACCGTCATCCCGGTGCAAGACAACAAGTTCGCCGCGCTCAACTCGGCGGTGTGGTCGGGCGGTTCGTTCGTCTACGTCCCCAAGGGCGTCGAAGTGAAGATGCCGCTGCAGGCCTACTTCCGGATCAACACCGAGAACATGGGTCAGTTCGAGCGCACGCTGATCATCGCCGACGAAGGCGCGAAGGTGCACTACATCGAGGGCTGCACCGCACCGCAGTTCTCGACCTCGTCGCTGCACTCGGCCGTCGTCGAGCTGATCGCGATGGAAGGCGCGTCGATCCGCTACACGACGATTCAGAACTGGTACCGCAACATCTACAACCTCGTCACCAAACGCGCGGTCGCATACAAGAACGCGACGGTGGAATGGGTCGACGGCAACATCGGCTCGAAGCTGACGATGAAATATCCGGCGATCTACCTAATGGGCGAAGGTGCCCGAGGCGAGATCCTCTCGGCGGCGTTCGCCGGCGAAGGCCAGCATCAGGACGCGGGCGCGAAGGTGATCCACGCGGCGCCGAACACGACCTCGGTCGTCACGAACAAGTCGGTGACCGCGCACGGCGGGAAGACGACGTATCGCGGCTTGGTCGAGATCCATGCCGGCGCCGTCGGCGCGAAGACGCGCGTGAAGTGCGACGCGCTGATCATGGACGAGAAGTCGTCGAGCGACACCAAGCCGACGATGAAGATCGACGAGCAGCGCTCGACCGTCGAGCACGAAGCGTCGGTCTCGAAAATCGGCGAAGAGCAGCTCTTCTACGCGATGAGCCGCGGGCTGACGGAAGCCGACGCCACCGCGATGATCGTCAACGGCTTCTTCGACTTCTTCGTCAAGGAACTGCCGATGGAGTACGCGGTAGAGTTGAACCGGCTGATCAAACTCGAGATGGAAGGATCCGTCGGCTGATCTGAAACCCCGCCGCTTTGCCGCGCGTACGTGCGGACATGGAACGGCAGCGGCTGGTTCGTGATCTCGCCTTGGCTCTGGGAATCGCAGCGGCGCTGGCCTTCGTGGTCCGGCGCCGTTTGCGTCCCGAGTTCGACCTCGCCAGCGGCGTCGCGTCGGAGATCGACGCCGCGCCGCTGGTCGTCATCCGCGGCGCCTTCGACGACGTCACGGTCTCCGCGACCGACGGGCCGCGGGTCGAACTCTCCGCGTACGGTCCCGGCGCGCTCGATGAGATCGTCGGGATTCGCCGGGCGGCCGACGGTTCGCGCCTGACGCTCGACGTCGCCCCGCGGCGTCGGCTCGACGTCTACGTCCCCCGCGGGACGGCCTTGCGTCTGCGCGTCGCCAAGAGTTCGACCGCGGTCTTCGGCATCGACAACGTCGACGTCGTCTGCGCGAAGAGCACCGTCGGCCTCCACGACGTCGGCGGCCGGATCCGGGTGCGCGCTGCGAAGACCGCGATCGACGTCGACCTCGCGCGCGACCGCGAGACGCGTTCGGTCGACGCGTCGATCGCGAAGAGCCGCTTCGACCTGGCGCTGCCGCCGAAGCGCGGCGGCCGCTACGACGTCGACGCCGCCAAGTCGCGCCTGCGCCTGCCGGCGTCGGTCGAGGACGGAATCCCGATCGCCGTGCGCGCCGCGCGCGCCGCGATCGACATTCACGCCGCCTGACGCTGGTTTCCCGCGCCGAACGTGGGAAAAGAGAGAGGGTGAAGGTTCGTCTGCTCGCCGCGACGGCGGCCGTCGCATGGCTGTGTTCGTTTGCGCCGGCGTCGGCCGCGAAAGTCTGTGCCTACGCGATGCCGGTCGAGATGGTTTCCACCGTCGACTCGCGCAGCGCCCGCAGCGGCGGCGACTTCGCCTTCCGGGTCACCAAGCCGATGACGCTGGACGACGGTACGGAAGTCGACGCCGGAACCGACGGCTTCGGCATCGTTCGCTCGGCGTCGGCGGCCGGCCGCCGCAATCACGACGGAAGCATCGCGCTCGAGCCGCGCTACCTCCTCGTCCGCAAGCCGAAGGGCGGCCTGAAGCGGCTCGAGATTACGATGGATCCGACCCTCCCCGTCGTGTGGAGCCCGTCGGAGCCGATGCTCAACAAGGCAATGTCGCACGTCCCGATGCCCGTGCCCGGGCTGGTGATGACCGGCGTCAACCAGTTTCGTTGGGGCCGCAACATCATTCTCGGGCCGGGCTTCACCTTCTCGGTGATCCCGGTCGGGAATCTCGAGCGCGGTCCGGTCTGCTAGCCGGTCACTTCACGTTGAGCAGTTCGACGTCGAAATCGAGCGTCGCGTTGGGCGGGATCACGCCGCCGGCGCCCCGCTGACCGTAGGCGAGCGCCGGCGGGCAGACCAATTTGCGCCGTCCGCCGACGCGCATCGTCGCGACGCCCTCGTCCCAGCACGGGATCACCTGATGGCCTCCGACCGCGAACTCGAACGGCGCGCCGCGATCGCGCGAGCTGTCGAATTTTTTGCCGTCGGGGAACGTCCCGGTGTAGTGCACGACCGCCGTCTGGCCGGGCTTCGGCTGGGCGCCTCTGCCGACGGTGAGGTCGGTGTACCGCAGTCCGTCGGGAAGCGTCACGGGTTTGGCGCCGGGCTTCGCTTTGACCGCGGCCGGATGGTGAGCGGCGCCGTTCGCGGCCGGCGCGGGGAGCGGGGCGGCAACGAGCGCGGCGAGGAGGATGCGGGCGGAACGGGTCATGCCGGCGCCTTCGCGAACGGACCGGCGTGCCCCACCCCGTTGCGAAACGTTCGGCCGTCCCGCCCGGCACGACGCTGCGCGTCGAAGTCGACGGCGTCGAGGTGCTGCTGTGCAACGTCGACGGCGAGATCTACGCCGTCGAGGATCTGTGCACGCACGACGGCGGGCCGCTCGATCAGGGCGAACTGCAAGGCTGCCGGATCATGTGCCCCCGTCACGGCGCGCTCTTCGACGTGACCAGCGGCAGGGCGCTCACGCTCCCCGCGGTCGTCCCGCTCCCGACCTACGAAGTCCGCATCGAAGGCGACGACATCTTCGTGGAGGTCTGACCCCGCGTCGCGCTCAGCGCGACTTAGAAGTGCTCGTCCGGTTCCGCGCGGTGCGAGTCGGCGATGTCGTCGCGGTTCTCGTCCTCGTCGGTGTCGGCGTAGATCACCTCGGGGGTCGTCGTGATCCCGGCGACGTCGGCTTCGGCGCGCGAGAGGGGCGGCGGCTCGGGGACGGGCGAGTGGAGTTCGACCGGATCGTCCGGATCGTGCCTGCGAGCCATGGGTCTCCCGTACCCACCCTCGACGCACGGCACCCCCTCGCGGTGCACCGTTTGTACCATGACGGATGCCCGCGAGCGCACCTACAATCGGAGCATGCCGACACGGTTGTTGGTCTGCCCGCCGGGACACTACGATGTCCGCTACGCGATCAATCCATGGATGACGGGGCACGTCGGTGACGCGACCCCCGACGCGCAGCGTCAATGGGAACGCTTCATCGAGCTCACCGGCTGCGTCGCCGACGTCGAGTTTGTCCAGCTCTCGCAGGCGGAGCAGACTCCCGACCTGGTCTTCACCGCGAACGCCGGTCTCATCGTCGGGAACCTTGCGATCGTCTCGAGCTTCCGTCACGCGGAACGTCGACGCGAACAGCCGGTCTTCCGCGCCGCGCTCGCGCGCGCGGGCTTCGCCACGACATTCCTTCAGCAGACGTACTTCGAGGGCGCGGGCGACGCGCTGTTCGACCGCGTGCGGCCGATTCTCTACGCCGGCTACGGCTGGCGCACCGAACGCGGCGCGACGCTGCAGCTGCAGGAGATCGTCGGCTGCCGAGTGCTGCCGCTGCTGCTCGCCGACGAGCGCTTCTATCACCTCGACACGGCACTCTGCCCGCTCGCAAGCGGCCACGTGATGGCGTACATGGATGCGTTCTCGCCGCACGCGCAGACCCTGCTGCGGCGCGCGATCGAACCCGGCTATCTCATCGAGGTCGGCGTCGACGACGCGCTGCGCTTCGCGTGCAACGCGTTGGAGATCGGCGACGCGGTGATCATGCACGACTGCTCGCGCCGTCTGCGCGAACGCCTGCACGCCGCCGGCTATCGCGTGTTCCTCACCGAGCTCTCCGAGTTCCACAAAGCCGGCGGCAGCGCAAAGTGCCTGACGCTGAAGCTCGAAGACGGCCCCGCCGCCGGCATGGCCGTCGCCACCGCATAAATCGCCTCGTCACGCTGAGCCCGTCGAAGCGTCGCTGAGGTCGCGCGCGTAAGGAGCGCTCCTGCGTGCACGGCCGGGGCTGCGCTTCGACAAGCTCAGATTCCGTGTCCGCCGTCAAGCCGATACGGGTTGATAGGGCCGCTGATTCTTGAGTAGCGAGTAAGCCAGGCGCACGAGCTTGTGCATCACCGCCACGATGATTTGCTTGCCGCTCTTACCGCGCGCTTCGAGGCGATCGGCGAGCTCCTTGAAGGCCGGGACTTTGCGCTTTGCCGTCAGGGCAGCCATGTAGAGTGCCCGCCGGAGCTTCGCGTTGCCTGTCTTGCAAATGCGCGGCTTGCCCTTCACCGAGGTCCCGGACTGCCGCTCTGCCGGCGTAAGGCCGGCATACGCCGCTGCGGCTTTGGCACTATGGAGCCGATGCACCGGCAACTCCGCAAGCACGTTTGCCGCTGTCAAGGACGCGACGCCTGGTATGGTCTGAAGAAGCTGCGCGTTCCGGCTTAGCGTGACATCCGAGCAAAGAACACCTTGGATCTGCGACTCGATCTGCTTGACCATCTCCGCGATACCGACCAGATGCGTTTCGTTCATTTTGAGCAGCGTTGCTCCGACGGCGACGGATTGCACGATCTGCGTAAGGGCAATACGCTGCGCGATGAGCTGGTCGCGATACGCCAGCAAACCGCGCAGGGACAGGATTTCGTCGCTATCAGGCTCCCAGAGCGCGGGGCGCTCGGAGGCGCAGAATTGGGCCAGCATTCGAGCGTCGACCGCATCGGTCTTGGTCCGCAGCAAACGGCTCTTCGCAAAATATGCCGTACGCGTCGGGTTCACCACGCTCACCCGGATTTTCGCTTTGTGCAAGTTCGCCGCTAAGTGGCGCCAATACGGCCCGGTTGACTCCATGCACACATGAACCTCGTGGGCGCGATGCGTGCGCAACCAACTGCGAAGCTTTCTGAAGCCGGTTCGCGTGTTCTCAAAACTCGCCTCACTGCGCTTCTCGCCGCGTTGCAAGCAGCAGTGGAACGTGTCCTTAGAGATATCGACGCCCAACATGCTCATCGCAGGATTTCCCTCTAGGTTCCGGCGTAGCGATCATCTTACCAGGCTCATGCATACGGGCTCGTCGCAGACGGCCCACGATTCCGTTCGGCTGATCGCTTGGAGGTTGGTGCGAGCGCCAATCTGAGCTACGGGCTCTTGGGCCCAGGCGTGACGACGGCGCTCGACACCGCGTAGGGGGATGATTCGTTCGAGTCATCCCCCTACCCCATCATATGAGCGTGACGACGCTAGGAGTTTTTCCGGGACGATCGGGAGATCGCGGACGCGTATGCCGGTCGCGTGGTAGACCGCGTTCGCGATCGCTGCCGCGACGCCGGTGATCCCGATCTCGCCGATCCCGCGCGCGCCGAGCGGGTTGAGCGCGTAGTCGGGCTCCTCGACGAACAGCACGTCGATCGGCGGGATATCCGCGTTGACCGGAACGTGATAGTCGGCGAGGTTGTTGGTCACGAACGCGCCGGTGCGCGCGTCGCGCACCGATTCCTCGAGCAGGGCCATCCCGATCCCCCACACGATCCCGCCGATCATCTGCGAGCGCGCGGTCTTGGCGTTGATGATGCGGCCGCAGTCGAACGCGCCGAGCGCGCGCGACACGCGCACGGTGCCGAAATCGGGGTCGACCCGCACCTCGACGAACTGCGCTCCGAACGAGTACATCGCGAGACCGCGGCTCTCGTCGCCGGGCGCGGCCTCACCGACGGCGGCGACGGAAGCGACACCCGATCCCTTCAACACATCCGCGAGCGCCGCCGCACGCGACGGATCGCCGCGTACGACGAGCGCGCCGTCGCGCGCGACGATCGCGTCGGTGCCGAGGCCGAAGAGCGGCGAGCCGGGGTCGCGCGACGCGAGCGCGACCAGCTCGGCGATCGCGCGCCGTGCCGCATCGGCGACCGCCGGCGTGACGGTCGCCGTCGTCATCGAACCGCCGGCGACCGGTGCCGGCGGCAGGCTGCTGTCGCCGATCGACACGCGCACGTCGTGCGGTGCGACGCCGAAGGCATCGGCCGCGACCTGCGCGACGATCGTGTACAGTCCCGTCCCCAGGTCGTGCGCCGCGGTCGCGACTTCGATCGTGCCGTCGGCGCCGACGGTGACGCGCGCCTGCGCCGACGAGCGCAGTGCGGGGTAGACCGCGGTCGCGACGCCGTAGCCGACGAGGTCGCGGCCGTCGCGCATCGCGCGCGGTTGCGGCGCGCGGCGCTCCCAGCCGAAGTGCTCCGCGCCTCGCGCGTAGCACGCCAGCAGGTGCTTGGACGAGTAGGGCAGTCCCTCGTCGGCATCGGTGTCGGCGTGGTTGCGCCGCAGCAGTTCGAGCGGGTCGAGCCCGCACGCGTACGCGAGTTCGTCGAGCGCGCTCCCGAGCGCATACGTCCCCGGCGCCTCGCCGGGCGCGCGCATCGCCGTCGGCGAGGTCACGTCGAGCAGCGCAACCTCGTGGTGCACGCCGACGTTGTCGCACGCGAAGAGAAACTTCGTCGGGGCGCCGGCCGTTTCGACCCACGGCGCGACGCGCGACGTCGTGGTGCGCACGTCGTGCCGGATCGCGGCGAGGCGACCGTCGCGCGCGGCACCGACGCGCAGACGCTGGACGGTTTCGCTGCGATGGCCGGCGGAGGTGAACATCTGCTCGCGCGTGAGCGCGAGCTTCACCGGCCTGCCGACGTGTTTCGCCGCCATCGCGGCGATCAGCGTGTGCGCCCAGAACCAGCCCTTGCAGCCGAAGCCGCCGCCGACGTACGGCGAGAGGACACGGACACGTTCCGGCGCGATCCCGAACGCCGCGGCAAGACAGTTGCGCGCGCCGATCACCCACTGCGTCGCGTCGTGGACGACGAGATCGTCGCCGTTCCACTGCGCGACGGTCGCCGACGGTTCGAGCGGGTTGTGATGTTCGACCGGCGTCGTGTACGTCGCGTCGATCTGCACCGGCGCCGCCGCGAACGCCGCCTCGGGATCCCCGCGCCGCGATTGCGGGTTGTCGCCGAACCAGTCGTCGGGGAGCCTGGTCTCCGCCGGGTGCGCGATGTCGAGGTGCGCCGCTTCGGCGTCGTAGCGAATCTGCAGCAGGGCTGCGGCCTCGCGCGCCGCTTCGAACGTGCGAGCGACGACGGCGGCGACGTGCTGACCGTCGTAGCGGATGACGTCGTCCTGCAGCGGCGCGAGCGACTCCGGCATCGGCGTGGTCCAATCGAAGCGCAGTTCGCGCACCCGCGGCGCGTTGCGAAAAGTGAGGATCTCGACGACGCCGGGGACCGCGCGCGCGGCGCCGTCGTCGATTGCGGCGATCCGGCCGCGCGGGATCGTCGCCTGCACCAGCACGGCGTGCAGGGCGTCGTTGACCGGCGTGTCGGCCGCGTAGGGCGCGGCGCCGGCCACCTTGAGCGGACCGTCGATGCGGTCGACCGGCGCGCCGATCGACGGTCGCGCCGAACGCGGCTGCTCGAGCGTCGTGCTCACGCGGCACCTCCGCAGACACTCTCCAGCACGCGTACGATCGCGCGCTTCGCGAGTTCGATCTTGAACGCGTTGTGCGCGCGCGGCACCGCGCCCGCGAGCGCAAGCTCCGCCGCGTGGCGGAACGCCTCCGCTCCCGGGGCCGCCCCGGCCAGCGCGTCTTCCGCCTCCGGGACGTGCCACGGGACCGTCGCGACCCCGCCCAAGGCCAGACGCGCGCTGCGGATCGTCCCGCCGGCGAGTTCGACGCCGCACGCCGCCGAGACGAGCGCGAACTCGTAGGACGCGCGATCGCGCACCTTGAGATACTGCGAGCGCTCGTGCGCCGCCGCGAAGCGCAGCTCGACCGCGACGATCAAGTCGCCGTGCGCGAGCGCGTGTTCGTGCTGCGGCGTATCGCCGGGGAGCAGGAAGAGATCGTCGATCGCGATCGTCCGTTCGCCGCCGTCGCCTTCGACGACGACGTGCGCCGAGAGCGCGCTGAGCGCCACCGCCATGTCGCCGGGATAGGTCGCGATGCACGCGTCGTTGGCGCCCAGCACCGCGTGGCCGCGGTTGAAGCCGGCGAGCGCGTCGCAGCCGCTTCCCGGAATCCGCTTGTTGCAGTTCCAGCGCGTCTCGCGGAAATACGAGCAGCGCGTGCGCTGCAGCAGGTTCCCGCCGATCGTCGCCGCGTTGCGGATCTGGCCCGACGCGCCGCTGAGCAGCGCCTGCGCGAGCGCGGGGAAACGCGCGGCGATCGTCGCGTCGTTCGCGACGTCGCTGTTGCGCGCGAGCGCGCCGATCCGCACCCCGTCGGGGCGCAGCGTGACGCCGGCGAGCGCGAGATGCGAGATGTCGACGACCCGCGGCGGCGTTTCGACGCCGCCCTTCATCAGATCGACCAGGGTGGTGCCGCCGGCGTAGTAACGCGCGCCGTCGACCTCGCGCACGAGCGCGCGCGCCGATGCGGGCGAATCGGCGACGACGAATTCGAACGGCTGCATCAGGACGCAACCTGCACCGCGGCGATCGCCGCGACGATGTTCGGATACGCGCCGCAGCGACAGACGTTCCCGCTCATCGCTTCCCGGATCGCCTCGTCGCCGTGCGCGCGTCCCTCGGCGACGACGGCGACCGCGGAGAGGATTTGGCCGGGCGTGCAGTAGCCGCACTGGAACGCGTCATGTTCGATGAACGCGGACTGCATCGCGTGCAGGACGCCGTTCTCGGCGAGCCCCTCGATGGTCGTGACCGCGTCGCCGTCGTGCGCGAGCGCGAGCGCGAGACACGAGAGGGTGCGGCGGCCGTTGACCAGCACGGTGCACGCGCCGCACTGGCCGCGGTCGCAGCCTTTCTTCGAACCGGTCAGTCCTGCGCGTTCACGCAGCAGGTCGAGCAGCGTGACCTCGGGCTCGACGGAGAACGTCGCGGCGCGGCCGTTGAGCCGCAGGGTTACGTCGCGCGCGGTGCGCGCTGGGTCGAGAGTCGACACGGATACCTCGGAGGATGAAGGACCCTCCTGTACGCTGCGAAGGGTCAGCCCTCCCTGCGTTCCCCGGCACGCGCGCGACGCTCCGCCTGCGTCCACGCGTCGGGCGTATCCACATCGACGACGTAGCCGTCGGCTGCGCACGCCAGCGCGACCGCCGTCAGATCCAGATCGCGCCGGATCCGTATCGGCGGCGCACCCGGATCGAGGCCGGCGATCCGTTCGCGCGCCCGCGGCGACCAGACGACGGGGTGCCCCGGGACGCCGGCCACCTCGGGAAAAGCGATGTCGGCGCCCGGCGGAACCCGCGCCAGGAACGCCGCCACCAGCGGGGCGTCGAGAAACGGAAGGTCCGCGGCGGCGACCGCGAGCGCCCGGTCGCGGGGGATCGCGGCATCGGCCAACGCGAGCGTCACGCTGGGCCCGGCGGTCGGCGGCGTGCGCAGAACCTCGACGCCGGCGAGGCCGGCGACGGCGTCCGCGACCGCGTCGGGGCCGACGACGAGGGGCCGCAACGGAGCGAGCGCCGCGGCGAGACGGCGCACCAGGGGGACGCCGGCGAACGGGGCGAGGAGCTTGTCGCGGCCCATCCGGCGCGAGCTCCCGGCCGCCAAGACGACCAGCCGCATCCCGTCCCGTTCCACGGCCTCCGACTTCGACCGGCGCCGTTGACGATGCTCCCGGCGCCGTGATAAAGTTCCGAGGTTATGTACGCGATCATCGAGACCGGCGGCAAACAGCTGCGCGTCTCCGAAGGCGACGTGATTCGCACGGACCTCATCGAGACCGAAGTCGGTTCTTCGGTCACGTTCGATCGCGTCATCCTCGCCGCCGACGGCGACGACGTCACCATCGGCACCCCGGCCGTCAGCGGCGCATCGGTCACCGGCACGGTCCTGCGCCAGGCGAAAGACAAGAAGATCCTGGTCTTCAAGTACAAGCCGAAGAAGCGCGTGCGCAAGCTGACCGGCCACCGCCAGCAGTTCGCCGAAGTCCGAATCGACAAGATCGCGCTCCCGTAAGGGACGCGATGCTGGTCGTCACCTTTCGCAGAGACAGCCGTAATCGGCTGTCTTCTGTTTTTGCGAGCGGGCACGCCGAGCAGGGCGATCCCGGCGAAGACATCGCCTGCGCCGCCGTCTCCGCATTGCTGCAGGCAGCGTGGGGCGGGCTCGCGGAGGTCGCGCGCGTCCCGGTGAGCGGCCGCCGCCGCTCGGGCGATCTCGAGATGCACTGGCCGGCCGAGGCGCGCGACCGTGACGACGTCAACGCGATCGTCGCGACGGCGGAACTGGCGATCGAGCAGATCGCGAAACAATATCGCGGCGCGATCCGGTACGTGCGTGCGTCCGAGCCGGATTCTCCGGCAAGTACGTAACCGCGCACCGGAATCGGGGTACGTGCGCGTCGAAAGGAACCCACGATGAACGACGCCAGCAAACTCCCGAACGGCGAACTCAAGCAACCCGCCGGGTCCAACTCGATCGGCCCGTCCTCGGACGCCGGCCGCACCGTTCTCGTCGGGGTGCTCGGCGGGATCATCTCGGCTGCCGGATACCTCGTCTATCAGCGCCTCCCCGACGAGCAGCGCGACCGCCTCAACCGCCAGGTGCGCGGTCTCCTCGAATCGCGCATCAACGAGATCCGCCAGAACTTCAACATCTAAATCGGGGCACCGGGCGCGGTGTGCCCGCCGCGCTCGCGCCGTTCGTCCTCGCTTCGCTGCTGCCGGCGTATGTCGGCGCGCTGCGCGCGTTCGATCCGGCGCTCGACAACGCGCGGGCGTTACGCCTTGCCGCGCGCGTCGTCACCGAAGCCGACGCCGCGCGGATCGATGCGCGCTTGATCGTCGCGCTCGTCGCGGTCGAATCGTCGTGGAATCCCGACGCCGTCTCGCGCGCCGGCGCGCGCGGACTCGGCCAACTGATGCCGGCGACCGCGAACGACCTGCGCGTCGACCCCGCCGATCCCGACGCGAACCTGCACGGCACGGTCGTTTATCTCGCGGCCCTGATCGCGCGCTACGGCGGGTATGCGCCGCAAGAACGCTACGAACGCGCGATCGGCGCGTACAACGCCGGCGCGGGTGCGGTCGACCGCTATCGCGGCGTTCCGCCCTGGGTCGAGACGCGGCTATACGTGCGCCGGGTGATCGGGCTCTGGCGGCGGCTCTGCGGGGACTGAACCGACCACCGGCATCGCCTGCGTCGGATAGTCCCACGCGTCGGGCGCGGGCCGCGGCTCGGCGAGCTTCTCCGCCGCCGGCGGATGCGGATCCGGCTCGGCGACGTCGGGCTCTTCGACGTGCGGCGCCGGATCCAACGCGGCCTCGGCCGCGTCCGGCGGATCGAGGTCGGGCGGTTCGTAGCTCTTGAGCGCCTCGTCGCGGCGCTTGTACGCGTCGGCGACTTCCTGCGATTCGGCAGCGCGCTCCATCTCGCGGATGAACGACTGCGACGTGTTCTGCACTTCGCGGCTGAACTGTCCGACCTTGCGCAAGACGTTGGGGAGCTGTTCCGGGCCGAAGAGCAGGAGCGCCGCCGCACCGAGCAGCGCCATGTCGGGGATGGAGAGCATCGGAGGGTTTCTTCCCGGTCTCGTGCAACGCGTCATGCCCCGCGCTGAGGCAGAAGGACGGCCCAGGCGGAGATTACCGAAGGCCGGCCCACGCCCTGAAGATCATCTACACCCGCGGCAACCGGACTGAGACCCTGGCGTCCATCGCGACGCTGCGAAAGATCCTCAACCGATTCGTCGCGCACCGCGTCTTCTACGAAGTCAGTTCGCGCAACAAGCGCGGGCACGAGTTTTTCTCTGCCAAAAACACCTTCGTGGTCGGCTCGATCGAAATCGTGAACCGCGATTACCTGACGATCACGATCTTCGACGCCAACAACCCGTCGCATTCGATCGAGATCCTCAACCCGGCGGCGATGCGGATCTACGACGACACGCTGGGCAAAGGCTTTGCCGTCTCGTTCCTGAGCGAAGGCGCGGGCGGCGTCGAATCGCGCTGCTACCTGCGCGATGAAGGCGAGGACGGCGACGGGATCAAGGAGCGCAGCGCGCTCGAGAAGATCACGCTGCCGCAGCTCTTCGAGTACCTCGAAGACATCACCAACGCCGACGCGATCGGCACGACCGCGATCTAGCGGCGGCCTTCGAGCCGCGTCGCCTTCCGCAGCATCCGCACCGCTTCGCGCTTGCGGCAGCTAAGGAACGCAGCGCGCTCGAGAAGATCACGCTGCCGCCGCTCTTCGAGTAGCTCGAGGACATCACAACGCCGACGCGATCGGCACGACCGCGATCTAGCTGTAGAGACCACGCGCATCGTTTACAGGGACTGACCCCGAAGAGGTGGGTGTTCGAGGCCTACTTCTCCGGAGGACAGCCCTGTGATTATGCACCCTCAGGCCCGCACAACGCCCCTTATCCGGCGGGAAATTGTCGCTTTGGTTCAGGCCGGTGAGGCCGTTGCCGCGGTGGCTCGGCGCTTCAAGATCAGCCGGCCGACGGTGTACAAGTGGCTTGCCCGCTTTGCGCAGGCCGGAGAGTCTGGTCTGCGTGATCGGCGACCCGTTGCAATTCGCTTTCCGACGCGCGTCCGAAAGGCGGTTGAACGGCAGATCGACCGGCTTCGCCGCACTCGCCGGCTACTCGGTTGGCAAATCGCCGAAGCACTGTCGATGGCGCGCTCGACGGTCATCAAGGTACTCAAGCGGCTCAACATCGCGCGTCTGCGCGACCTCGAGCCGGCCCGCTTTACGCAGCGTTATGAGTATCGCCGACCCGGCGAGCTCGTTCACATTGACATCAAGAAGATCGCACGATTTGAGCGCGTGGGGCACCGCATCCACGGCGATCGCACGAAGTGCTCCAGGCACGTCGGCTACGACGTCATCTTTGTCGCGGTCGACGATGCCAGCCGCCGGACTGAAACACGCGTATACACGCGGGAAGACGCGACCTCGGCCGCAGACTTCTTGCGGCGGCTCGCGATTCTTTACGCTCGTCGCGGCGTGCGAATCGAACGAGTCATGACTGACAACGGCAAAGTGTTCAGCTCGAACGCGTTCGAGTCAATGATGAGGTCGATCGGTGCGCGACACATTTTCACGCCGCCCTACACGCCGCGTTGGAACGGCAAAGCGGAGCGCTTCATCCAGACCATGCTGCGCGAGTGGGCGTACGCGGTCGCTTATCGCACCAGCGACGAGCGCCGAGACGCCCTCCCGGCGTGGCTCCGGTACTACAACGAGGACCGCCGGCACACGGCCATCAACTACGAGACCCCCGCCTCACGTTGGGCCGCGGCCCGTAAACGAGGCGCGTAGTCTCGACATCTAGCGGCGGCCTTCGAGCCGCGTCGCCTTCCGCAGCATCCGCACCGCTTCGCGCTTGCGGCCGCTGCGGTGCAGGGCGACGCCGAAGTTGTGGTACGCCGGTGCGTAGTCGACGTCGACCATGATCGCGTACTCGTAGTGGATGATCGCTTCGTCGATCGCGCCGTCTTCGAGCAGGAGGTTTCCGAGGGTGGTGATCGCGGCGGGCGAACGCGGGTCGGCTTCCGCCGCGGCGATCAATTCCGCGATCGCCGTCTCGCGGTCGCCGCGCCGGATCGCGACGATCGCGAGCTTGTTGCGCGCGCGCGCGACATCGGATGGGCGTTCCGCGGCAGCGAGCGCCTCGGCGAACGCCGCCGCCGCCTCGTCGAGCCGGTCCCGTTGGATCAGGCGCGTCCCAAGGTCCAGCGGGCCGGCCTCGCGGCCGGGGAGCAGACCGCGCAGCCGGTCGAACAACGCCACGTGGGAGTCTTGCACGTCGACCTGGTCTCGCTCTTCCCGGAGATGTTCGCCCCCGTGATCGGCCTCTCGATCGTCGGCCGCGCCGTCGAGCGCGGGCTGGTCGAGGTGCGCACCCACCATCTCCTCGACGCGCTCGAGCAGAACGAACGTGCCGACGAACGGCCGTACGGCGGCGGACCGGGAATGGTGCTGCGGATCGAGCCGCTCGCGCGCACGCTCGACCGCATCATCGCCGCGGCGCCGGCGGACGAACGGCGCCGAATCGTGCTGACCTCGGCGAGCGGCCCGCTCTTCACGCAAGCCGACGCCGCCGTGTGGAGCGCGCTCGACCGCCTCGTCGTGATTTGCGGCCATTACGAGGGCGTCGACGAACGTCTCGGCGCACTCTACCCGATCGAGGAAATCTCGCTGGGCGAGTTCGTTCTCACCGGCGGCGAGATCGCGGCGATGGCGTTTCTCGACGCGACGGTGCGGCTCGTCCCGGGCGCGATCGACGCCGCATCGGCCGCCTCGGAGTCGTGGGGCGGCAACGGGCTCGACCATCCTGCGTACACGCGTCCGCCGACCTTCCGCGGCATCGACGTCCCGGCGGTGCTGCTCGGCGGCGACCACGCGAAGATCGCGGAGTGGCGCCGCCAGCAGTCACGTGCGCGCGCCGCACGCCGCGCACGTTAGCCGGCACCCGTTCGCATTGGGAGAGCGACCGCTCCCTTACCTTGCGGTGAGTCCTCGATGTTGTTGGAAACGGGCCGTCGCCATCGAGTCCCGACAAGCACGCTTGCGGGCTTTGACGGGCTGGCGGCACCGTGGTACAATCCCGGGGTTGCCTGCGCGCCCCCGTGCGGCGTTTTGCGTTAGTAGAGAGCTGTCATGAACGTACTCGACCTGATCCAGAAGGAACAGGAAAAGCCGAACGTCCCCGAGTTCCGTCCGGGCGACACCGTCAAAGTCTACTCGAAGGTCGTCGAAGGCGGCAAAGAACGCATTCAGATGTTCGAGGGCATCGTGACGGTCCGCAAGGGCGGCGGCCTCGGTGAGACGATCACGGTGCGCCGCGTCGCGCACGGTGTCGGTGTCGAACGGTCGTTCCTCGTGCACAGCCCGCGCGTCGACCGCATCGAAGTCTCCAAGCGCGGCATCGTCCGCCGCTCCCGCCTGTACTACTTGAGCGAGAAAGTCGGCAAGGCCGCGCGCATCAAGGAACGCAAGGTAGACCGCAAGACCGCGAAATAACGCGGCCTCAGGCGTGACCCCGCTCGAACTGCTCGGCCTCATCGCGGTCTTCGCGATCGTCCGCGTCGCGATCAGTTTCGTCCCGCAGCGCGTGACCGCCGGCGGCCCGGCCGAGACGACGGCGCGCTCCTCCACCATCACGGTGGTGCGCGAATATCTCGACGCGTTCATCGTCGCGGGGCTGGTCGCGCTGTTCCTGATCACGTTCGTCGTGCGGACGTTCTTCATCCCGAGCGGATCGATGGAACCGACGCTGCAGATCCACGACGTGCTGCTGGTGAACGAGTTCGAATACCGCTTCAGCAAGCCACACGAAGGCGACATCGTCGTTTTCCCGCCCCCCGTCGTGAGCCCCAACGATTTCATCAAGCGTGCGATCGGGCTCCCCGGCGACCGCATCCGCGTGCACCAGGGCGTCGTCTACCGCAACGGCGTCGCGATGAACGAACCGTACATCGCCGAGAAGCCGACGTACGAGCTCGAGGTCAAGGACTACGGGATCTACGTTGACGGGTTCAAGCTCGACCCGCACGTTGCGAACGTCCCGCCGCGCGAGAAATGGCAGGCGCCCGACCGGATCCCCGACGGGTGCTATCTGATGTTCGGCGACAACCGCACCAACTCCGAAGACTCGCATGCGTGGGGATTCGCGCAGACCGGCGGGACGTTCGCGAGCGGCGAGCGCGCGGGGCAGAAGGCATCGTTCACCGGACACGCCTTCCTGCTGTTCTGGCCCTTCAACCGCATCCGCATCCTTCACTGACGCATGCCGCGCGCACGGAGGCGCGGCGCGACGAGGGTGGAAGTTCCCGCGACGTGACACGGGCGCGGACGTTCGTCTCGCTTTCTGCGCAGGTCGTGGTGTTGGCGGCGATCGCGGCGGCGTTCTTCGTCCGCACGCCGCAAGTCGACGGGCTCTCGATGGAGCCGCGCGTCCACGCCGGCGAGTTCGTCTTGATCAACACGCTCGCGTATCGCTTCGGCACGGTGCAGCGCGGCGACGTCGTGGCGTTCCGCCACGACACGCCGACCCCCGAGACGTACATCAAGCGCGTCGTCGCGCTCCCCGGCGAGCAGGTCCGCGTCGACCGCGGCGTCGTCTCGGTGAACGGGCGCGCGCTGGCCGAGCCCTACGTGCAGTTCCCGGACCGGCGCAGCGCCCCGGCGGTGACGGTCCCGGCCGGAGCCTACTACGTGCTGGGCGACAATCGCGCCGACAGCGACGACTCGCGCAGTTGGGGCGTCCTGCCGCAGCACGATATCGTCGGCAAGGCGCTCGTCGGCATCTGGCCGCCGCGCCGCATCTGACCGCGTGGCGAAAGGCGGAGGACCGAGCCTCCAGCGGCCGGAGATCCAGTGGTATCCGGGTCACATGGCGCAGGCGATGCGCAAGCTCGGCGAACGGCTTGCGGTCGTCGACGTCGTCATCGAGGTCGTCGACGCGCGGCTGCCGCGCGCCAGTTCCAACCCCGGGCTCGATCGGCTCGCGGCGGCGAAGAAGCGCATCGTCGTGCTCACCTGCGACGACCTTGCCGATCCGCACGCGACGCGGGAATGGCTAGCGTGGTACGCCCGGAACGGCCGCACCGCCGTGGCGGTCAACGGCAAAGATCAGACGTCGGTCAAGCGGGTCGCGGCCGCGCTCGACGAAATCGCGCCGGGCGGCGGGACGACGCGGGCGATGGTGGTCGGCATCCCGAACACGGGCAAATCCTCGATCATCAACGGATTGCTGCGCCGCACGGCGGCGAAAGCCGAAGACAAAGCCGGAGTCACCCGCTCCCTGCAGTGGTTCCGAATTCGCCCGACACTCGAAGTCATGGATTCACCGGGAATCTTGGTTCCGAAGATCGCCACGCCTGACGCGCAATGGCAGCTCGCCCTCACCGGCGCCCTGCCGCGCGAACGCTTCGACGCCGAAGACGTCATCGCGCACTTCGTCGCGTGGTCGCACGCGCACGGAGCGGCGCACGTTCCCGATCTCGAGACGTTCGCGCGCGCGCGCGGATTTGCGCGGCGCGGCGGCGACGTCGATCTGCACAACGCCGCCGGCGCCTATCTGAAAGATGTCGGCGAGGGGAAGTTCGGCCGCATCACGTTCGAACGTCCGGAGGCGGCGGCGTGACGCTCGCCGAGACGGCGCGCCGCAAAAAGCGCAACGCCGTGCAGCGCGAACGCCGCCGGCTCGACCGCCTGCACCGGTTCGAGGAGCGCGCGCACGCCGCCGGTCATCGGCTTATCGGCGGGATCGACGAAGTGGGCCGCGGGCCGCTCGCCGGCCCTGTTGTCGCCGCGTGCGTCGTCGTCGACGGTCCGCTGCGTCTGCGCGGGCTGAACGATTCCAAACAGGTCCTCCCCGAATTGCGCGCAGCGCTGGCCGTCGAGATCAAAGCGTCCGCGGTCGCCTGGGCGGTCGGCGAAGCCAGCGTCGAAGAGATCGACCGGCTCAACATCTACTGGGCGAGCATCCTCGCGATGGAACGCGCGCTCGCCGCGCTCGCGATACCGCCCGACTATCTGCTGACCGACGCCGTGCGCATCAAGTCGTGGGCTGCGCCGCAAGAGCCGGTGATTAAGGGCGACGCGAAGTGCGCGACCGTGGCGGCCGCCTCGATTCTGGCGAAAGTCCATCGCGACGCGTTGCTCGTCGACCTGCATGCGCGCTTTCCGCACTACGGATTCGCCGAGCATAAGGGGTACGCGACGCCGCAGCACATCGCCGCGCTGCAGCAGCACGGACCGTGCCGCGAGCACCGGCGCGCGTTCTGGCGCGTGCGCGCCGCGATGGACCTGCTCCCCGGACTGGAAGCGTTCGACGGTGAGGCACCCGCGACGTGAATCGCGCCGAGCGCGGACGCGCCGGCGAGGATGCCGCCGTCGCCTTGCTGGAGTCGCACGGCTACCGCATCGTCGCGCGCAACGTGCGCCTCCCCGGCGGCGAGATCGACGTCATCGCACGCGACGGCGACACGATCGTCTTCGTCGAGGTGAAAGCGCGCGCCGGCACGTCCTTCGGCAGCGCTCTCGGCGCGGTCGACGCCCGCAAGCGCACGACGCTGCGCGCGCTCGCCGCCGACTGGCTGCAGATCGCCGCCCCGCGCGCGCGGGCGCGCTTCGACGTCGTCACGTTCGACCGCGGCCGCGCCGCGCTCCATCGGGACGCGTTCGCATGACCGGGCTCACCGGACGCACCCTGGCCGGCCGGTACCGCGTCGACACGCCGATCGGACGCGGCGGCATGGCCGACGTCTACCGAGGCACCGACGTGATGCTCGAGCGTACGGTCGCCGTCAAAGTCCTCGCCTCCCGTGACGAGGGCGCAAGCGATCGCTTTCTCCGCGAAGCTCGCTCGATGGCACGGCTCAATCATCGCAACATCGTTGCCGTCTACGACGCCGGACGCAGCGACGAGTTACCCTTCATCGTGATGGAGCTCGTGGAGGGACACACTCTTGGGACGGTCCGTGCGCAAGAACGGTGCGTGCACGAAACGATCGAGATCTACATCGAAGTGCTCGAAGCGCTCGCGTACGCGCACGAAAGCGGCGTGATCCACCGCGACCTCAAGCCGGCGAACGTCATGATCCTCCCGAACGGCGCCGTCAAGCTGATGGACTTCGGCCTGGCCCGTCGTGCGAGCGACATCTCGAGCGTGTCAAACGCGGGCGAGATCGTCGGGACGATCGCGTACCTGCCGCCCGAGCGTTTCCTGGGCAAACCCGCAGACGCGCGCAGCGACCTGTACTCGGTGGGCGTGATGCTCTACGAGACGTTCACCGGAATCCACCCGTTCAAGCGCGAGAATGACGATCTGGTCGCGGTAATTTTCGGGCACGTCAACGAGCCGCCGCTGCTGCCGCACGCCGTGGAGCCTTCGGTCCCGGTGCAGGTCGAACGCATCATCATGAAGCTGCTTGAAAAAGAGCCTGCCCGGCGCTACGAGTCGGCGAGCGCCGTCGCGAGCGACCTGCGCGCTTTGCTGATGCCGTCGGCAACCGGCACGGCGCCGCCGCGCGCGTTGACCGAGGCACGGAACGATCTCGAAGCGGCGAAGAGGCGATCGAGTTCCGCGTGACGGTGCTGCAGAAATATTCCGAGAGCGACGTGTACGACCGGCGCGAGCTCACCGGCGCCGTCGACGTGCTCACCGAAGCGCTGCCGAGCTTTCGCGGACGCAGCATGTTCGCCGAACTCGCCGACGGCGAACGTCTGCTGTATGCCCTCCAGCGTGTCCTGACCCGGACGCGCTGATTCCATGCCGTCCAAGCCGGAACTCCGGCGTGCCGTCACGCCCTGGGGCTCGTTCTCGTGGGGCTACAGCGACGTCGGTGCCGACATCTTCGTCGGCCTGGGCCTCGTGCTCGGCGCCGCCGCCGGCGCGTCGAACGTCGCGTTTCTCTTCGCCGGGATCGTGTACGTCTGCATCGGCCTCGCGTACACCGAACTCGCGGCGACCTATCCCGTCGCGGGCGGCGGGCAGTATTTTGTCATGCGCGGGCTCGGCGACGTTTTCGGCTTCATCGCGGGCTGGGCGGTTCTGCTCGACTTCACGATCGACATCACGCTCTTCGCCTGGTCGTGCGTCGACTATCTCGGGCAGCTCGTCCCGTTTCTCGCGCTGACGCACCATCCGTGGGTGCATTTCAGCGCCGCGTTCGCGCTGATCGCAGGGCTGTGTCTGCTCAACCTCGTCGGCGTTCGCGAATCGACGACGTTCAACGGGATCGTCTCGGCGCTCGACGTCGTGAGCGAGACGTCGATCCTCTTCTTCGGCTTCCTCTTCGCGTTCAATCCCGATCTGCTCGTCCACGCGATGACGTTGTACTGGCCGACAAACGACCATCTGCTGCTCGGCGTCTCGCTGGCGATCATCTCGTTCGTGGGACTCGAGTCGATCTCGCAGGCGGCGCAAGAGACGCAGCGTCCGGCGTCGATCATCCCGCGCACCTCGATCGCCCTGATCCTAACGATCCTGGTCTACGCGCTCGCGTACGCGAACTTGGCGCTGGGGATGATCCCCGCCAACCCCGTCCCGCCGGACGCGCACGGCCACGCACAGACGTTCTTCCAATTTTTGGGCAGCACCGCGAACCAGGGTTCGGCGGTCGCCGTGCTGGCAGCGAACGTTCCATATTTCGGGAAACTCGCGGCGCTCTACGTCCCGATCCTGGGCGCGGTGCTGCTGCTGATCTCCTCGAACTCCGGCGTGTTCGGTGCGTCGCGGATCGCGTACGCGATGAGCCGCTCGCAGCTGCTGCCGTCGGTGTTCGAACGCGTCCACCCGCGCTACCGCACCCCGGCCGTCTCGATCGTCGTCTTCTGCGGCGTCGCGCTGGCCGTGCTGGTCTTCGCGGCGCTCCCGTCGCTCGATCCCGGTGCCGACGCCGTCTACACGCGCTTCTTTCACGGCGAGGCGGGGCTCGACGTGCTTGCCGACCTCTACGCGTTCGGTGCGGCGACGAGCTACTCGTTCGTCTTCGTCGCGCTGATCGCGCTGCGGCTGAAGGACCCGCTGAGTCCGCGCAAGTTTCGGATCCCGATCAACATCCCTCTGACGTTCCGCGGTGAACGCGCGCTCTTTCCGGTCGTCGGCGTGATCGGCTTTCTCGGGATCTTCTCGATCCTGATCTTCACGATGCTCACCCACCCGATCGGCCGCGTCGCCGGACCGCTGTGGCTGGGCTGCGGCATCATCGGCTATCTGATCTACCGCCGGCGCAAGGCGCTCCCGCTGTGGGATTCTCGTCCGATCGACTGGGAAACGCAGCAGATCACGATCTTGAAGGAAGCCGGCGAGCTCGAACTGATGGACGAGCTGATCGAGAAGCTGCGCGCACGCGGGAAGGCGCCCGGCGTCGCGAAGGCACCCTGATGCGGGTCGACCGAACCCTCGTGTACCGCTATCGTGCCGTGTTCGGCCTGGGCTTCGTCGTGCTCGGCGGCGTCACGCTCTGGCGCGTCGCGACTGCCGCGGCGCCGGCCGGGAGCAAGGTGCTCGGCGCCCTGCTCGCCGTCGCGATGATCGGCCTCGGGATCGCGCGGCTCGTGCAGTACCAGCGCTATCGCCGGGAGAACGGCGCCGGCCGATGATTGCGATCCACCCGCTCGGCGTGCTGATCGCGCTGGTGATCGTCGCCCTGATCGGGGCGACGATTTACTGGATGCTCCATCCGCCGCCGGCGCCCGCCGATATCGTCGCCGAGCGCGCCGAAGCGGCGCTCGAGGAGATGGCCGGCAGCATCATCGTCGTGTTCTCCGAAGACATCCACTCGGAGCACATGATGGTGCTCGCCGCGCGGCTGGCGCGACGCGAACGCGCCGAGCTGCTCGCCGTGTACATCGTCGAAGTCCCGCTGATCTTGCCGCAGGGCGCACAGATGCCGCAGGAAGACCGGCGCGCGATCGAGGCGCTGGCGACCGCGGAGGCGATCGCGCAGCACGGCGGCGTCACGATTCGCACCGACGTGATCCACGCGCGGCAGGTGAGCACGGCGGTCGTCGATCTCGCCAAACGCGAAAGCGCCAACCTCATCATGCTCGGCTCGTACCGCGAGGGAAAATACACCGGCGCGCCGCTCGGGCGCGCGATCGAGTCGATCGCGTCGAGCGCGCAGTGCGACGTCCTCATCGGCGTCCCGGGCCCGCACGGCCGGATGCTGACGCTCGAACGCCCGCCGGCAGCCGCGCGCCGCAACGGCGCGGGGTGAACGCGCCGCTCATCGCGGCGATCGAGCACCGCGACGCCGGTGCGGCGATCCGTCGCCTCGCCGTGCCCAACGCGCTGGCACTCCTGAGCGATCAGCTCCTGGGGATCGTCGACACGATCGCGATCGGCTCGCTCGGCACCGCGGCGCTCGCCGGCATCACCGGCGCAACCGCGGTGTTTCTCGTCTTCGGGATCGGGCTGTTCGCGTTCGGCAGCGGCCTGCGCATCATCGGGGCGCAGGCGATCGGCGCCGGACGCGGCGATCGGTTCGGCACGATCGTGCGTTCGTCCGCGATCGCGCCGCTCGGGATCGCGATCGCCCTCGCGCTGGCGTTCAGCGTCGGCGCGAACCCGCTGATGCACGCGATCCTCCCCGTGGGCGCGCCGGTCGACGCGTCGGCGCGTTATCTCGCGCTGCGGTACTGGTGCCTCGTCCCGATGGCGATCAGCGGACAACTCGTCATCGCGTTCGCGACCGCCGGCGATACGCGCCCCACCTTGCGGTTGCTGATCGCGATCAATGCCGTGCACATCCCGCTGCTGCTCGTCCTCGCACTGGGTCTGGGCACGCATCATCCGCTCGGTTTGACGGGTGCCGGCATCTCGTCGCTGATCGCGGAATTCGTGGGCCTCGGTTACGTCGTGTACGCGACGACGCGGCGGCCGGAGCTGCGCGTCTTCTCCTCCTGGCGGATCGACGCCGCGCTCGTCCGCCAGACCGCGTCGCTGAGCTGGCCGGAGTTCGTTTTTCTCACCCTGCAGATTCTCCCCGAGCCGGTGACGATCGCGTTGCTCGCGCCGGCGGGAGCGGAGACGGTCGCCGCGTTTCGCGCGCTCTCGCTGGTGAACGACGCGACGTGGGCGATCCCGGGCTCGCTCGGCGACGCCTGCGAGGTGATCGTCGGACAGCGGATCGGCGCGCGCGATTACGCCGGAGCAAAGGCGTTCCGCCGCGAGTCGCTGCGGATCGGGATGATCGTGTGCACCATCGCCGGTGTCGCCGTCGCGGTGTTGTCGTGGCCGCTCGCGGCGATCTGCACGCTCAATGCCGGTCTCGCGACGATCGCGGCGCTTCCGCTCGCCGTTCAAGCCGGCGTGACGCTCCCGCTCAAAGGGTTCGCGATGACGATGCTGGCGCCGATCCGCGCGTCGGGCGATGCGCGTTTCGTGATGGTGATGGGGATCGTCACCACCGCGATCGCGATCGGCGGGATCGCGCTCGGGATCGTGACGCTCCACCTCGGGCTCTGGGCCGTGCCGCTCGGCTGGGCGACGAGCTGGGTCTTCCGCGACACGGTGACCGCCCTGCGCCTGCGCAACGGCGATTGGGAACGCCGCTGCATCCCGACGCACTAAACCCCGTCACCCTGAGCTTGTCGAAGGGCGGCCGAAAGCGGCGCGTTTCCTTCGCGCGCGTCAGGGGCTGCGCTTCGACGAGCTCAGCATGACATCAGCGGGACGCGAAGGCTCGTGCGTCTTCGGCTTCGAGGATGTCGAGGATGCGGTCGAGATCGGGGCGTTCGGCCATCACCGGATGCCGCTCGCGCACGAGCTGCTGGTCTGCGGGCGACATCCGCGAAGCGAGGAACGTCTCGAACTTCGCGTTGATGCTCTCGCCGGCGCCGGCCGGAATTCGCTGGGCGAGCCACGCGACGACGTCGTCCTCGGTCGCCGCGCGGGCGACCGCGTCGCGGAACTCGTTCATGTCGAGGCCGAGCTTGCGCACGACCCAAGCGCTGAAACCGGTGTCGTGGTTGAGATACGGCCCCATCACGCCGCCCGGCAGTTCGGCGCGCAGCTTGTCGATCGTGCGCGGCAGAAAGTACACGCCGCAGAGCACCGCGCGCGGCGGCCGCGGCGGCTGTGTGGTGAGATCGAGCGGTTCGATGACGGGCTCCCTTCGTCAGTGCGATGCGACCCAGCGCTTGCGCAGCGCGTCGAGGACCAGCGCGAGCAGGATGACGATGCCGAGCACGATCATCTGCGTGTACGACTCGATGTTGAGCAGGTTCATCACGTTGTTGAGCACGCCGATCAGCAGCGCGCCGAAGAACGTTCCGACGATCGTCCCGCGCCCGCCCATCAGCGAGGTGCCGCCGACGACGACCGCCGCGATCGCCTGCAGTTCGTAACCGGTCCCGGTCTGCGGACCGCCCGACGCGAAGCGCGACATGAGCACGAGCCCGGCGAGCGCGGAGAGTCCGCCCGAGATCACGTAGACCAGCGTCTTCATCCGCGACGTGTTGACGCCGGCGAGCCGCGCCGCTTCCTCGTTGCCGCCCAGCGCCAGCACGTAGCGCCCGAAGACCGTGCGGCCCAGCAAGAGCGCGAACGCGAACACGACGATCAGCATCACGACGACTTGGTACGGGATCCCCGTGAAGCCGGGCACGCTGAAAAATGTCCCCGTCCCCAGCCACGTGAACGGATCGCTGTCGTTGAGCGGGATCGGCTGGCCGTGGGCGAGGATGTACGCGAGGCCGCGTGCGACCTGCATCATCGCGAGCGTCGTGATGAAGGGCGGCAGGCCGAGCTTCACCACCGGCAGCGCGTTGATCCAGCCGGCCGCGCTCCCCACCGCGAGCGCGGCGAGCAGGGTCACGACGAACGCGAGCGGCGCGGGGAGATGCAGCGCGTTCGCCGTCAGCGCGGCGACGACACCGCCCAGGCCGACGATCGAGCCGACCGAGAGATCGATCCCGGCGGTGATGATCACGAACGTCTGCCCGACGGCCATAATCGCGTTGACGGTGATCTGGCGCAGAACGTTGGTGAGGTTGCCCGCCGTGAGGAACGCGCCGTGCGTGAGCGCGTTGACCGCGAAGACCAGCACGACGAACCCGATCGCGAGGCCGCCGTTGCGCAGGGTCGCTTCGCGGCGTTTCTTCGCGACGGCGTCGCCGGCGCGCGCGTCCATCACCGCCTTGACGTCGGTCATTCCGGCGCAGCCTTCGCCGGGGCCGCCTTCACGGCCGCCGCGGCGGCGATCACGTTTTCCGAGGTCGCTTCGCCGCGCGCGAGTTCGGCCTGGATCCGGCCGCCGCGCACGACGAGGACGCGATGCGACATGCCGAGCACTTCGGGAAGTTCGCTCGACACCATCACGATCGCTGCACCACGCTGCAGCAGCTCCACCATCAACGCGTAGATCTCCGCCTTGGCGCCGACGTCGATCCCGCGCGTCGGCTCGTCGAAGAGGAACACGTGCGCGCGGTCGACCAGCCACTTCGCGAGCACGACCTTCTGCTGGTTCCCGCCGGAGAGGTTGCGCACGATCTGTTCGCTCGACGGCGTGCGGATGCGCAGCTCGGCGATCTCCTCGTTCGTCGTCGCCGTTTCGACGGAGCGGTCGACGAACGCGCCGCGGACGAAGCGCTTGAGGCTCGCGAGCGTCGTGTTCTCGCGCACGCTCATCCCGAGCACCAGGCCCTGTGCCTTGCGGTCTTCGGTGATCAGCGCGATCCCGGCGGCGATCGCGTCGTGCGGCGAGCGCACGATCACGCGCTTCCCTTCGACCGCGATCTCGCCGCTGGTGGGGATGTCGGCGCCGGCGATCGCGCGCACGATGTCGGTGCGCCCGGCGCCGACGAGCCCGGCGAGTCCGACGACCTCGCCCGCGCGCACGGAGAACGTCACGTCGTGCACGGGAACGCTGCCGTGTGCGGAGAGTCCCTTCACGTCGAGCACGACGCGCGCATCGGGCGCGACCGGCGGCACCTCGGGGAAGTGCGCCTCGAGCGAGCGGCCGACCATCAGACGGATCATCTCGTCCTGCGGCATCTGCGCGATCGGCCGCGTCTCGATCGCTTTGCCGTCGCGCAGGACGGTGATGCGGTCGGCGATCCGCGGCAGTTCTTCGAGGCGGTGCGAGATGTAGACGAATGCAACGCCCTGCGCTTTGAGCTTGCCGATCAGCCCGAAGAGCGCGTCGATCTCGCGTTCGGTGAGCGCCGCGGTCGGTTCGTCCATGACGATGAGGCGCGCGTGGCGCGCGAGCGCCTTCGCGATCTCGGTGAGCTGCTGCTGCGCGACGGTGAGCCGGCGCGCCGGGACGTCGAGCGGCAATGCGATCCCCAAGTCGGCGAGGACGCGCGTCGCCTGCTCGTGCGCCGCCGCGCGATCGAGCAGCACGCCGCGGCGTGGTTCGTTGCCGAGCACGATGTTCTCGACTACGCCGAAGTCGGGGACCAGGTTGAACTCCTGATAGATCATCCCGATCCCCAAACGTTCGGCGGCCTTCGGCCCGTCGATCGCGACGACGGTGCCGTCGATCACGATCTCGCCCGCGTCGGCCGGCTGCGCGCCGGCGAGGATCTTCATCAGCGTCGACTTGCCGGCGCCGTTCTCACCGACGAGCGCATGCACTTCGCCGGCGTTCACGTCGAAGGTGACGCCGTCGAGCGCCTTGACGCCGGGAAACGCTTTCGCGATCCCGGTCATGCGCAGCAGCGGCGCAGCCGGAGGCGCGACGGTCATCCGCTACTTGGCGTCGGCTTTCGTGAACGTGCCGACGTCGACGGCGATCTTCGCGGGCGGCGTCTTGCCGTTGAAGTAGTCGTGGATCGCGTCGATCGTCTTCGCGCCGATCTGATCGGGATGCTGGATCGCGTCGCCGTACATCGTGCCGTTTTTGATCGCGGTCTGCGCTTCGGGCTGCGCGTCGTAGCCGACGATCACGATCTTGCTCGAGAGCCCGGCGGCGGAGACCGATTTGGACGCGCCCAGCGCCGAGTCGTCGTTGATTCCGAAGACGCCCTTGAGGTCTTTGTGCGACTGCAGGATGTCGTCCATCACGGAGGAGGCCTTCGCGCGCTCACCGCCGCCGTCGATGTCGGCGACCACGGTGACGTTGGGGCAGTTGGCCTTGAGCGCTGCTTTGAAGCCCTTGACGCGGTCCTGCACCGAGGTGACCTCGGGCTCGTCGATGATCGCGATCGTGCCGACGTGGCCCGGGAGGCCTGCGCACATCAACTTGCCGGCCTGTCCGCCGCCCTGCACGTTGTCGCTCGCGATGTGCGAGACGACCTTGCCGTCTTTCGCCGCGTTGGCGATGTCGGCGGTGAAGACCGGGATCCCGGCCTTGTTGGCCTCCACGATCGCGCTCCCGATCGCCTGCGAGTCGTACGGAGTCAGTACGATCGCGGCGACCTTCTGCGAGATGAAGTCCTCGACTTGGCTCTGCTGTTTCGCGTTGTCGCGGGCGGCGTCGACGACGTTGACCGTGTAGCCGTACTTTGCGGCCCGCGCCTTCATCCCGGCTTCCATGTCCTGATAGAAGTGCGCTTCGCGGTTCTGGACCGAGAAGCCGATGGTCTTGCCGCCGCCGGACGACGCGGCGCTCGGGCTTGCAGCGGTCGACGTGGTGGTCGTGGAGGTGTCGGTACTCTGGGTGCAGCCGCCGAGGGCCAGACCGAGCGTGCACGCAAGAACGAAAGGCTTCTTCATACCGACGAACCGGATGCGGGGGCCGGTTCCGGAACCCCTGCGGGCGCGAATCGACGTCCGAATTGCCAAGTAGTTGAGAGTCGTTCGCAAGAAGATTGACCGCGACCAGGCGGCCGACAATTCTCGCACGGCGCACTTGACAACCCCGTCAGAATCCGTTTTTTCGCCGACGCGGCCGCAGCCCGCGGCGCAAAAACCGCGCAGCGACAAGGTCGGCGAGCGGTTATCCACAGTACCCGGCCGCGCGGCTGTGTACCGTGTGGAGACGGATTCGCGTTTCCTTCCTCCCGGCGCGCCCGCCCTAGCGGAGCCGGGCGCGGCGCGTGAACGCACGGCGATGCTGGCTCTCGCTTATTCTGCCGCGATCGCGGGGATCGATGCCTACGTCGTGCGGGTCGAGACGCACGCTTCGGCCGGAACCCCGTCGCTGACCCTGGTCGGGATGGCCGACCGCGCGCTGGGCGAGTCGCGCGAACGCGTCCGGGCAGCGATCGTGAATTCCGGCTTCGCGTTTCCACCGGGGCGGCTGGTCGTCAACCTCGCGCCGGCCGACCTGCGCAAATCGGGCGTGGCGTTCGAGCTCGCGATCGCACTTGGTCTGCTGGCGAACGACGATCAAATCGAGCGCGGCGCGCTGCGCGGCTTCGTCGCCTGCGGCGAACTCGCGCTCGACGGCACGCTGCGCGCGGTGCCGGGCGTGCTCGCGATGACGCTCGCCGCGCAGCGCGCCGGCTTCGCGAACATCATCGTCCCGGAGGCCAACCGCGACGAAGCCGCGCTCGTCGACGGGATCGATGTCTTCGCCGTGCCGGCACTGGCCGATGCGGTCGCGGTCGTCCTCGGTCACGGCGCGGCGTTCCGCCGCCGCGGCGCGACGGTCTTCGACGCGGCGGCGCGCGACGTCGGCGACTTCTCCGACGTGCGGGGTCAGGCGCTCGCGAAGCGCGCGCTCGAGATCGCCGCCGCAGGCGGCCACAATGTCGTGCTCGTCGGGCCGCCGGGATGCGGGAAGACGATGCTCGCGCGGCGCGTTCCGTCGATCTTGCCGGCGATGACGAAAAGCGAAGCGCTCGACGTCACCAAGATCTACAGCATCGCCGGGCTGCTCGGCGCGCGTCCGCGCGTCGTCTCGCAGCGTCCCTTTCGCTCGCCGCATCATACGGCGAGCCGCGCGTCGCTGGTCGGCGGCGGCGCGTTCCCGCGACCGGGAGAGATTTCGCTCGCGCAGCACGGCGTGCTCTATCTGGATGAGCTCGCCGAATTTCCGCGCGCGACGCTCGAGGTGCTGCGTCAGCCGCTCGAAGAGGGAACCGTCACGATCGCGCGCGTCGCCGGCACGCATGCGTTCCCCGCGCGTTTCACGCTGGTCGCATCGATGAATCCATGTCCGTGCGGGTTCCGCGGCGACCGCGACGCCGACTGCCGCTGCGACGACGCGCTGGTGGAGAAGTATCTCGGCAAACTCTCCGGGCCGCTGCTCGACCGCATCGACTTGCGCGTCACGGTGGCGCGCGTCTCGTTCGGCGAACTCTCCGGCCGCGACGGCGCCGGCGAGAGCTCCGCGGTGATCCGCGCACGCGTCGAGGCGGCGCGCGCGCGGCAGACGCGGCGATTCGCCGAACTCGGGGTCGAGACGAACGCCGCGATCCCGGCCGCGGCGGTTCGGCGCTTCTGTGCGCTCGACGGCGACGCGCTCGCCCTGCTCGACGCGGCGGTGACGCGCGGCGCGCTCAGCGCCCGCGCGTTCGACCGCGTCACCCGCGTCGCGCGGACGATCGCCGACCTCGCCGGTTCCGAGACGATCGCACGGCCGCACGTCGCCGAAGCGCTGGTCTATCGGTCGGGAACGGTTCGCGGCGCGAACGCCGCGTAACACGTTCGCGCAAAGCCGGCTTTGGGCGCTGCACCGCTACGTGACGCTGCCGGCAGTCTCGGCGAACGGTAACCCGACGTAGTTCTCGGCGAGGCTTTCGGCGGCGGCGCGCGATCCGATGAGATAATCGAACTCCGCGCGCTGCAAGCGCCGCTCGAATGGATCGTAGGTGTCGTAGCGGTGCAGCAGCCGCGTCATGAACGCCGAGAACCGCTGCGTCTTCCAGATGCGGTCGAGGCACGTCTCCGAATACGCATCGAGAAGATCGATCGATCCGGCGGCAAAGTAGCGCGCGAACGCCCGGGCGAGAACGCGCACGTCGGCGATTGCGAGGTTCATCCCCTTCGCGCCGGTCGGCGGAACGATGTGGGCCGCATCGCCGGCCAGAAACAGCCTTCGGTACCGCATCGGCGCGCAGATGTAGCTGCGCATCGGGGTGATCCCCTTCTGGAAAATCGGCCCCTCGACGATCTCCTTGCCGACGCCGGCGGCGAGCCGCAGGCGCAGTTCCGACCAGATGCGGTCGTCCGGCCAGGTCGCCGGATCTTCGTCGACGCCGCACTGCAGGTAGATCCGGCTGACCGTCCGCGAGCGCATCGAGATCAGCGCGAAGCCGCGTTCGTGGTTGGCGTAGATCAGCTCTTCGGAGACCGGCGGCGATGTCGCGAGAATGCCGAGCCACGCGAAGGGAAACACGTGGTCGTACACGTTCAGCTCGGCGGCCGGGATTGCGGCGCGCGCCGGACCGTGAAAGCCGTCGCAGCCGGCGATGAAATCCGCCTCGATCGTGCGCTCAACGCCGCCGTCATCGCGGTAGCGAACGCGGGAGCCCGGGGCGGAACCTGTCTCCGGATCGATCGCCGTGACTTCGCAAGAAAAGTGCAGCCCGAGACCGTCGGCGAGCCGCGCGGCGATGAGGTCCTTGACGACTTCCTGCTGCCCGTAGACGACCACCGACTTGCCGTTCGTGAGGTCTTCGAAGTCGATGCGGTGACGCGTGTCGCCGAACTGCAGCTCTATGCCGCGATGGATCAAGCCCTCGCGCCGCATCCGGGCGCCGACGCCGATCTCATAGAGCAGCTGCGCGGTTTGATGTTCGAGCACGCCGGCGCGAACGCGCCCTTCGATGTAGTCGCGGCTGCGCGACTCAAGGACGATCGTCTCGATGCCGGCGCGATGCAGCAGATGCGCGAGCGTCAGGCCGGCCGGCCCGGCGCCGACAATCGCGACGCGCGTCCGCTCCGATGCGCTCATCGTTCGGCGCCGTGCAGGGGTGGGTCGCTCGTGTGATCGCTCATCGGTCCGTTCGACGCTTGCGGGGGCCTCGGCACACGATCCTCCGCACCGGCCCGCACGCGTAAGCGGGCCGGGGTCCGAAGGCCGGGACGTTCAGGGACTTTCGGGGTGATCGTAAGCGAGTCGTAATTTCGATTCGGCACAATGAAGCTCCCAGCCATCATCCGAGGGAGTTTTGCATGAACGGCACCGGCGTGCGGCGATACCGCCTCGTGGTCATCCAGAGCCAAAGTATCATCGCCAAGGCGCTGTGCGGTCTGCTGGCGCGCGACGTCGAACTTGACGTCGCCAGCGACGCGCGCACGCTCGACGAAGGATGCCTCAGCGTCCACCAGCCCGACCTGCTGCTCGTCGACTTCGACGACGTCTCCGCCGAGTTCGACGAACTCGTCCAGCGCGCGCGGGCGCAGTCGCCCGGGACGCGCATCGTCGTCCTCACCTCGCACCCGCAGCAGATCTCGATGCAGCGCTGCCTCGCGTGCGGCGTCGACGGGTATCTCGCCAAAGACGTCTCGCCGGGCGAACTCATCCGCGCCTGCAAGGCGGTCGCGCGCGGCGAAACCTACTTCGATCCGCGCGTCGCCGGCGGACTGCTGCGGCGCCTCAAATCGGATCAGCCCGCGCACGACGAGCTCTCGTTGCGCGAGAGCGAGATCATCCGTCTCATCGGCGTGGGCCTCTCGAACAAAGAGATCGGCTGCCGGCTCTACCTCTCGGAGAAGACCGTCAAGAACCACGTCAGCCGGATCTTTTCGAAGCTCGGCGTCACCGCACGCACCCAAGCCGCCGTCTACGCGATCCGCAACGGCATCGCCTGAGCGGATCGCGGACGCCGCTGGTCAGCGGCGCAGGTTCGGTGAGAGATTCGACGCGACGTCGCGATAGAGATGGCGCATCGCGTCGATGAGCAGGGAGCCGACGCGGAACATCCCGTCGCCAGAGAGCCGCAGCGCGGTCCACGGCATCGCTCCGTGACGCTGCACCAGCAGATACGTATCCGAACCGACCGGATAGATCGCGAACTGGTCCGACTCCGCGATCGGTTCGATCCCTTCGATCGTCGCGCGATCGAACTGCTCCAAGAAATCCATGACGACGTCCCCTTCGCCCGGACGCAGCCGGGCCGCCCGAGTAGGTTCGCGGGCGGCCCCGGAAGGACCGTTGACGGCGGCGGTCAGTTCGCGCGCGGCGCGACGCGCGGAGCAAATCCGTCCATCTTCGACGATCCGCGCGCGAGCAGGTAGAGCCGTGGAAGGCCGCGGCGGTGAGCATCGCGACGCCCATCAGGACCTCGTTGACCGTCTGGAACGGCCGCTCGCGATCGCTCATCCGATCACGGTAAGATGATGGACGCGCGTGACGCCGGGAACCGAGAGCGCCGCGCGCGTCGCATCATCGCGTTCAGCCCACGAATGGACCGTCCCGCAGCGTGACGCTCGCATCGTGCGTCTCGACCGAGAGATGCTCGGCGTCCATCCCGGCGCGCCGCTGGAACACTTCCCGGAGTTTCTCTTTGATCGCCGGGACCGACGGATGCGGCCGCAGGGCGATGTGATCGGTGAGACCGCGCACGGCGGCCAGATTGCCGCACGGCATGTTCGGCGTGTTCTTTTTGATACGGCCAATCGACGGCGCCGTCGAGGGTGAGCCAGCCGTTCTCCGCCTGCACCTTGACGGCGTCTTCGGGGATGCTGACATCCCAGGAGAGCACGTTGAGCGCCGCCGCGATGATGTCCGCGTCGGTGCGCTGGTGGAAGGCGGGCAGATCGACGCTCAGCTCGCAGGCCAGTCTCTTGACGCCCGCGACGCGTTTGGCGGCCTCCTCGGCGGCGATCTTCTCGGCGTACGTCGAGACGCGCCCGGTGAGGGTGACGACGCCGTCTTTCGCGGCGACGCCGATGTGCGACGCATCGACGCTCGGATCGAAGCTGAGTTCTTCGGCGACGCTTTCCTGCAGATCGAGGTCGGTAATCTTCGTGAGCATGGGATTCCTCCGCACCGTCACGATACGCTCGACCCAAGAACGGTCCGTGAACGCTCGAGCTCGCTCGCGTTCACATGGCCGGCGAGAGGTGTTCATGCGTTGTTCCGCCGCGCCGCGTACCGTGCGTGCCATGAGCACTATCACCGAGTTCACCACCGTGGCGTGCCCGTTCGACCAGGTCCCGGACCGGCTCTCCGCCCATTTCGGCGGCAACGACGTCACGCCCCCGATGCGCGTGCGCCTCGGCGACCTCCGACTCGAACGCGACGTGCAATTTCATCTCAAGCCGAAACCCGGCTATCCCGGCTATCGGCTGCTGGACGTCTCGTGGGGCCCAAGGACGGCGGCCCGTATCCCCATTTCCACGGCACGCTCAGCATCGCCGAAGATGCGATCGGATGGCCGCATCGAGATCGACGGCACCTACCAGCCGCCGCTCGGGATCGCCGGCGTCGCGTTCGACGCTGCGATCGGCCATCGCATGGCGCAGAGCACCGCCGCCGAGCTCCTCGACGAGCTCAAGCGGATCCTCGCGAACGGCTCGACGCCGTGACTTCTCGCCGGGGCGGGCCTATACTGAAGCACCCACGGCAAGAAAAGGCATCGCATGTCGACGGTACGTGAGCGAATCTACCTCGAAGCCCCCTTCACCGAGGCGGCGGGCGCGCTCGAGCGCCGGCTCGGCCTGGAGCGCGATCATCAGCACGGACGCTGCGAGCTGACGCTCGTCGTGCCCTCGTCCGAGGGACGCGAACTCGCGCGCGTCGTCGTCGCGGAGACCTAGCGCCTGTCGCACGGCGTCAATTACGCGTCGAAGTATGCGATGCGGTGGGACCCGGGTCACACGGCGCGCGGCATCCCCACACCGGCTTCACGGGGACGCTCTCGCTGAGCGCCGGCGAAGACTACGGCGAGTGCGAACTCCAGCTCGAAGGCCGCTAGATCCGCCGGGCGGCGCCGCCGGAAAAGTCTTCGACGAGATCATCGGACGGCGCATCGCGCATGCGACGCTCAGCGCGTTGCTCGACGACGTCGGCCGCGAGCTGCGCACCAGCTACGAACGCGTCGAAGCCGAGAAGCGGTCGCGCTGATGCCGGGGGTCGCGCTTGTGACGACGATCGCCGCACCGCAGGCCGCGGTCGCTCCGCGGCTGATGACGGTGCTCAGCGCATACGCGCAGCGCGATGACTTCGCGCTCGCCGCGCGCGTCGGCTTCGCCGGCGCGACGCTCAACGTCCCGGTGAAGCTCTGGCTGGTCGATCCGTCGTCGCGCACCGCCGACGCCATCCCGATCGCGATGGCGGCGGCACGGCACGAGGACTGGTTTCCGGTGTTCTCCGGCGAGGTGCGCGCTGCCGCGGGCGGGCGGATGGAGTCGTCGCTCCAGCTCAACGGCGAGTATCGCGTCCCGCTCGGCGCCTTCGGCCGCTGGTCGACGGCACCGCGCTCGCCGATGCCGCCGAATCGAGCCTGCGGGCGTTTCTGCAGCGCCTGCGCGCCGACGTCCTCGACGAAGTGCAACGCAGCGAGCTCGCGATTCGCCGGCACGAAGGCTAGTCCGCGAAATGATAGCGCACGGCAGTGAGGTGCCCGCGCCACACCGCGAACGCGCCCTCGGGCGGCGCCCACGACACCTCGACGTCGGCCGGGATCATCATCCCGTCGAAGCGCGCGTACGCACTGCAGCGCCCGATCCAGCGCGTCAGCACCGGCGTCCCGTTCACATCGCGATACCGCATCGCCGAGATCGTGGTGAGCTCTCCGTTCGGAGCGAACTCGGCGTCGAGCGAGACGGTGGTTCCGCGATCGGTCAGCGTCGCGCGCGCACGGCGTTCGTCGAGCGTCGTCCACGCGACGTCGCCGCCCGGCGCGAAGAAGGTCGGAAACCAGATCGCCTCGGCGAGAAAGCGCGGCAGCGCGGCGGCGTCGATCTCCGCTCCGCCGGGCTGAGAGAAGACCGGGATCGCCCCAGCGAGCGCCGCCTCCGAGGCGCCGCGCCCAGCGACGTAACCGTCGCGCACCCGCAACGGGACGAACGGCATCGCGCGCACCGACGCGTCCCAGACGAACCCCGGCGGCCGCACCGTAAACGCCTCGACGGCGGTGAACGGCATCCAACGCGCCTCGGGCGCCGCGCGCATCGTTCCGGTCTGCGTCATGTGCGCGCTCACGATCCGCGGCGCGTCGCGCGGCAACGCGATGCAAAGGTAGCGCGCAACGGGCGCCGGGAGCGCTTCGGCGCGTTCCGCCGGCATCGCCGCCTCACCCTCGACCGGAACGGCCGCGAGGCGGCGAATCGTACGCGCCGTCGTCACGCGCCACGAAAGGTTCCCCGCGAGGATCGCGGAGACGACACTCGCCGCCAGCACGGCGCCGGCCGTCCGCGCGTTCACCGCGCCACCACGCGTGTCTGCAGCGCAGCATGCTCTCTCATGCGCCGCTCAGCGCGTCACGAGCATTGCATAGTGATACGCAAACGCCCCAGCCGGTGTAACGTGCGGCGCGAACGACCGCAGCCGCTCGCGCGCTTCGCCTTCACTGTAGACGTGATCGTTCGGCGGCCCGATCGTGCGGTTCGGATCGCGCCGCCAATCGACCACGAGGGCGACGCCGCCGGGTTCCAAAAGATTCAGCATCCCCCGCAGGGCGTCGTCGCCGAGTTCGTGCAGCACGTTCAAGGCGAGGATCCGCTGCGCGCGCTGGGGCGCGTGCAGCAGCCCGGCGGCGTCGACCGCCGTGACCGGCGAGGCGGGTGACGCCGCGAGCTTCTCGCGCACGATGCCGAGCATCGCATCCTGTTCGTCGACGGCGAGCACGCGGAGGTCCGGTCGCCGTTGCGCGATCGCAAACGCGTAGAGCCCCGTACCGGTGCCGAAATCGATCAGCGTCGAGCCGGCCGGCGGATCGAGGAGCGCGAGCAGGGCATCGGGCGCGACGTACGTGAACCGCTCGGGATCGTCGAGCACCGCAGCGCGCGCCGGATCGAAGCGCTCGGGCTGACGAGCACCGTGACGATCGTGCGCGTGCGCGCCGTGCGAATGAGCCATCGAGACGAACCTACCATGCCCGGGTTCGGCCTCGCCAGCGTCGCGCTCGTCACGCTTCGCTCCGCCGGCACCGTCGGGCTTCACCTTGGCGGGGTTTCGACCGACCGTTATGGTCGGATGTCGACCCCGCCCAGTCTCGCAACCTTCCCGGCCGCGCGAGCGCAGCAACGCTTTGCGCTGGCGCTGGCGGCCGGGCTCGGCGTGATCGCTGCGGCGGCGCTGCCGTTCGCGCGCACGCCGCTCCCCGTCGTCGCGGCATTTCTCCCGGCGTTCGTGACGTTCGTCGTGCTGAGCGATCTGCTCACCGCGCTGCTCCTGCTGCGCGACGCCTTCGACACCCGCTCTCCCGGCATCACGGTGCTGGGCTGCGCGTATCTCTTCACCGGACTGCTCATGGTACCGCATCTGCTGGCGTTCCCCGGCGCGTTCGGCGACGGCACGCTGTTCGGCGCGGGTTCGCAGGCGGCGGTGTGGCTGTGGGTCGACGCGCATGCGGGGTTCCCGCTCTTCGCGCTGGGCTATGCGCTGCTCGCTCGCAGCCGGCGGCGAGTGCGCACGCGGACGATCGTCACCGCGGCGGCCGCGACCGCCGGACTCGTGGCGGTGACGGCGGCGGTCACGTTCCGCGCGGGAGAGCGGCTTCCGGCGATCATGGCCGACGGACACGTTCACGCGATCCTCGCCTGGGGCCCGGCTCCGGCGGTCGCGGTCCTGCTGGCGACGTCGCTCGTCGTTCTCGTGACGCTGCCCTCGCGCACGACGATCGCGCCGCTCTGGCTCACGGTCGCGTGCTGGGCAACGCTGATCGACGTCGTGATCAGCGCAGCAGGCGGCGCGCGCTACAGTCTCGGCTGGTACGTCGCGCGCTTCTGCGCGCTGGCGGCGTCGTCGGCGATGCTCACCGCGCTGGTGCTCGAAACGTCGCGGCTCGTCTCGGCGCTGGGCTCGAGCGAACGCCGCCTCCGTGCCGTCGTCGAGGGCGTCGGCGACGCGCTGCTCACCGTCGACGGCGACGAGCGCATCACCGGCGCGAACCGCGCCGCGCTCGAGTTGTTCGGAGACGAGCTACAAGGGCGCCGCGCCGACGACGTGCTGCGCGCCGCCGGCGTTCCGCTGGAGATCGGCCGGGGCGAAGGCGTGCTGATCGCGCGCGACGTGACGGAACGCCAGCGCGCGATCGACGAAGCGATCGAGGCCGCGGCGGTCAAATCGCGCTTTCTCGCGACGATGAGCCACGAGATCCGCACGCCGATCAACGCCGTCGTCGGGACCAGCGAACTGCTGCTCCAGACGGAACTCGACAACGAAGGGCGCGACTACGCCGAAACGATTCGCGGTTCGGCCGAGGCGCTGCTCTCGGTCGTCAACGACATCCTCGATTTTTCGAAGCTGGAAGCCGGCGCGACGGAGATCGAACGCGAGCCGTTCTCACCGCTCGAACTCGTCGAGAGCACGGCGGACATCCTGGCAGCGTCGGCGCGCAAAAAAGGGGTCACGCTCGCGACGTACGTCGCGCCCGACGTTCCGCGGCGGGCGATGGGCGACGCGCACCGCGTCCGCCAAGTGCTTCTCAATTTTCTCTCCAACGCCGTCAAGTTCACGAGCGAGGGATCCGTCGTCGTGCGGGCCGTCGTTGAAACGAGCGAGACGCCGCGGCGCGCCGTCGTGCGTTTCAGCGTCACCGACACCGGGATCGGCATTACGCCCGAGGGATCGGCGCAGCTGTTCACGCCGTTCCGCCAAGTCGAGGCGGGGACGACCCGCCGCTTCGGAGGCACCGGCCTCGGTCTCTCGATCGCCAAACGCCTCGTCGACCTCATGGGCGGCGACCTCGGCTACGAGAGCGTCCCCGGCCACGGCAGCACGTTCTGGTTCGCGCTCCCGCTCGAACGCGTCGAGGCGGCACCGCCTGCACACGGCGTCGATCGCAATCCGCTGCGCGGAGCGCGCGTTCTCATCAAAGGGGCGGACGCGACGACGCGCGGTGTGCTCGAGCAGTACCTGCTCGCGTGGGGTGCGATCGCGACGCGCACGTCGCGCGCGGCGCCGCCGGACGTCATCCTCGTCGCGAGCGACAAGGGCGCCGATCTCACGGATGTGCTGCAGCGCGCGCGCTCGCACGGCGACGCGAGCCCCGCGGTGCTGGTGGCGATGCACGACCGTCCGGGCGAAGCCGAAGAGGCGGCGGCCGCCGGCTTCGCGGGGTACTTGCGAACGCCGCTCAAGACTGCCGCGCTGTTCGACGCGCTAGTCGCCGCACGCACCGGCGCCGCGCGGCCGCCCGAGCCGCGCTCGGTGACCGATGCGGTCGTCGGCGGCGACCTCGTCATCCTGGTCGCCGACGACAATTCCGTGAACCGCAAGCTCGCGCTGCAGCAGCTCGAAAAACTGGGCTATCGCGCCGACGCCGCGTGCGACGGCGCCGAAGCCGTCGACGCCGCATCACGCCGTGCCTACGATTTGATCCTGATGGATTGCGAGATGCCGGTCCTCGACGGTTTCGCGGCGACGAAAGCGATCCGCGCCGCGGAACGCGGATCGGACGCCCGGGCGACGATCGTCGCCCTCACCGCGAATGCACTCGAAGGCGACCGTGAGCGCTGCATCGCCGCCGGCATGGACGAGTACCTCGCCAAACCGGTCCAACTCGCCGCCCTGCGTCAGATGCTCGAGCGTACCGCGCGCAGGCTGACGCAGCGCGTGAGTGCCGTTTCTCACACGTAGGCACCTGCGAGGTGTAACAGACGAGGAATGCGGGTATGGACGGCGCCATGTCCCGTGAGTTGGTCCGTTGAACGCCCTGCCGCATCTTCTCGCATTCGACGGCTTTCTCGATATCAGCCGTTACCCGGACTTCCGGACGGCGTTCGTGGACGTCCCCGCGGACCGTCCCGTCCTGGTCGATTTGACGGCCTCAACCGGGGTTGATTCGACGTTTCTCTCGGAACTGCTCATGCTGCGCCGGCGGCACGCCGCGGGGCTGGCCGTGCTGATCCCGGTGCAGGGCACCGTACGGGAGATGTTCCTCCTTGCGGGGCTCGGACGACGCCTCGACGTGTTTACCGATCGCGCCGAAGCCGAGGCGTCGCTGCGCGGTTAGCAGCCCCGTGAAAAAATCGGCGCGTGGTTCGCGAACTGCCCGTTCAGCACGGTTTTCGGGAGGTCGGCGGACCTCTCGAAGCCCGTTGCCGAGCGGTTCATCTCGAAAACGCCCCTCGGGTCAGCATCACTTCGCATCATGTCGCGGCCCTCAGATTGCGTATCCTGATCAAGTTGTACGCCGCGGCCGTCCAGCGCACAATGTCGCCGACCAGATCAAGCCCGCGGAAATGCACCTTGCGCAATCGGCCGATCGTCTTGCCCCACCCGAAGCTCTCCTCGATCAACTTGCGCCTGCGTTGACTCACCGTGTAGCCCGGATGGCGGACGGTTCGGCGGTCGATCGCGCTGCGGCGACGGGTCGTATTTTGAGCAACGTGCGGCGTCACGTTGAGCGCTCGCAACGCCTCGACAAAGTCTTTGGTATCGTACGCCTTGTCGGCACCGAGCGTGATTCGGTTGCTTCCGCTGACCCCGCGAATCAATTCCAGCGCTGCTTCGCGTTCGGCGATCCCGGTCGCGCGAGTGGTCTTCACGCCGACTATCAAGCCGTTGCGATTCTCCATCAGAGCATGTCCGAGATAGCCGAGAATCGCCGGCGCGCCGCTGCTCTTGCGGTACAACCGCGCGTCCGGATCGGTACTCGAGACGTGCGTCTCGTTGCTGCGCGGCCGGCCACGAAAGTTCACGCCCTCGTTGCGACCGCCGCTCGAGGTCGGCGGTTCGTCGTCCGACTTGGGCCGAAAGCTCTTGTGGCTGGCCCACGCCTCGATTAGCGTCCCATCGACGGTGAAATGCTCGTTCGAGAGCAGTTCGTCGGCACGCGCCCGCTCGACCACAGCGGCGAAGAACCGCTCGGAGATTTCGCCATTCAAGAACCGATCGCGGTTCTTGCTGAACGTCGAGGGGTCCCAGATCTTGTCGTCCATGCTCAAGCCCACGAACCAACGAAAGAGCAAATTGTAACGCAACTGCTCCAGCAGCATCGGCTCGCTGCGGATCGAGTAGAACATTTGCAACAGCAAGGCTCGCAGCAGCTTCTCCGGCGCGATCGATGGCCGGCCCCGTCGGGAGTAGAGCTTGGAAAACTCCGGCGAGAGTTCGCGCAGAATTTCGTTGACCATCACGCGCATCGGGCGCAACGGATGATCGCCGGGCACGGTGTCTTCCGGCTGCAACGTCGTCCAAACGGATGCACGCTGCTCATCATGAGTCCGCATCGGCCGCAACCTCACCAAGGTATGAGGAGACTTGCTCTTATAATACGCGAAAAACGCCGTCACGCCAACATCAACTCGGCCGATTTTTCATTGGCCTGTTAGGTCGCGGCCGCGGTGTGCTCCTCGTGCATCGCTCCGCGCAGCATCTCACGCAATTCGGGCGAGCGCGCGTGCCCGTGACTTGCAACGGCGTGCTCGACCGCGACGAGAAGCACCTCGTCTTCGGTCCCAGCGATCGTCAGCGAGCAATTGCTCTCGCTCGGAAATTCGCGGCAGTCGATCGAGTAGCGAGCGACCATGACGGATCCTCCTCGAAGGCGACGTGGGGATGTTCAGTCTAGCACTCCACCACGCCGACGGCGAGACCGCCGAGCGACGTTTCCTTGTATTTCGTCTGCATGTCTCGGCCCGTCTGCAGCATCACCTCGATGACGCGATCCAGCGAGACGCGGTGTCCATCGTTTTCCCACATCGCCATTCGGGCGGCGTTGATCGCTTTCACCGCGCCGATGGCGTTGCGCTCGATGCACGGGATCTGCACGAGACCGCCGATCGGGTCGCAGGTCATGCCCAAGTTGTGCTCCATCCCGATTTCGGCGGCGTGTTCGACGTGATGGTTCGCGCCGCCGAGGGCGGCGACGAGTCCGCCAGCCGCCATCGAGCACGCGACGCCGACCTCGCCCTGACATCCGACTTCCGCGCCGGAGATCGACGCGTTCTCACGATACAGTCCGCCGATCGCGGTGGCGCTCAGGAAGAAACGCAGCACGCCGTCATCGCCGGCACCGCGCACGTAACGCAGGTAGTAGTGCAGAACGGCCGGGATCACGCCCGCGGCACCGTTGGTCGGCGCGGTCACGACGCGGCCGCCGGCGGCGTTCTCCTCGTTCACCGCCATCGCGATCGTGTTGACGTAGTCGATCGGTGCGAGGCCGTCGTCGCCGGCTAAGGCCACCTGCAGCTTGCGGTACAGCCGCGGCGCGCGCCGCCGCACGTTCAGGCCGCCGGGCAAGATCCCTTCGGTCACGAGCCCGCGCTCCGCGCACGCGCGCATCGTCGTCCACACGCGATCGACGTACGCGCGCAACTCCGGTTCGGAAACGAGCGCCGTCTCGTTCGCGCGCACGATCTCCCAGATGGCGAGCCCTTCGCGCTCGCCGATCGCGAGCAGTTCCGCGCCGCTGGCAAACGGGTACGGGAGCGATGCCGCGCCGGTCGCCGCCGGCGGATCGCCGTCGCGTTCGACGAAGCCGCCGCCGACCGAGAAGTACGTCTCGTTCGACAACTCGGCGCCGCCGTCGTCGAACGCGTAGAGCGTCAGCGCGTTGGGGTGCCGCGGGAGCGACTGCGCGCGGAGAAACGCAATGTCGACGTTCGGGTCGAACGCGATGCGGTGCGTGCCCCCGAGCGGGAGCGCGCCGTCACGCACGGCGGCGGCGACGAGCGCTTCGGCGTCCTCGGGTGTCGTCGCGTCCGGCGGGCGTCCGGCCAGGCCGAGCATCACGGCCCGATCGGTGCCGTGTCCCTTTCCGGTGAGCGCGAGCGAACCGAAGAGGTCGACGCGAACGCGCCGCGTGCGATCGAGGGCGCCGCGTTCGTGGAGGCTGTCGGCGAAGCGCGCCGCCGCGCGCATCGGCCCGACCGTGTGCGAACTCGACGGCCCCAACCCGATCTTGAACAAGTCGAAGACGCTCGTCGCCATCGCAGGGCGCCTGCGCCTTCGGCGCCGCGCGTTCCTGGAGGTCAGCCCATCCCGCGGCGCACGCCGACGACGACCGACGTGACGGCATAGATCGCCATCAGCACTGTCACCCCGTCCCAGAGCGTAGGCATCGGAACGAGCCCCACCTTGGCCGCCGCGGCGACGAGGAACAGCGCACCTTGCGCGATCCAAAAGACGGCGAAGGTCGCCTCGGCAAGCACCGCGCGCAAGAACTCGTCGGACCGCCGCCAGATCGCGACGTTGAGCGCCGACTGGAGCGCGAAGCCGGCAAGGATCGCGGCGTACGCGGCACGGCGCACCACGTCGTCGCCGGTGGTCACGACGGGCAGCACGAGCAGCGTGCCCGCGAGCAGCGAAACCGCACACTGCTGGCGCAGATACGCGGCTTACGCTCTGCTGCGGCCACCGATCGCGAACGCCAGCCCGGTCGCGATGAAGAACAGCGCGAGGACGAGCGCCAACGCATCGGACCAGCCGGCGAGGTGAATCGCGCCCGACTTGACGAGGCGTCCGCCCGTGAACGCTCCGGCGAACCCCACCGCCGCACCCGCCGCCATCGCGACGATCAGCACCCGCGGAGTGCGTACGGTTCGATCAATGGTCATGTGAGATCACGCTCCTGCGGTTGAAAGATCGCTTCGATCGTTTGCCCGAAGAGCCGCGCGATCTTGAACGCCAAGGGCAAGGTCGGGATGTGCCGCCCGGTTTCGATCGCGTTGACCGCTTGGCGCGAAACGCCGAGCTGCTCGGCCAGATCGGCTTGGCTCCACTTGCGCTCCGCGCGCAGCACGCGCAGGCGATTCTCCACCGTTACTGGACGCGCCGCACACGATAGCCGAGCGCCGCCAAACGGGACTGCACGCTCGCCGCGCCGGCGAGATGCGCCGCGCCCACCGCGACGAAGCTGATGCCGGGATCGTGGAGCCGCGCGTCGAGCTGCCTTGCCCACGCCGCGTTGCGCTGCACGACCAGCCGGTCGTACAATCCGGGGGCGCAGCGAAACATGTCGTCATTTTCGAGCGCCGCGAAGCGATCGACGTCGCCCGCCGACCATGCCGCGACGAGTGAATCAAGGACCGTCGCCGCAGAATCGACGCGATCGAGCGTCGCATCGAGCAACGCCACCTCCTGATCGGCGGGAAGATCGGCGAAGAAGTGCATCTGCTGATCGATCGTCTCGAATCCGCGCACCGGTTTGCCGCGCGCCTGGAACGCGCTCTTCAACTGCATGTCGACGCCGCTCTTGGGATCGTATCCGGCCTTCAGCAGCGGGACGACCGAGAATGTGAGGCTCGCGAGCCACGGCCGGAACGGCTCGAAAGCCGCCTCGCCCGCCGGCGCGCCGATTGCCTTCGCGGCGTTGTCGACGCGCGCCAGGTCGGTTTTCGAGAGCTTCGTCGAGAGCGGGTGCGCCGCGTCGATTCCCAAGCTGCGCACGATCGGCGCGGCCGCCTGCGGGTCGTCGGCGTTGGTCACTTCGAGCCAGAGTTCCGCGCTCTCCGCGAGGGCGGCATCGAGCGGCGCGGTGTGCCACGATTGCTGCGGCCGGAGGACGTGGACGGTGCCGAAGAGGTACACTTTTGCGTGGGGCGACTCGACGACCCAGAGCGCCGGGTCGGCCGATGCCGCGCCGGCCGCGGCGAAGAACAGCGCGCACGCCAACGTCGCGACACGTCGAAGCGGATGCATGGGCTTGGCTCCTTCCTAAGCTCCGGAACCGCCCAACAATCCGTCAGGCGTACCGGACATAATGACACGCATACCTTACATTGAAGCGGGGACCTTGTCAAGTGAACCTGACATCCTATGGCGCGCTCGGCAAGGCGTGAACGCTACGCGATACGAAGTGCATCTCACATAGCGAAATCGATCCCAGGAGATCCAGGGATGATCGCAACCGAACTGCGCATCGACCTCGAGTGGGAACCGGGATGCAGCCGGATCCCCTACGCGCTGTACACCGACGAGGCCGTCTATCGCCGGGAACTCGATCGGCTCTTCTACCGCGACCACTGGTGCTACGTCGGTCTGGCGGCGGAGCTCCCCAACGCCGGCGACTTCAAGCGAACGTTCGTCGGGGAACGTTCGGTGCTGATGACGCGCGACCGCGACGGCGCGATCCACGTCGTCGAGAATCACTGCGCGCACCGCGGCGTGCAGTTCTGCCAGAAGAACTTCGGCAACGGCAAGACGTTCGTGTGCCCGTATCACCAATGGAGCTACGATCTTAAAGGCAATCTGATCGGACTGCCCTTCCGCAAGGGCGTCACGCGCGACGGGCGCGTCAACGGCGGGATGCCGGCCGATTTCGCGCTCGCCGATCACGGCCTGACGAAGCTGCGCGTGGAGGAATGGAACGGGCTCGTCTTCGCCTCGTTCGACCACGACGTTCCCGCCCTGCGCGCGTTCGTCGGCCCCGAGGTCGGCCGGTACGTCGAACGCATCTTCGACGGTCGCGAGCTCACCGTGCTCGGATACTCGCGTCAGCGCATCCCCGGCAACTGGAAGCTGATGCAGGAGAACATCAAGGATCCTTATCATCCGGGGCTGCTGCACACGTGGTTCGTCACGTTCGGTCTGTGGCGCGCAGACCAGCAGTCCGAGATGATCGTCGACGCGCGCGGCCGGCATGCCGCGATGGTCTCGCGCCGCAACGAAGGCGGCAAGTCCGACGTCACCGCCGGCGTGACGAGCTTCAAAGAGAACATGACGCTCCACGACGCGCGCGTGCTGGACATCGTCACCGAACCGTGGTGGAACGGTCCGACGGTGACGATGCTGACGCTCTTTCCGAGCGTGATCGTGCAGCAGCAAGTCAACTCGCTCTCGACCCGCCACATCGTACCGCGCGGACCCGGTGAGTTCGACTTCGTGTGGACGCATTTCGGCTTCGCCGACGACGACGCCGCGATGACGAAGCGGCGTCTGCGCCAGGCGAACCTGTTCGGCCCGGGCGGGTACGTCTCGGCCGACGACGGCGAAGTGATCGAGTTCTCGCAGCGCGGCTTCCGCCAGGATCCTGCCGCCGCGACGATCTGCGAGCTCGACGGTGCGGGGACCGGGGGCGCCGCTCACAACGTCACCGAGACGCTCATCCGCTCGATGTACGCGTACTATCGCGAGGTGATGGACCTGTGATCGCCGGCGGCGAGCGCGCCGTGAGCGCCGAGGAACGGTTCGCGATCGAAGATCTCTACGCCGCGTACGCGCACGCGCTCGACGACGGGCGATACGCGGACTGGCCCGAGTTCTTCACCGACGACTGCGTCTACCGCATCGTCGCGCGCGAGAACTACGAGCGCGGGCTGCCGCTGGCGATCCTGAGCTTCGAGAGCAAGGGGATGCTGCACGACCGCGTCTACGGCGTGACGCAGACGCTCTTCCACGAGCCGTACGTCATGCGCCACGCGATCGGATCGTTTCTGATCGCGCGCGCCGGCGCCGACGCGTACGACGTGCGCGCGAACTACGTGATCGTGCGGACCAAGGCGAACGCGCTCTCCGAGGTCTACAACGCCGGCCGCTACGTCGACCGTGTCGAGCGCGCCGGTGGGAGATTGCTTTTCCGCGAGAAAGTGTGCGTGTTCGACAGCGAAACGATACCGAACTCGCTGATCTACCCCATCTAGCGGAGGATATCATGGCAGAGCGCGGCGTCGTCGTCTTGAGCGGAGCGCGGACGGCGATCGGGAGTTACGGCGGAAGCTTAAAAGACGTGCCGCCGACCCGGCTCGCAGCGCTGACGCTCGCCGAAGCCGTCAAGCGCGCGGGGATCGAGCCGGCCGAGGTCGGGCACGTCGTCTACGGCAACGTGATTCACACCGAGCCGCGCGACATGTACCTCTCGCGCGTCGCCGCGATCGATGCGGGGATCCCCAAAGAGACGCCTGCGCTCACCGTGAACCGCTTGTGCGGCAGCGGCCTGCAGGCGATCGTCTCGGCGGCCCAGTCGATCCTGCTCGGCGACACCGAGGTCGCGGCAGCCGGCGGCGCCGAGTCGATGAGCCGCGGCCTTTACGGCGACCCGACGCAGCGCTGGGGCGCGCGGATGGGCCCGGTCGAGCAGGTGGACATGATGGTCGGCGCGCTGACCGATCCGTTCGACTCGGTGCACATGGGAATCACCGCCGAGAACGTCGCCGCGCAGTTCGGAATCTCGCGCGACGATCAGGACGCGTTCGCCGTCGAGAGCCAGCGGCGCGCGGCGCACGCGATCGCCGAAGGACGCTTTCGCGAGCAGATCGTGCCGGTCGAACTCAAGACGCGCAAGGGGACGACCGTCTTCGACACCGACGAACACGTCCGCGGCGAGACGACGCCCGAGGCGGTGGCAAAATTGCGGCCAGCGTTCAAAACCGACGGCAGCGTGACGGCGGGCAACGCGTCGGGGATCAACGATGCGGCCGCGACGGTCGTGATGATGGAAGCCGGCGCCGCGGAGCGCGCTGGAAAGAAGCCGCTCGCGCGGCTCATCGCGTATGCGCACGCCGGCGTCGACCCGAAGATCATGGGGATCGGACCGGTTCCGGCGGTGAAGCGCGCGCTCGAGCGCGCGAGCCTCAGCGTCGCCGACATCGACGTGATCGAGTCGAACGAAGCCTTCGCCGCGCAGGCGTGCGCGGTGTCGCGCGAACTCGGCTTCGACGCCGCGAAGGTGAATCCGAACGGCGGCGCGATCGCGCTGGGCCATCCGATCGGCGCGACCGGCTGCATCCTCACGATCAAAGCGATCGCCGAACTGCACCGCACCGGCGGACGCTACGCACTGGTGACGATGTGCATCGGCGGCGGCCAAGGGATCGCGGGCATCTTCGAGCGCATGTAGCGGTCGAGAAGCCGCTCGCCGAGCCACTCGTACACATGCTGCGCGGAGTGCGCCCGCGCACATGCATCGGCGCGCTCGAAGCGCGCCCGCCTCGTCATGTAACCCGAGCCCGAGGACATCATTGTCGGCCCCGACGGCCAGCACGCGTTCGTCACCGAGCGCACCGGCAACGTCCTGCGCGTCAACCTCAACAACGCGGCGCGCAGCGTGGCGACCGTCCTCACCGCGGGCCTGCACGCACCGCACCAGATGCAATTCGACTCGCAGCACACGCACATCTACGTCGTCGAATTCGACGGCGGCAGACTGCTCCGGATCGACGCCGCCACGGGCGCGTTCGCGACGATCGCGTCCGGACTCGATCATCCGATCGGCCTGCTGCTCTCGGCGGACGAACAATCCGCGTACGTCACCGAACAAGCCGCGTCCGGCGGACGCCTGCGTCACGTCGATCTCGGCACCGGTGCCGCGACGGACGTCGCCGGCGGCTTCACCGCACCGTTCATGATGACGTGGCTCGACTCGGCACGGGAGCGTCTCGCGCTGTGCGAACGCGACCTCGCCAACCGCGTCGCGGTGGTCGACCTTTCGGCCGGAAACACCGTCACGCGCATCACGCCGGGGATCGGCTTCCGGCCGTCGGACCTCGCGATGGTCGCCGCGCATCGCGCGCTGGTGACGTGCGACGCCGAGATCGACGACATCGCATTGGGTCTGGATCCGCTCACGGGACCTCTCTACAAAGGGATCGGCTTCGTGCCGTTCGACCGCATCGATGCGGTGACCGGCTTGGCGAACACCTGGCCCGATCTCACCTACTTCTATCGCGTGCAGAACGTCCCGTTCGGCAGCGTGATCCCGGTGAAGATCAATCATTATCTGGCCTCCATCGACGGGGCCGCGTGGTATCAGATCCTCATCGACGGGATCCCACGCGGCGATTCGTGGAGCGACTACAAATGGAATCCGATCACCAGCCGCTACGACGCGGTAACGATCGCTGCGCAAAACATCGGCCCGCTGCATAACGTCTACCCGGTCCGGTCGCTGGCCGAGCTCGCGCTGTGGTACAACGCCGATCTGGGCAGCCGTGTCGACACGACGGGATACCTCGACAGCGTGCACACCATCGAGGTGCGCTTCTACAATGCGACGTTCGGGTCGATCGCGGTCGCGGCGCCGAACGACGGCCCGCATGCGATCCGGTTCGACAACAGCCGCTGCTTCGCGTCGCTCGATGCGATCACGCTCGGGGGCGGCAGTGCCAGCACCGATTGCGGCATCCTCAAGTACGTCAACCTCACCGATACCGTGACGATGACGTATCGCGCCGCGCAAGCGCACAACTCCGCAACGTACTCCTTCGCGGTGAAGCGCGGCGCCAACGAGATCGTCTCGCTCGAACAGAACGGCGACGTCGGCCTCCCCGGCTACTCGGAGAGCGCGACGGTCGCGGTGCTGCTCGGCAGCTGCGCCGGACAGTCGGGTCCCGGCGGGCGGGCTTCCTCGAGGAACTCTACGTGGCGACGAAGGCGATCAACGGCGAGGCTCGGCTCTCGGGTTACGACGCCTCGGACGCGCGCGCGTTCGTGCTCTCGATGTAGCGTACTGGGTGCGCGGCGTCGTCCCGCTCGACGACGCCGCGCGCTCGCAGGTGCTCGAGATGTGCGAGCGTCTCGGCGACTGCGAACTGCTGGTGGGGCGGCGGCAGCGCGTCAAACGGGTCGCCGCGGCGGCGCCAGCGGAGTGCGCGCGCCACGTCGGTCGCGCTTTGCGCGCCGAATGCGAGCGCGGCGAGGATCTCCGCTTCGCGGGCGGCTTCGTGCGCGAGCAGTTCGGCGACGCGCCGCTGCAGGTGATCGAACCGTTCACCGTGCGCGGGCAGCGCATGCGCGATCCCGCTGGCGGCGACGCGCCGCAACGACGCGATGTAGTCACCCATCGCGTCGCCGCCCCGCCCGAACCAGTTTCCGACGTGCGGCGTGACCGGGTCGAGGACGTGATCGCCGGTCAGCAGCATCCCGGAACGCTCGTCGACGAAACACAAGTGACCGGGCGAATGCCCGGGCGTCCACATCGCACGCAAACGCCCGATGCGGCCGCCGTCGGCCGTCAGATGCGTCGGGCGGGTGAGCTCGGAGCGGCGGTGATGCGGGTCGTCGTCCGCATCCTCCGGCACGATCGTCAGGCCGTTGCGTGCGATCCATGCATCGGCTGCGGCGTCCGCCGCGAGCGGATCCGTGAGATACTGCAGGGCCGCGTCCCAGTCCGCCGGGTGCATGTGCAGCTCGCCAACGCCCGCGCGCAGCAGCGTCCCCGCCTGGCCGTAGTGATCGAAGTGCATGTGCGTGATCGCGAGGCGGCGCACGTCGGCGAGCGTCCGTCCGCACGCCGCGAGTCCGGCATGGAGGGAGGCGAGCACATCGTCGGTTTTCCAGCCGCAATCGACGAGCGTGCAGCCGTCGTCGTCGTCGAGCAAATAACCGTTCACGTACCGCATCGGGTTGCCGCGCATCGGAAGACGGATCTGCACGATGCCGTCGGCGGGAGTCGAGGTGAGCGGTGCGGCGGTCATCGAGCGGGCGGTTCGCCGCCGCGTCGTGATTCGCTCTTACCGCCCGCAAAGCACGCGTACAGCGCGCGGCGAAGGCCGCCGCATGCATCCCAAGGCGCATCGCCTGATCGACGAATTCCGCCTACAGCCCCATCCGGAGGGCGGCTGGTATCGCGAGACCTATCGCAGTCCCGACCGCGTCACGACCGCACGCGGCACCGTGCGCAGCGCCACGACCTCGATCTATTTTCTGCTCACGTCCGATCGCTTTTCGGCATTTCACCGGCTGGAATCGGATGAGACGTGGCACTTCTACCGCGGCGACGACGTCACCGTCGAGTTGATCGCTCCGAGCGGCATCCACGAAGCGAGGCGGCTCGGCGCCGCCGAGATGCTGCAGACCACGATCCCGGGCGCGACCTATTTCGCCGCGCACGTCGACGCGCCCGACGGCTATGCGCTCGTCGGGTGCGACGTCGCGCCGGGCTTTGAATTCGCCGATTTCCAGCTCACGACGCGCTCGATGCTGACCGCCGCCTACCCGCAGTACGGGCCGCTGATCGCGCGCTACACGCGCTGATCGGCAGCCGCCTCGCCGATGCCGATCCGGTAGTGTGCGCGCACGCGCGCTTCGGAGAGCGTGCTGGGGTACACCGCCACCTCGCCGATTCTGCCGCGAAACACGGGGTTCAAGTCGACATATTCACCGCCGATCGAAAAACCGTTGCGCGCAGCGTACCCGACGACGCGTCCGCGGACGTGCATCTCACGATTGAGCCGGCCGTTGACGTAGAAACGCATCGTCTCACCGTTATAGGTGCCGACCAGATGGTAGCGCACGCGCGGCTGCGGCGGGTTGGCGACCGTGCCGGGTTCGGCGTAGAGCATGTGCGTCTCTCGCGTGCTCGGCTCGAAAGGCTGTCGAAGCCACGTCGCGAGGCTGCGCGGCCCGGTGACCTGGACGCGATCGGTCTTCTTCCCTTCGAGGGTGAGCGGGAAGTACAGCACGTGACTGTGCTCGTCGAGCTCGAGGGCATAGCGGCAATGGAGTTTGTCGGGCGCGTCGTCGTTGCCGTAGGCGGCGAGCGTCACGTCGCCCGAGTTGTTCCCGACGATCTTGGTCGTATCGGGGACGACCCAGGCCTCGATGGTGAGCTGTTGCGCGCGCTCGAACATCGCGTTGCCCCGCACCCGCACGACGTCGTCCTTGGTCGAGCGGTCGCCGCCGTTGAACCCGAGCGACGACGCCGCGTCGGGGATCACGCCCGGACGGCCGCGCGACACACGTGCGCCGATGACGCCGTCGAAGTGGTGCCCCGAGGAGTCGTGCGCGATCGCTCCGGACCGCTCGTCGAGCCGGAAATAGGCGATCGGATGGTCGGCGAGCACCGCATCGCGATAGCGCTCCGCGGCCTGCGCCGGGAGCGCGCAGGACCAGAGCATTCCCATAACGGCGATGCAGCCGATCTTCGTGTGCTGAATGGCTCGGGTTCTCGCGGCGGAGCACTGCGTGTGTAGGCACACCCGTAGGGCCACGATTGTACGCTTCGCGACGACGCGCGCACGGGGCCGAAGGGTTCCGCGGGCCAGGACTTAGGTGTTGCGCGAGCCGGGTTACTCCGCCGGCCGTCCCGCGCCGCCGCCGGACTCAGGCCCGATCCACACGGTCTGCACGTTCACGAACTCGCGAATCCCGAACTCCGAGAGTTCGCGGCCGATCCCGCTCTTCTTCACGCCGCCGAACGGCAGACGCGGGTCGGACGCCGTCATCCCGTTGACGAACACGTTCCCCGATTCGAGGCGCGCGGCCAGCCGTTCCGCGAGCGCGATGTCGCGGGTCCACAGGTTGCCGCCCAGCCCGTAGCGCGATTCGTTCGCGAGCGCAACGGCTTCGTCGGCGTTGCGAACCCGGAACATCGCGGCGGCCGGCCCGAACGTCTCCTCCTCGGCCATCCGCATTCCGGGCCGCACGTTGCCGACGACCGTCGGCGCAAAAAAAGCCCCGGGACCCGGCAGCGGCTCGCCGCCGGCGAGCAGCGCCGCACCGGCCGCAACCGTGTCGCGCACCTGCGCGGCAAGATCATCGCGCAGGTCGTGTCGCGCCATCGGCCCGATGCGCGTCTCGCGCTGCGTCGGATCGCCGACTGCGAGCTCGCGCGTCTTCTCGACGAAGAGCGCGACGTAGCGGTCGTACACCGCATCCTCGATGATGAATCGCTTCGCGGCGATGCAGCTCTGACCCGAGTTCTGGAAGCGCGCCTTTACGCCGATCTCCGCCGCGCGTTCCAAATCCGCATCGGCGAGGACGATGAAGTAATCGGAGCCGCCGAGCTCCATCACCGTTTTCTTGATTGCTTTCCCGGCGAGCGCGCCCACCGACGATCCCGCCGCTTCGCTGCCGGTCAGCGTCACTGCGGCGACGCGGTCGTGCAGCACGATGGGCTCCATCGCCTTGCTGCCGACGAGCAGCGTGGTGAACGCGCCCTCCGGAAATCCGCTGCTGCGGAAGATCTCCTCGATCGCGAGCGCGCAGCCGGTCACGTTCGCCGCGTGCTTGAGCACGACGACGTTGCCCGCCATCATCGCGGGCGCCGCGGCACGGAACGCCTGCCAGTACGGAAAATTCCACGGCATGATTGCGAGCAGCACGCCCAGCGGCCGGAACGCCGCGTAACTGCGCGTCGCACTCGACGGGATCTCGATCGCCCGCAGCAGCCGCTCCGCGTTCTCCGCAAACCAGTCGCACGCGAGCGCGCACTTCTCGACCTCGGCCTCCGCCTCGGCCACCGGCTTGCCCATCTCGGCGGTCGCCAAGAGCGCGAGCTCCGCTTTGCGCGCCCTCAGCGTCGCGGCCGCGGCGCCCATCAGCTGCGCGCGTCCCGCGAACGATCGCTCGCGCCAGCGCGCGGCCTCGCTCGCCGCCCGCTCCAGCAGGCGGTCGACCGTCGCCGAATCGTGCGCGTCGTAGCGCTTCAGCACCGCCCCCGTGGCGGGATTTCGCGTCTCGATCGACGCGGACGGCGCAGCAGTCGTGCTCATACGCTTCCTATTCCCAATCACGCGCTCGCGCGTTCGGTCCGCAGCGCCGAGGTGTGGACCTTGTGACACGCCGGGCACAGCGTCTCCAGGTTGTCGAGGTGGTGCACGCACGAGAGCTGACCGTGCCGCCCGAGCGCCGGATCGATATGGTTCACTTCGAGCCGCTCCGTGCGCCGCGCGGCGCGATACGCGCGCATCGCGGTCTTGTACGCCGGCTCGGTGCGGAACGCGGCGCGCGACGGGCGCTTCGGCGCGCGCGTTCCGCAGCGCCGGCAGCGATAGCGGTCGCGCCGCTTGGCGGCGCTGCGCGCGACCGACCACCAGTGATTCGCCCAGAACGCGTCGCCGCAGCGGTCGCTGCACCATATCCGGCGCCGTGGCGGCAGCGGCTCGGCGCACCACGCGCACGCGCCGTCGGCGGCCGGCGGCGCGAGCGAACAGACCGCGAGCAGCAGATCGCGTTTGCGTTCGGCGTGCGGCGGCTTCACGGGCGCGAGCGGCGCGCGCAGATCTCCAAGCGCGTTCCGACCGGGTCGGTGAAGAACAGCGCCGGGTAACTGTCGTCGTCGCTGCGCTCGATCTCGCGCGCGCCGAGTTCGTGCAGCACGCCGTGCCACTCCTCGAGCGTATCGGCGTCGACGGCGAACGCGATGCGGCCGCGGGCCGGCTGGGCCGTCCCTTCCTCGATGATCCCGATGAAGTGCGCGGGCCGGCCGCTGACGTTTTCTTCGTAATATTCGACCGCATTGTAGCGTTCGGGCGTGGCGTCGCTCCACGACGAGCCGCCGAACTCGACCCACGAATACGACTTGCGCGTCAGCCCGAGCCGCGTGAAGAACACGTCGTAGAAACGTTCGACGACACCCAGCACCGGGACGCGCAGGTCAACGTGGTCGAAACCGCCGAACGCCGTCATCGCAGCGCGGGTTCGGCGACGTCCTCGGCCAGCAGCGCCGGCGACGCGGTTCCGGCGAGAAACACGCCGAGTTGCGCGACCGAGAACTGCATCCCGGTCCAGAAACGCCCGAACTCGCCGAAGCGCGACGACGCCTCGTCGAAGCGCATCGTGTATACCAGCTTCTTGAAGACGAGCGGGTCGTCGGCGTAGAGATCGACGCCCCATTCCCAATCGTCGAACCCGATCGAACCCGAGATCACCTGCGTGACGTGGCCGTGGAACGAGCGCCCGATCTTGCCGTGCTCGAGCATCAGCTTCGCGCGCTCGTCGTACGGCGTATTGTACCAGTTGTCGGCGCCGTCGCGCTTCTTGTTCATCGGATAGAAGCAGACGTAGCGGCGATGCGGGATGCGCGCCCACAGCCGGCCCGCGTTGCGCGGCTCGCGCTCCGCGTCGGCGAGCAGTTCGTCGAAGGCGGCGTTCCACGCGTCGCTGTGCGCCTTGAGTCCGCGGTCGCGCAGCTCGGCGTGGATCTTCGCCGTGTGCTCGTAGAGTCCGAGTTCGAGGATCGAGACGTAGGACTCCAGCGGTTCGATGAAATCGCGCAGCGCGAGCTTGTCGACCTGCGCCTGCACGTCGCCGAGCGCGTCGAACGCGCGCGCGTAGTGGGTGAGCATCAGGTCGCCCTTGTGGCCGAGGAGCTGCGCGAGCCCCAGATCGGCGTCGGCGTCGCGCGCGAGCGCGCCGAACAGCGCACCGGCTTCGCGTTCGACGGCGTCCCGGCGCGGTGCGTCGAGCGCATCCCAGCGGCGCCGGTCGAGGCGGAACATGCGGTGGAGGATCGCCCAGCCGTCGAGCGACTCGGGGACGTTCGGATGTCTCACGCTGGTTCTCGGTCTTTCGTCAGGCGCGGCGCCGGTCGGCGGCCGCGGCGATCTCATTCGCCGCCGACGGCGCGCGTCCACTCTCAGCTTTGATCTCGGAGACCAGCGCCGCGGGGCGTTCGCGGTACTTCGCCCAGAGCTGCGGCATGTGCGTCACGTCGTTGAGGATCCGCGCGATCGCGGTGTTCACCGGCGCCTCGATCCCGGCGTCGCGCGCCGCTCGCGCGACCGCGCCGTTGAGGACGTCCACTTCGGTGCGGTGCTTGGCCGAGCGCAGGTCGAGCAGCAGCGAGGGCGGCTTCTCACCGCGGGCGGTCGCGATCCGGCCGGCGAGGACGGCGCGCGCCATCGGCGTCGGCATCGTCGCAACCGCGAGCAGCGCGCGCACCGGGTAGCGCGGCAGATCGATCGGCGCGATCCCCAGCGCCTTCATCGTCTGGCGCACTTCGCGGATCGCGCGGATCTCGAGCGCGAAGACCTCGTCTTCGCGGACCAGCCGCTCGGGGAGGACGTCGAGGATCGCGCAGGTCGCGTTCGCCACGAGGTTGAGCGCGAGCTTCGACCATTTGAGCGAGCGATAATCGCGCACGGCGGTCGTCGGCAGCCCGGTCGCGCCGAACGCGGCCAGCAGCCAGTTGTTGGGGCTCGCGGTGCCGACGGGTGCGAACGCGATCCCGCCGCCTTTCGCCGCGACGCCCTTGCCGGCAGCGTCGATCTCGACCGGGACGGTCAGGGCCGCCGCGACGACGTTGTCGGCGCCGAACGCGGCCGCGAGTGCTTCTTCGTTGCCGATCCCGTTCTGCGCCGTGAGGATCGTCGTCGCACCGGGATCGCGCAGCGCACGCTGCAGCGTCGCGATGGCGCCCGGCGTGTCGTACGACTTCACCGCGACGACCGCGAGATCGGCGTCGACCGGGACGATGTCCTCGAGCGCGCGCGGCGCATAGGTGACGTCGTTGCCGATCCCGCGCAGCAGTTCGCCCAGATACGTTCCGACGGCGCCCTTTCCGACCACGTAGACGTGCATCGCTACGCGCTCAGCCGGATGCAGTTCATCGGCCGGTGCTGCCGAAGCCGCCGCCGCCGCGCATGCTCGACGCGAGGGCGGCCGTCTCGGTGAACGCCGCCTGCACCACCGGCGCGACGATCAACTGCGCGATGCGGTCGCCGCGCCGCACCACGAACGGCGCGCTGCCGTGATTGATCAGCAGCACGCCGACGGGGCCGCGATAGTCGCTGTCGATGGTGCCGGGCGTGTTCAGACACGTGATGCCTGCTTTCAGGGCCAGGCCGCTGCGGGGCCGCACCTGCACCTCGTACCCTGCAGGGACCTCGAACGCCAGCCCGGTGGGGATGAGTGCGCGTTCGCCCGGAGCGATCACGACGTCCTCGCGCACGGCGGCGACGACGTCGGCACCGGCGGCGCCGGCGCTCATGTACGCGGGCAACGGGAGCCCCTCGCCCTCGGGGAGGCGCACGACGGCGACGACCGGGGCGCTCACTTTGCGAGCAGGCCTTCCAGTTCGGCGCGGAAGCTCGCGACGTCGCGGAAGTCGCGATAGACGCTCGCGAAGCGCACGTACGCGATCGCGTCGACGCGCTTGAGCGCCTCCATCAGTTTCTCGCCGACGAGCGAGGCCGGCACCTCGTTCTCGCCGCGCGCGAAAAGCTCGCGCTCGATCCCGGCGACGATCTCCTCCATCTGCGCTTCGGAGACCGGCCTCTTCTCACACGCGCGGCGAAGGCCCGAGAGGACCTTGTCGCGGTTGTACTGTTCCCGACGGCCGTCTTTCTTGACGACGAACAGGCGCGGCGCTTCCATCCGCTCGTAGGTGGTGAAGCGATGCTTGCAGCCGAGACACTCGCGCCGTCGGCGGACGGAGTTGTCGTCGTCGCGTGAGTCGACGACGCGCGTCTCGTTCTTGCGGCAGTGCGGGCAGAGCAGGCTCGGTAGGTCCTCTCAGAGGGCGGCACCCCTATATCTTGTGGTGCCGTTCCAGTATAGCCCGCGGAGCGCCCCGTCCGCTAGGACGCGGCTCCGATCTTGAACATCTTCGTCCCGCACACCGGGCATTTGCCTTCCGTCGCCGGACGGCCGTTTTTCATCTGGATCTGCTGCGCGTCTTTGATCTCACGTTTGGTCTTGCACTTGACGCAGTACGCTTCGGCTGCCATGGCTACTCGGTCTCTCCCTTGACGCGACCGGCCCTGCTGGGGCGGTATCGCCGAGGCCCGTTACGGAGCGCGCCGGGGAATCCCTTGAAGGGCGGAACCCTTGCCGGGAGGGCAGCCGGACGTGATCGACCAGCGTGGACCATCTCAAACGCCGCTACGTCCCCCGGGCAGAGCTCGACGCGCTGTGCGGGGAGCGTCTGCGCGATGACGCCCTGGCGGGCCTGTGGGCCGCGGGATCGCTCGACGGATTGGCCGCACCGTGCGTCGCGATCGTCGGCACCCGGGCCCCGTCGGATGACGGACGGCGTCGCGCGCGGGAACTCGCCGCCGCCCTCGCACGGGCCGGCGTCTGCGTGGTCTCGGGGCTGGCGCTGGGGATCGACGGCGCCGCACACGAGGGCGCGCTGGCGGCCGGGGCACCGACGATCGGCGTGCTCGGCGGCGGCCACGACCACTTCTTCCCGCCGCGCCACCGGGAGCTCGGTACGCGGATCGCGGCGGGCGGCGGCGCTGTCGTCTCGCCGTTCCCGCCGGAGAACCATCCGGAGCCCTGGCAGTTCCTCGCGCGCAACGCGGTGATCGCGGCGCTCGCCGATGCCGTGGTCGTGGTCGAGGCCGCCGCGCGAAGCGGGGCGCTGAACACGGCCGGCCACGCCGCCGACCGCGGCACGCCGGTCCTCGCGTTTCCCGGCGACGTCGACCGCCCGAAGGCGGCCGGCTGCAATGCGCTCATCCGCGACGGCGCGACCCTCGTGCGCGACGTCGCCGACGTCCTCGCGTCGCTCCCGCTCCCGCTCGCGCCTCCGCCTCGCGAACGAACGCGCAGCGCGAGTCCCGATCCCGCCGATCCCGAACCCGTGCGCCGCGTGATCGCGGCCCTGGAAGACGGCGCGAGCGACGCCGGCACGCTCGCCGACCGCATCGCGATTCCTGCCGCAGAACTCTTCGCGCTGCTCACCGAGCTCGAACTGAGCGGCCGCATCGTCAGCGGCCGCGACGGCTACGCCCTCTGCACACGGCGTTGACATGCACGCTGAGCCCCGTCACGCTCATATGATGGGGTAGGGGGATGACTCGAACGAATCATCCCCCTACGCGGTGTCGAGCGCCGTCGTCACGCCTGGGCCCAAGAGCCCGTAGCTCAGATTGGCGCTCGCACCAACCTCCAAGCGATCAGCCGAACGGAATCGTGGGCCGTCTGCGACGAGCCCGTATGCATGAGCCTGGTAAGATGATCGCTACGCCGGAACCTAGAGGGAAATCCTGCGATGAGCATGTTGGGCGTCGATATCTCTAAGGACACGTTCCACTGCTGCTTGCAACGCGGCGAGAAGCGCAGTGAGGCGAGTTTTGAGAACACGCGAACCGGCTTCAGAAAGCTTCGCAGTTGGTTGCGCACGCATCGCGCCCACGAGGTTCATGTGTGCATGGAGTCAACCGGGCCGTATTGGCGCAACTTAGCGGCGAACTTGCACAAAGCGAAAATCCGGGTGAGCGTGGTGAACCCGACGCGTACGGCATATTTGTAGAAGTCAGGATTTGATCTGACGGTTGTCGAATACCGGTGGTGAATCCTCCTGAGGAGCCATCCATGAACAGCGACCGAAAAGTCATCAAGGCGAAAGTGGGCCTACTCCAGCTCGGCAAGCAGCTCGGAAATGTGACTGAAGCCTGCCGCGTGATGGGTTACAGCCGTGATAGCTTCTACCGTTTCAAAGAGCTCTACGAGACGGGCGGCGATCTGGCCTTGGCCGAGATCACCAAGCGAAAGCCGAACCTCAAGAACCGCATTGCTCCCGAAGTCGAGGATGCGATTGTCGATCTTGCGATCGAGTTCCCTGCGTACGGTCAAGTGCGCGCAGCGAACGAGCTCGCCAAGCGTGGGATGCGTATGTCGCCGGCGGGACTTCGCGGGGTGTGGCTGCGACACGATCTTGAGACGATGAAGAAACGGCTCAAAGCGCTGGAAGCAAAGAGCGCCCAAGATGGGCTCGTCCTGACTGAGGCGCAAGTCGTCGCGCTGGAGCGTGCCAAGCTCGAGAAAGAAGCGCACGGCGAGTTCGAGAGTGAGTGCCCCGGCTACTGCGGCGCGCAGGACACCTTCTTCGTTGGGACGATGAAGGGCGTCGGCCGCATCTACCAGCAGACCTTCATCGACACCTATGCGAAGGTGGGCGTCGCGAAGCTCTATTTGGACAAGACACCAATCACTGCGGCCGACCTGCTCAACGATCGCGTGTTACCGCTATACGAAGAGTACGGGATTACGTTGCAACGGATCCTGACCGACCGCGGCACGGAGTTTTGCGGGCGTGAGGGACATCCGTACGAGCTCTACCTGGCGATCGAAGACATCGACCACACCCGAACGAAGGCACGCCATCCGCAGACCAACGGCATCGTCGAGCGTTTTCACAAAACGATGCTTGATGAGTTTTATCGGATCGCGTTTCGCAAGACGATCTACACGTCGCTCGAGCAACTGCAGCGGGACCTCGATGCGTGGACCGAGGAGTACAACACGCAGCGTCCGCATCAAGGACGCTGGTGCTACGGCAAGACGCCGATGCAGACATTCGTCGACAGTGTCTCCCTTGCGAAAGAGAAACAGATCGCTTAGACTGAAACCCAACCTATCTGACACTACCGCAAGATCGTACGACTGTCAGATCACATAGTAGCTAGTACAGCATATTTTGCGAAGAGCCGTTTGCTGCGGACCAAGACCGATGCGGTCGACGCTCGAATGCTGGCCCAATTCTGCGCCTCCGAGCGCCCCGCGCTCTGGGAGCCTGATAGCGACGAAATCCTGTCCCTGCGCGGTTTGCTGGCGTATCGCGACCAGCTCATCGCGCAGCGTATTGCCCTTACGCAGATCGTGCAATCCGTCGCCGTCGGAGCAACGCTGCTCAAAATGAACGAAACGCATCTGGTCGGTATCGCGGAGATGGTCAAGCAGATCGAGTCGCAGATCCAAGGTGTTCTTTGCTCGGATGTCACGCTAAGCCGGAACGCGCAGCTTCTTCAGACCATACCAGGCGTCGCGTCCTTGACAGCGGCAAACGTGCTTGCGGAGTTGCCGGTGCATCGGCTCCATAGTGCCAAAGCCGCAGCGGCGTATGCCGGCCTTACGCCGGCAGAGCGGCAGTCCGGGACCTCGGTGAAGGGCAAGCCGCGCATTTGCAAGACAGGCAACGCGAAGCTCCGGCGGGCACTCTACATGGCTGCCCTGACGGCAAAGCGCAAAGTCCCGGCCTTCAAGGAGCTCGCCGATCGCCTCGAAGCGCGCGGTAAGAGCGGCAAGCAAATCATCGTGGCGGTGATGCACAAGCTCGTGCGCCTGGCTTACTCGCTACTCAAGAATCAGCGGCCCTATCAACCCGTATCGGCTTGACGGCGGACACGGAATCTGAGCTTGTCGAAGCGCCGCCTGAGATCTCGGCCGGGAGAAGGCTCGATCGGAGCTGCCCTTCGACAAGCTCAGGGTGACGGGGTGGGTTGACGACGCGACGCACGCTTCGGCGTAGCCTTCTGCGCGTCGCGCGGCGAATGATGCGCGATGCACGTGCGGCTGATCGCGGTCGGAAAGATGCGCGAGCGGTACCTCGCCGCGGCGGCGGCGGATTTTCGCGCGCGGCTGCGGCCCTATCATCGACTCGAGGAGATCGAGGTTCGGGCCGCGGACGGCGCGGAGCCCGAGCGTGCGATGCGCGCGGAGGGCGACGCGATCCTCAAGCTGCTCGAACCTTCGGACTACGTGTGGCTGCTCGAGCGCGGCGGCGAGGCGTTCTCGAGTGAGGAGCTCGCGCGGCGGATCGAGGCGTTGCCGCACCGCGGGATCGCGCGGCTCACGCTCGTCGTCGCCGGGACCTACGGCGCGTCGGAAGCGCTGCTGGCGCGCGCCGACGTGCGCTGGTCGCTCTCGCCGCTGACGCTGCTGCACGAGTGGGCGCGCGTGCTCGTGCTGGAGCAACTGTACCGCGCGGCGAAGATCGCGCGCGATGAACCCTACCACCACTGAGGAGGCCGCACTGCTTTCCCTCGGCGAACTCGCCGCCCGGTTCGCCGCCGCCGCGCGCGCGCTGTGGCCGGATGCCCGGCCCGAGGTCGCCTTCGAACCGCCCCGCCATCCCGAGTTCGGCGACGTTGCGACCAACGTCGCGTTCGGCTTGGCGCGGGCCGCCCGCAAGAAGCCGCAGGAGATCGCCGGCGAGATCATCGCGGCGGCGCTCGCCGACGAGGGCGTGCGCGCGACCGTCGCCGAGGCGACACCGCTCGCGGGGTTCATCAACCTGCGCCTCGTCCCCGAGTTCTGGCAGCGCACGGTCGCCGAGGTCCTGCACGAGGGGACCGGCTACGGGCGCGGGGCCGCGAACGGCGAGCGCATCTCGCTCGAGTTCGGCAGCGCCAACCCGACGGGCCCGCTCGTCGTCGTGCAGGGCCGCACGCTCTCGATCGGCGACACGCTCGCGCGCGCGATGCGGCACGCCGGCTACGACGTCTTCGTCGAGTGGATCATCAACGACGCCGGCTCGCAGCTCGAGGCGCTGGGCCGCTCAGTTTACGCGCGCTATCGTCAGTTGTGGGAGCCGGCGTTCCCCTTCCCCGACGACGGTTATCCCGGCGACTACCTCCTCCCGGTTGCCGAAGCGCTGCGCGCGCGCGACGGCGAGCGCTGGCGCACCGTCGACGAGCGCGAGGCGGCCGGACCGATCGCGAAGTTCGCGCGCGACACGATCGTCGCCGAGCAGCAGGCGATCGCGGCGCGTTTCGGCGTCCGCTACGATCTGTGGCAGTCGGAGCAGGAGCTGCACGACGCCGGCAAGATCGAGGCGGGGATCGCGCGGCTGCGCGATCTCGGTGCGATCTACGAAAAAGACGGCGCGCTGTGGCTGCGCTCCACCGACGCGGGCGACGACGAAGACCGCGTCGTCGTGCGCCGCGACGGCCGCCCGACGTATCTCGCCAACGACATCGCCTACCACTACGAGAAGCTGCAGCGCGCCGATCACGTCGTCGACTTCCTCGGACCCGACCATCACGGCTACATCAAGCGGCTCGATGCGCTCGCGAACGCGTACGGCCGCCCGGGCGCGTTCGAGGTCATCCTCGTCCAGCAGATCACCCTCAAGCGCGGCGACGAGATCCTCTCGATGTCGAAGCGCGCCGGGACGGTCGTCACGCTGGAAGAAGTGATCGACGAGGTCGGCGTCGATGCGGCGCGCTTCTTCTTCGTCATGCTCTCGACCGATCAGCCGTTGACGTTCGATCTCGAACTCGCGAAGAAGCAGTCCAACGACAATCCCGTCTACTACGTCCAGTACGGCCACGCGCGGATCGCGTCGGTGCTGCGCAACGCCGAGCACTCGCACCCCGACGCGCTCGCCGCCGCCCGCGACGGCCGCGGCCTGCAGGCGTTGCGCGACCCGGCCGAACTCGCGCTCGCGCGCCGGCTCGCCGATTTTCCAGGAGTCGTCTCCGGCGTGGCGCGTGCCCGCGCCCCGCACCGCCTCACCAAGTACGCGCGCGACGTCGCGGCGGAGTTCCACGCATTCTACGACGCCTGCCGCGTGCTGACCGACGACGCGGGCGCCACGACCGCGCGTCTGGCGCTGTGCATCGCGACGAAGACGGTCCTCGCGCAGACGCTGGCGCTGTGCGGCGTCAGCGCTCCGGAGTCGATGCGGCGGGAGCCGGCTCGAACGGACGGCTGACGGCGACGACGACGCTCTCGCCCGCATCCGCTGCGGGATCGTCGATCGCGACGTCGACGTGCACGTTGGCCGCGCCGATATTCTCGGCGCGGGTCTGCATCTGCACGACGTAGGGTTGAACGAAGTAGCCGAAGAGCACCCGCAGCAGCGCCGCCGCCGGGATGCCGAGGATCAGCCCCGGCAAGCCGAAGAGCTCGCCGCCGGCGAACACCGCGAACATCACGGTGATCGGCGAGACGCCGAGCGACTGCGACATGATGCGCGGCACGAGCACGTTGTCGGCGACGCGCGCGATCACGAAGATCGCGATCGTCACCCACACCACCATCCCGGTCCCTTGCGGGGCGGCGAGCACCGCCGCGATCACCTGCGCAACGACCATCCCGACGAACGGGACCGCGTAGCCGAGCGCGCAGATCACCGCGACCAGCAGCGCGAAGGTGAAGTGCGCGGGCGCGAGCAGCACTCACACCGCCGCGCCGACGATCGCGCACAGCAGCGCCTGCCCGGCGACGAAGTGGCCGAACACCTCGGCGAGCTCGTGCAGCAGCGCACCCACCTTGACACGGCGGCCCGGCGGCACGAAGCCGAGGATGCCTTCGCGCACCTCGCGCCCTTGCAGCAGGAAGAACACCGAGAGGATGAGCGCCGACGTGCCGACGATGACCGCGCTCACCGCACCGACGACGATCGATCCGACCTCCGCGATCGCGCCGCTCGCGAACGCCGAGATCCGCGACGCGGCTTCGTTTTCCATCTGGTTGAACGTCGGGAGCGGGACGCGGTCGCCGAGGACGGCGTGCAGCGCGCGTTCGGCGTGGCCGAACAGATCGTGCATCACCGCGACGTACTGCGGCGTATTGCCGACGAGCGCGACGATCTGCTCGTACGTCACCGGGACGACGACGAGGGCGAAGAGGACGAGGCCGATGAGGCCGAGGTAGACGACCGCGATCACCGCTGGACGCGGCATCCAGCGTTCGAGCTGCTTCACCAGCGGGTGCGCTCCGAACGCGATGAACGCCGCGATCAGAAACAGCGCGACCGTCTTGGGGATGCGGGCCGCGAACAGCAGCGCGGCGGTGACGACGGCGATCGTGACGACGGCGATCGTGATGACGGTGACGAGCGTCCGCCGCAGCACCGTCGCGTTCACAGCGGTTTGGTCAGCATGCGCCGCTCCGTAACGAAGCCCGCGCCGTCGTACAGCCGGCGGGCCGCGGCGTTGTCTTCGGTGACCATCAGCGTGAGATATTTGAGCCCCGCGCTGCGCGCGCGCCGTTCGGCCTCGTCGAGGAGCGCACGCGCGATCCCGCGTCCGCGGGCATGCGGCTCGACGGCAGTGTACGCCACGAACGCCTGCTGCGTCAGCGTCACCTCGTCGGGGATGTCGAAGAGCAGCAGCAGGAAGCCGGCGCGCTCGCCGTCGGCGTCGGCGACGAGCGCGACGTGCTTGCGCTCGAATGCGAACTGGAGGAGACGGTCGAAGGCGAGCAAGACGTCGGCGTGACGCGCGCCGCGCACCGCCGAGACGCTGCTGGCCGCGCTGCGGCGGCCGAGGTCGCGCACGAACTCACGGTCTGCAGCGACGCCCGGGCGCACCGCGACCGCCGCGTTCATGCCGCCGCCGGCGCCAGCGACCGCAGCGCGTCGAGCAGGAGCGCGTTCTCTTCCGGCGTCCCGATCGTGATGCGCAGCCGTCCCGGCATCCCGAGCGCGTCGCCGCTGCGGGTAACGATCCCGCGCGCGAGCAGCGTTTCGTACGCTTCGGTCGCGGTGCCGCGGACCTCGAGCGCGACGAAGTTCGCCGCGGTCGTATACGCATGCAGACCGAGCCGCTCGAACGCCGGGTACAGCAGCGCTTTCCCGGCCTCGTTGTTGGCGACCGAGCGCCGCAGGAAGTCGTCGTCGTCGAGCGCGGCGAGCGCGGCGACCGCGGCGGGGCGCGAGACGCCGAACGGGACCCGCACGCGTTCGACGTACGCGAGCAGCGCCGCGTCGCCGAGCGCGTAGCCGAAGCGCAACGAGGCAAACCCGTAGATCTTCGACATCGTGCGCAGCACGATCGTCGCGGGGCGCGACGCCGCGTACGCGGCGCCTTCGACCGACCCGGCCGGCATGTACTCGCGGTACGCCTGATCGATCATCAGCACGACGCGCTCGGGAAGCGCGCGCGCGAAGCGCTCGAACGCGCCGCGGTCGACCGCGGTTGCGGTCGGATTGTTGGGATCGACGACGACGACGAGCTTCGTCTTCGGCGTCACGGCCGCGAGCATCGCGTCGAGATCGTGAACGCCGTCACGCAGCGGCACCTTCACCGCGGTCGCGTCGAAGAGCATCGCGTCCTTCGGAAAGAGCGAGAACGTGGGGTCCGCGACGACGACTTCGTCGCCGGGGACGAGCAGCGCCGTGAAGAGCGTGCGCACGACGTCGTTCGAACCGTGCCCGACCAGCACGTTGGCGGCTTGCAGGCCGTGCGGCGCCGCGAGCCGTTCGCGGAGCTCGTGATGGTCGTCGTCGACGTAGATCTGCAGTTCGCCGAGCGACTGCAGCGCGGCGAGCGCTCGCGGCGACGTCCCCAGCGGGTTCTCGTTGGACGAGAGCTTCACGAAATGCTCGAGCCCGTACTTCGCCTTCGCCTGCGACACCGTCGTGCCGGGCGTGTAGGGCTTGAGTTTTGCAACCTGCGGCCGCACCAGCGCGGCGTAGTCGATCGGCACCGGCATCGTTACTTCGAACCGAGATAGCGTGAACCCGGTTCCGTGACCGGTTCGCCGACGGCGCACTGCGGGCAGACCTCGGGATCGTGCGACTCGATCGGCAAGTCGAGCAGCGCGACGGTCGGCACGCGGAAGTCGGCGGGCGCGCGGCGCACGATGATCCCGACGCCCGCGATCTCGGCGCCGTGCGCGCGGACGACGTCGAGGACCTCGCGAACCGAACCGCCGGTCGTCACGACGTCTTCCACAACGAACGCACGGTCGCCGGGGCCCAGCGCGAAGCCGCGCCGCAGCGCCGGCGCACCGTTCTCTTTCTCGACGAAGATTCCGAAGGTTCCCAATTGGCGCGCCGTCTCGTAGCCCAGAACGATCCCGCCGACGGCGGCGCTGACGACGATCGTCGGCGCCAAGGCGCGCGCCGGAACCGCCAGCGACGCGGCGACGCGTTCCATAAGACGCGGATCTTCGAGGATGCGGAACTTCTGCACGAAGCGGTTCGAATGGCGTCCCGACGAGAGCCGGAAGTGCCCTTCCAGCAGCGCGCCGCGCGCGGTGAGTTCGCGTTCCAGCTCGGCGGCCGTCGCTGCGGTCACGCGTTCAGCTCCGCAATTATCGCGCGCGCCGCGCCGACCGGATCGGCGTCGCCGACGATCGGCCGCCCGACGACGGCGTAATCGACGCCGGCTTCGCGCGCCTCGCGCGGCGTTGCGGCGCGCTTCTGATCGCCGTGCGCGCTCCCGGCGGGCCGGATGCCGGGACAGAACGTCCCGAACTCGGTGCCGAAGAACGCTTTGAGATCGGCGGCTTCGCGCACGCTGCACACGACGCCGGCGCAGCGCGCATCGCGCGCCAGCGCCGCGAGCCGGATCGCGTTTTCGCCCGGTCCGCCCGCGAGCCCGAGCTCGCCCAGATCTTCGTTGCCGAGGCTGGTCAGCAGCGTGACCGCGTACACTTCCGGGATCGGAATGCGGAGTTCCGCCGCGCGCTCTCCCGCCGAGCGCACCGCGGCTTCCATCATCGCCGCGCCGCCGAGGGCGTGGATCGTGACCAGACGCACCCCGGGTTCGACTACCGCCCGGACCGCAGCCTCGACCGTTCGGGGAATGTCATGGAGCTTCAAGTCCAGCGCGTATCCGACTTCGTGCTCTCGTAACGCACTCTTGACGGCCTCACCATAGGTGTAGAACGCTTCGTAGCCGATCTTGAAGATGACACCGATCGGGGCCAAGCGTTCGACCAAGGAGACGGCACGCGCCGGGTCAGGGACGTCCAGAGCGACAACCAACTGTGAAGGCGGCATGAAAGCCGTCCTTCGCGAGAACAAGACGCCTGCATTTTTCGTTGTCGAGTCAGTACGGTGCCCTTGAGGGTGCCGAGTAAGGAGAAACCGGGATGCCTGGGATTCAGGTCTTCAAGACGCTAGCCGACGCGCTCCGAGCGGGCTACACCGTCTACGACCGCACCTCCGACGGCTATCTGGTTCGCACCCGCACCGCCCATGGGTGGGCAATGGCCCTGGTGATCTGTCACTAGCGCTGCGCGCGCGAACGACACGCAGACCAAACGGAACGAAGAAAGGGACGAGCCGCTCAGGCGACTCGTCCCGTCTCTTTTTCTCACCCGAGGTTTATCGCACGTCGGGAGGCTGGATGGGTTTCGAGAGTTCTTCGAACCGGCGGCCCGGCTGTTCCCACGGTCCTGAGACCGTCGTGGGCCCCGGCGGAGGCGAGCCGGGCGGCGGCGGTCCGGCGCTCGGCGGCGGGACGAACGTCGGACGGCTCTGCACGTTGGGCAACTGCGCGCCCGAGAGCAGCGCGATGATGATTTGCGCAACGCCGACGAACATCGGGATCAGTCCGCCCAGCAGCCACGGGCCGCCGTGGAACTCGGCCGTCAGCGGCGTGCCGCCGATGAACGAGAGCCCGATCAGGATCGCGAAGCCGATCAGCGCGAGCCGGATCCCTTTGTAGAGCTGCGTCTGCGCGTCGTCGTCGCCGTAGCTCGCGGCGACCGGCGGCGGTACGGGCGGCGGCGTCACGCCGGGCTGCTGCCAGGGCGCGCCGGCCCACGGCCCTTGCTGCTGCTGCTGACGCGCCCACTCGCGGTAGGCCCGGCCGCGCCCGAACGCGCCGTCCGGCGGCGGGACGATCCCGCGCTTGATCATCTCCATCCGCTCGACGAAGCGCATGGCGCGAACGACGATCCACGCCGCGACCGGCAATCCGAAGATGCAGAAGATGGCGAGCGCGGCGACTGCGTTGTCGTGCATGATGGTTAGACGTGTGCCCCCTGAGAGATGGCAATGGAACCGTCGTCGGTCGAGACGGCGAAGCGGCCCCGGCCTCCGCCGAGGCGGACGGCGCGTCCGTTCGTTCCGTCGGTACTCGACGGGAAGTCGCGCACGCTGACGGTGTTGTCCTCGCTGGGATGCGCGACGGCCGTCGCGTCGCTGTCGCTCGCGAAGCCGACGAACACGTCGCCGTCGTGCGTGCTGAGCGCCCCGTCGCCGACCCGCACCTCCGACGCGAACACTTTGCCGAACTCGGTGCGCGCATCGAGCTTCGCAGCGGCGACGCGATCGAAATAGAGCCGGCCGGAGTGCGTGTTTGCGGCGATCGTGTTCCCCTCGACGTCGGTGAGATAGATGCGGCCGTCGTCGCTGCTCACGTCGAGATCGCCGCGATGATCGCGCACCTGGACGCGTCCTTCGGAGGTGCGGCCGACGAACTTCGACCGCAGCCCGCTCGCGTCGATCGCATCCGACGAACGAACCTCGACGCGCGCGTTCGGCGGAACGATCAGGCGCACGTCGTGCGCGAATTCCCCGAACACCAGGTGCACGCCGTCGTCGCCGTGCGTGCTCACGCGGATTCCCTCCGGCGTCTGCTCCGCGACGACCGGCGCGGCATTGCCGGAGAGCCAGCCGTGCGACGTGAACCGCTCGATCACCCGGACCGTCGGCGCGTTCGCCGTCTCGACGATCACCTTGACGCCGCCGACGTCGACCTTCACCGCAGGCGCATAGCCGGTGGTGAAGGTGCGGTCGAGCGCGTTCGCCCCGATCGCGCCGGCGTTCTTCGCATGCAGGTGCGCGAGGCCGGGCATCACCGGGAACACCGATCCGCCGGTGAGCGCGCTGGCCGCAGCTCCGACGATGGCGAGCTCGACGACGACCAAGGCACCGATGAGGGTCGAGCGGGAAATCATGCCCCATGTACGGCTGGGCCGCGCCGGTGTTTCGCTCCGGCGCTGTTGAGGGGTGCCGGCGATGATTTCCGTCGACGCGCGAAACCGCGCTGCCGCTCGCCCGTATATGGGGACATCAGCATGGGAGCGGCTCTCGCGGTGGAACCTCCGCCCGTAGCGGCGCCGGTCGAGGACGACCAGGCGCTGATCGCCGCAACCCTCGCCGGACGCGGCGAGGCGTTCGTGGAGTTAGTGACCCGCTACGAGCGGGCGGTGTTCAACCTCGCGCTGCGGACGCTGCGGGACCGGACCGAGGCCGAGGATGCGGTCCAGGAAGCGTTCTTCAAGGCCTATCGCGCGCTCAACACGTTCCGGCCCGGCGCGAAGTTCTCGACCTGGATCTTCACCATCTGCTACCGGTCGTGCTGCGACCGGCTCGCCAAACGCAAACGGTTCTCCGGCGAAGAGCTCCCCGACCGCGCCGACCCGTCGGCCGGCCCCGAACTCCTCGCAGAACGCAGCGACGAGGCCGCCCGGCTGCGCGCCGCAATCGATGCCCTGCCCGAGAAATACCGTACGGTGATTACCCTCTACCACTTGCAAGGGAAGCAGTACGAAGAGATTGCATCCGTGTTAGACCTTCCGCTGGGAACGGTGAAAACGCACCTCTTTCGTGCTAAAGAACAACTTCGGAAGGCACTGAGCGAATGATGGACGACGACGCACTCGACCGCGCACTCGCGTCGCTCCCCCTGGAGGAGCCGTCGCCGACCCTGCACGCCCGCATCCTGACGGCGACGATCTACCGCCCGCGCCCGATGGTCGCGATGTGGGAAGTCTGGCTGATCGCGACCTTGGCCGCGGTCGCCGTCTGGCTGAGCTGGGCGGTCGTGAGCGCGCCGAGCGCGAGCACCCGGCTTGCCGACCTGGTCACCGACGTCGTCAACGCCGGCGGCCTCAACTCGGTGCAGACCCTTTTGTGGCTGGGCACCGGCATATCGGCGGCGTGGTGGCTGAGCGTGTTCACGACAGCGCCGCGACGCCGCATCCAGCCCTGACCCACGGAACGGGAGTATCGATGAACGGAGTCAGCGAGAATCGCAAGTACAAGGTGCTGCTCGTCGAGGACGACGCGCAGATCCTGCGCGTCCTCAAGCTCGAGCTCGAACACGAGGGCTTCGATGTGGAGACCGCAGCCGACGGACTTTCCGGTTTGGAAAAGGCGCTCAAGGAGCCCGATCTCGTGGTGCTTGATCTGATGCTGCCGAAGCTCGACGGGCTCGAAGTCTGCGCGCGCGTGCGCGCGAAATCGCGCGTCCCAATCATCATGCTGACCGCGAAAGACCGCATCCCCGATCGCGTGGCGGGGCTCGACAAAGGCGCCGACGACTACGTCGTCAAGCCGTTTTCGATCGAGGAACTCCTGGCGCGGATCCGGGCCCGCCTGCGCGAGCGCGAACCGCACGACAGCGTGCTGCGCGCGAAGGACCTCACGATGGACCGCGACCGCCACGAGGTGACGCGCGGCGGCGCCGCCATCCACCTCACCGCCAAAGAGTACGCGCTGCTCGAATACCTGCTGCTGCACCGCAACAAAGTGCACTCGCGCGACGAGCTCTTCAACGGCGTGTGGGGGAGCGATTTCCTCGGCGACTCCAACCTGATCGACGTCTACATCCGTTACCTGCGCGGCAAGATCGACGACCCCTACGACGACAAGCTCATACAGACGGTGCGCGGCGTCGGATACGCGCTCAAAGACTGACCAGCTTACGCACGCGCATCGCGGCGCTCTATGCCGCGCTCATCGTGGTCGTGATCGCGCTCGGCGCGGTCGCGATCGACTTCGCATTGCGCTCCCTGCTCGTCGATCAGGCGAAAGCGCAGATCGCGCAGACGGCCGATCAGATCGCGCTGGTTGCGCGCGAGGCGTCGAGTTTCGGTTTCAGCGAGGACGCGGCACCGGTGCTGATCCGCCTCTCCGATCGCGCGACGCTCGACCGCTGGGCGTCGGCGAACGAGTACATTCAAATCGACACCGCGCAGGGCCAGATCCTCGGGAAGAGTTCGAATTTGGGCGGCGTCGCGTTTGCGCCGGTGACGCCGGGCGGCGACAGGCAGTACACGATGATGCGCGTCGGCGGTGTGCGTCCGACGACGATGCTCGTCCTCGACCGCGTCCTCACCGACGCGGAAGGCCGGGCCTTGGCGGTCGCGCACGTCGGCGAGCGGCTCGACATCGTCGACGAGCTCACCGGACGGGCGCGCGCGATTCTGCTCGCCGTCACGATCGCGGCGATGATCATGATCGCCGGCGCCTCGTACTTCGTCGCGCAGTCGGCGACCGATCCGATCGAACGGCTCACCGCCGCGGTCGCCGAGATCGGCTCCGAGCGGCTCGACCGGCGGCTGCGCTGGCAGCGGCGCGATGAAGTCGGACGGCTCGCGGCGGCGTTCGACGCGATGCTCGACCGCCTGCAGTCCGCCTTCGCGCGCGAACGGCAGTTCATCAGCGACGCGTCGCACGAACTGCGCACGCCGCTCACCGTCATCAACGCCAACGCGCAGATGCTGCAGCGCTGGGGCGACCGCGATCCGCAGGTCCTGCGCACGTCGCTCGAGGCGATCGCCGACGAGAGCGGCCGGCTCGCAGCGATGGTTTCCGGGATGCTGACGCTGGCGAAAGCCGAGTCCGGCGACGCGATTCCCAAGGAACCGCTCGTTGTTGAGCGCATCGTCGACGACGTGGTCCTGCACGCGCGAGAGCCGGCGCACGTCAAAGGGCTCCGGCTCGAGGCCCGTCATCCCGTCGCCGCGCAGACCGTCGTCGTCGGCGACGCCGGGCTGCTGCGCCAGCTGATCACCAACCTGGTCGACAACGCGATCAAGTTCACCGAGTCGGGAGAGGTCGCGGTTGCCGTGCGCCGTGACGACGGCCACGCGATCGTCGAAGTCGCCGACACCGGACCCGGGATCGACGACGCAGCGGCCGACCGGCTGTTCGACCGCTTCTTCCGCGGCGATCCGGCGCACGCGCGGAACATCGAGGGGACGGGACTCGGACTCGCGATCGTGCGCAGCATCGCGCGCGTCCACGGCGGAACCGTCTCGGCGTCCCGGCGCCCCGAGGGCGGCTCCGTCTTCTCCGTCAGCTTGCCTGCCGAGCCGGAATCCTTCACCCCCGCCCAATGACCCCCGTCACGCCCCCGGGATACACTGACCGCGTGGATTTCCTCCGGTTTCGAGCCCCGCGGTGGATCGCTGCGGGGCTCGCGGCGCTGGTCGCGGCGTTCGCCGCGCCGGGCGGGCCCGCGTCGGCGGAGACGTCGCTCGACGTCGCCGACCAGGCGGTCGTCATCATCCAAGTCGCGGGGAAGGGCAACGAACTCACCGTGCGCACCTGGGACCGCTCCACGGTGCAGATCGAGTCGTCGGACATGACGCCGGCAGTCGAGCGCCGGGCCGTCGTCTTCGGCACCGACAAGGTTCCGCTCGCGGCAGCGATCCCGCCGATGCAGTATCCTATCCGCGAGAACGGGCAGGTCACCGGTACCGGGATCATGCCGCCCGAGGACTTTCCCTACGCGTCGTTTCGCCCGGGCCCTCACGATTGGGTCCGCGTGACCGCCGAGGAAGGCTCACACGTCACCGTCACCGTCCCCGCGACGACGGGGATCCTGCAGACGCGCGTCGGGCAAGGGCAGACGGAGATCGACGGCTACCGCGGCGCCAACCTGTTCTTGGTGCAGGGCGCCGGACGCGTTCACGTGAGCGGAGTCGCGACGACGGCATTCGTGCAGATGAATTACGGCGCGGTCTACGCGTCGGACGACACGTTCGATCGCGTGCGCCTGCGTTCCAACGCCGCGCATATCGTCTTCGAGCACTGCCGCAGCAAACAGATTGAAGTCACCACGATCACCGGGTCGGTGGTCTACGACGGCGGGTCGTTCGATCCGGGGTTGGCGCGCTTCGAGTCGCAAAGCGGCAGCATCGGACTCGGCGTGACGTCCTCGGCGCAGCTCGCCGCGCGCTCGCAGGACGGTCACGTGTTCACGCAATTCGACCGCCGCACGCCGGTGGAGCAGAACCCCGACGGCAGCGCGACGGCGAACGTCGGCGGCAACGGCGGGCCGCTGGTGAACGCGATCAGCACCCACGGCAACGTCTTTCTCTACGACGGCACGCTCGCGACACGACGGATTCCCGCGACGGCCGATTGGCGGCCGATCCACCAAATCCTCAACGCGCACCGCCGCGGCCCGGCCGCCGCACCGCGTCCGTCTGCGCCGCACGCCTCGGAGCCGCATCCGGCCGCGGCCGCGATCCGCGCTAGAGCAGGAATTTTCGCAGGACGGCAACGTCGAGTTTGAACGTGTGCTGCGGAAGCACCGCGTCGACATTGTAGCCGCAAGCAGCGAAAAAGCGCTGCGCGGGGCGGTCGTGAAAGACCTCGACCGTCATTTTGTGGCAGTTGTAGTAGTTCGCGATCTCCTCGGCGTGCGCGAGCAGGAGCCCTCCGATCCCGGCGCGCCGCCGATCGGCGACGACGTACAGCGCGTCGACGTGCGCCAGCGACGCCGCGATGCGCAGGCGCAGCGACCCTGCGATCGCGTCGCCGTCGCGTGCCATCAGATCGTGCGACTGCTCGTGCCACACGACGCGAAAGTTCCATAACTCCGACCGCCAGTCGCGATCGTGTTCGCGCCAAAACGCATCGGCTGCGCCGGGTTTGGCCCGTTCGATCTCAAGCGGCATCGTACGTCCAGCCGTCGTACGCGGCGAACGTCTTCACCCCGGTCGCGTCTTCGATCTCGTACGCGAGCCGCTTGGGATCGCGTTCGAGCATGCGTGTCCCGAAGTGCGACATGATCGCGGCGCCGGGTCGAATCGCGTCGATGAGCGTGCGCGCGTCGTCGAAGGTGAGGTGATCGACGTCCATCGTGTCGCGATACCGCAGAACGTTGAGCACGAGCACGTCGGGCGCGTGCGCGCGAAAGTCGTCGGCGATCGCGTCGAAGTAGCGCGTGCACGGAAGATACGACACCCTCGCCTCCGGCGTGCGAAAGTGCAGCCCGTACGCTTCGACCGGATGCTTCAACCGCATCGACGCGCGCAGTTCGACGTCGCCGATCGCAAACGGCCCGCTGTGCTCGGCGACGACGAACTCGGCCGGCACGAAACGCCGCGCGTACGGGAACACCACGGGCTCCTCATCGCGGTCGAGGGCGTCGCGCGGAGCGCACAGCGCGCCGCGCGGCCGCCAGCCGCCCTGGCACATCGCCTCGATCATCGCGTTGACGTCGCCGGCGTGATCCAGATGCTTGTGCGAGAGCACGATCGCGTCGAGCGTCGCGGGGTCGCACGGCGGGACGAGGGCGAGCGCCCGGACCAGCGCGCCCGGCCCCGGATCGACGTGGACGTTCGTCGTGCCGGTGCGCAGCCAGAAGCCGGCCGAGGACCGGATCTGCTTGGCAACGACCCACCGCGCGCCGCCGGTGCCGAGGAATCGGAGGGAGACCACGAGCGGCCGTTCGCACCATCCGCCGCGCCGACCTCGACGCCCCCGGACCGCACTTTTTTCGGCAAATCTCGCGCTATAGGCAGGACCTATATTAGGATTTCCTAAGTTGGAAAACCTCATGCGATGGAATGCGATAACCATGCGGGTTTGCGCGACACTATCGGTTTTGCCTATAGCAGCGGCTTCCCCGGCCTCGGCGATACCGTATTTTGCGCACGAATATGGGCTGGCGTGCCAAAAATGTCACACCGTCGTGCCCCGGCTGAACGACTTCGGCGAGGCGTTCCTCGAGCACGGGTACCAGCTTCCGGGAGCGACCCGGAACCGCGTCTTTCCGCTGGCGACCAAGATCAATCTGGCCTATACCAGCGAGCCGGATCCCTCGGGGCTGCCGAAGGCGACCGTCGATGAGGTGGAAGTGTTTTTGGCCGGGACCCCATCGAGCCGCACGAATTACTTCGTCGAGCAGTATCTCGTCGACGGCGGACGCCCCGGGGCAACTCGCGACGCGTGGATCGCGCAGCGGCTGAGCGGTGAGGGCGCCCGGGTACCCGTGTATCTGCAGGCCGGCGCATTCACGCTCCCGGTCCCGGTCGAACCGGAGACGTTTCGCGAGACGTCGCAGCATTATGCCGTCTTCGATCAAGTCGTCGGGAGCAATCCGTTCAACTTCTTCGATCCCAAGAGCGGCGTGCTGCTGCGTGCGGGACGCAACGACGCGGGGCTGCAGGTGCAGGCTGCGGTGCTGCAGGGCCACGACAAGCAGAGTGGGCTCGCGACGGTCGGCGCGGATACGATGGCGTCGGCTGCACAGACGTTCGGGCCGCTCACGCTTTCGCTGTACCGATACGACGGCCGGCGTCCCGACGGGCTCGGCACCAACCGCTTCTGGCGCCAAGGGTTCGGGATCGTGGCGGGCGACGCGCGCTGGACGAGCGAGACGGTGCTCCAGACCGGGCATGACGGCAGCATCGACGGTGGCGGAACGCCGGGCTCGTCGAGCGGCGGTTTTACACAGCTGCGGTACGAATTGAACCGGCGCGTCTTCGCGGTCGCGCGCTACGAAGGGACGAACGATCCGGTGAACGGCATCGCGCGCGATTTCGTCGGCACGCTCGGGTATCGGATGACGCGCAACTCGCGGCTCACCGTGGAAGACGTGGTTCAGCACGTCCCGTGGACGAAGCACACGCTCAACACGCAGTACCTGGTGGCGTACTGATGCGCTGCGTGCTGCGCGCTGCCGCACTGATCGCGTGCGTTGCGCTCGTGCAGAGCGCTGCCGGAGCGCAAGGCGCGACGGCGCTTGCGATCGACGCGGCGCACTCGCGCGCGCGCTTCACGGTGACGCATCTCTATCTCGCGCACGTGAGCGGTACGGTGCCGATCGTGGCGGGGACGATCGCCCTGGCCGGTTCCGGCGCACTGCCCGCGCGGATCACCGCGACGCTCGATCCGCGCCGCGTCGACAGCGGTAACGCCGACCGCGACGAGGATCTACAGGGGCCCGACTGGTTCGACACGGCGAAGTTTCCGGTGTGGACGTTCGCCAGCACGGCCGTGCGCGGCGGGAGCAGCGGCGGGACGTTCGTGGTCGACGGCATTCTGACCGTACACGGCGTGACGCAGCCCGTCGCGCTCACGGTGACGCCGGGCGGCTCGAGCGCGCGTCCGTCGTATCACGCGGTCGGCAAACTCGATCGCCATGGGTTCGGGATGCGCACCACGCCGATCGACGGCCTTATCGGCACCGACGTCGAATTGACCCTCGACGTCGAAACCCAGTCACGCTGAGCGTTCCGTCACGCTGAGCTTGTCGAAGGCAGTCGCAATCGCGACGGTCATGCGGCCGCCCTTGTGCGCGATGACGGCGGCGCATCGACAAGCAACGTGACGGGGGGCTACTTGAACGAGGCCAGCCCGTCGTCGCACATCACGGTGCTGCCGTTGACGACGTCGGCTTCGTCTTCGCACAGCCAGACGACGACGTTCGCGATCCCCTCGGGGGTGAGGATCTTGCGGCGCATCTGCGCGCGCTCGAGCACCGGCTCGAGCCCGCGGTCGCGATAGCCCTGGATGATCGGCGTGTCGACCGTACCGGGTGCGATGCCGACGACGCGGATCCCGAACGGCGCGAGTTCGAGGGCCGCGGCCTGCGTCATCATCTTCACCGCGCCCTTCGACGCGTGATACCCGATCACGCCGTGCGATGCGAGGAACCCGTACACCGACGCGGTGTTGACGATCGTTCCGTGGACCCCGAGGTCGCGCATCGCGCGCCCCGCCGCGACGATCCCGTAAAAGACGCCGTGCTGGTTCACCCGCACGACGCGGTCGAACTGCTCCGCCGTGTGCTCGAGCAGGGGCGCCCACGCGCCGATCCCGGCGTTGTTGAACATCGCGTGGATCGCGCCGAAGCGTTCCACCGCGCGCGCGACCAGCGCGTCGACCTGCGCCTGCTCGGCGACGTCGGTATGAACGAATTCCGCTTCGCCGCCGCCGCGCTCGACCAGCGCGACCGTCTCGCGGCCGCCCTCGTCGTTCACGTCGCCCGCGACGACGCGCGCGCCCTTTCGCGCGAACGCGAGCGCGGCCGCCCGGCCGATCCCGCTGCTCGCGCCCGTGACGACGGCGACGTGCCCCTCTTGCATCCCCGGCGCTTCGTTCTCGGCGAAGCGCCTCTTGCTATGCGAGCGCGGGGAGCGTCGCGAAACTGCCGCCGACGATCGCGACCGACGGCCGTCCCAGCCAGCGTTCGAGGACGGTCGCGTAGACGGAACGGAAATCCGTCGAGTACGCGAGATTCCCCATCGAGAGACGGGACAGATCGGGGTGCTGTCCGTACAAGCCGCCCTTGACGCCACCGCCGATCAGGAACACCGGCGCCGCTTCGCCGTGATCGGTCCCGCGGCTCGCGTTCTCGGCGACGCGGCGGCCGAACTCGCTGAACGTCATCGTCAGCACGCGCCCGTCGTTGCCGTGCGCGGCGAGGTCGTCATAAAACGCCGTGATCGCGTTGGCGAAATCGGCGAGCAGGCGGTCCTGCGTCGCCTTCTGGGTCACGTGCGTGTCGAACGAGCCGTGCTGGATGTACAGCACGCGCGTGCCGAGTTTCGAGCCGACGATCTGCGCGGCCAGCGCGAGGCTGCGCCCCAGCGGCGTCGCGGGATAGTTCGCCTCGGTCTTGTAGCCGGCGACGAGTTTGGGGAGTTCCTCGGCGCCGCGCTGGGCGTGATCTTCGATCTGCGCGACCTGCGCGAGGAACGGCGAGCGGAACGGGACGGAGCGGTCGCGGACGAATTCGTGGAACGCTTCGCGGTCGGCGGTGCGGCGGTCGCTGCGCAGACCGTAGCCGCGCAGCGCGTCGATCGCCGGCACGTCGGTCTTCTTTGCGATCAGCACTTCGGGGAGGATATTGTTGAGCGCGACGGCGTTGAAGAGGTTGTCCGGCGGCAGCCCCGCGTCGTCGAGGTAGCGGCCCAGCCACCCGGTCGATTCATACGCTTTCGGCGCGGCGGTCTGCCAGATCTCGGTCGAGCGGAAATGCGAGTGATCAGGGTCGGGATAGCCGACGCCCTGCACGATCGCGACCTTCCCGCCGTCGTACATCTTCTTGAACGGTGCGAGGGACGGGTTGAGGCCGACGGTGTCGTCGATCCGCAGCACGTCCGATTGCGGGATGCCGATCGAGGGGCGATAGCGGTAGTACTCCGGCATCCCGAACGGGACGACGGTGTTAAGCCCGTCGTTGCCGCCTTGGAAATTGATGACGAGCAGCACGCGGTCGGCGGCGGCCGGCAGTCCCGGAAGCGGCGACTGCGCGAGCGCCTGTGCGAACACGTTGTCGAACGTCCCGACCACTGAGAGTCCGGAGATCGCACCGAGCAAGAAGGTGGAACGTTTCATCGAGTCATCATCCTGTCACGCGAGCTGGTAGGCGGGCATCGCCATGGTGAGGTAGGCGGCGCCGCGGACGCGTTCGTCGACGTTTTCGCCGGAGAGTTCGGCCAGCGCGGCTTGACCCACACCGCCCAGATACGACACGAGCTGCGCGCTCGCCGCCGGTGAGACGTCGCCCTGCAGCAGCGTCTGCGTCAGCGCGTACGCGATCTGTTTGGGATCCATCGTTCGCAGCGTCGGCCCGAGCCACGTCGCCAGATCCATCATCTTCGGATTCTGCGCGACGCCGTTGGCGAAGTTCTCGCGCGTGAGCAGCGTCGCGCTGCTCAGCCACGCCGCGCCGCCGTCCCAGCCCTTGACGTTGGGCGGATAGAACAGCATCTGTCCCATCGCACGCAGCGCGGCGAGCTCGACCGGCACGACATTGGGAACGCCGAAGAGCTGGTGCGTGCCCACCACATACTCCACCGGACTCTTCACCAGCGCGCGATAGGCGCGATCGCTGAAGAACACGTTGCTCGCCAAGAGCGTCGCCATCACCGGTCGCATCTCGAAGTTGTGCGTGCGCAGCAGCGCGGCGACCTGATCGACGAGCTGCGGTTCGGGTTCCATGTAGACGAAGAAGGCGAGCAGCTTCGTCGCGAACCAGCGCGCCGAGGCCGGCTGCTCGAAGATGATCCGCACGATGTCGGCGCCGTCGAAATTGCCGGTGCGCCCCAGGAACGTCTTCGTTCCGTCGTCGTGCTGGTTGCGGTTGAACTCGAACGAGCCGGTGCCGTCGGGCTCGCGGCGGAACGTCCAGCCGGTGAAGGCGCGCGCCGACTCGCGAATGTCCTGCTCGGTGTAGTTGCCGATCCCCAGCGTGAAGAGCTCCATGAGCTCGCGCGCGTAGTTCTCGTTCGGATGCGAGCGCTGGTTGACGTTGTTGTCGAGATAGCGCAGCATCGCGGGATCCTGCGAGACGTGCAGCGTCAGATCGCGCACGTTGCCGAGCGCGTACTCGCGGAAGAGCTGGTTCTGCTTGAAGAGTTCCTGCGCCGTCGTGCCCTTCTCCGGCGAACTCGTGAAGTGCCCGTGCCAGAAGAGCGTCATCTTCTCTTGCAGCGGCGCGGGCGAGCCGATCATGCGCTCGAGCCACCACGTCTGCATCGCGATCAGGTTGGCGCGCCGCTCGCGGTTGCGCTGCATCACGAAGGCCTTGCGGGCTTCGGCGGTCTGCTCGTCGGCCGCCATCCCGGTCATGAAACCGCGGAAGAGGCCGCGCGGCGGGAGCGCCGGCGTCTGCAGCGCGGGCGCGGCCGGCAGCGATCCGGTATCGGCGAACTGGACCAGCGACGCGACCGCCGCGCGCGGCGACATCCCGGCCACGCGTTCCACGTCGGCGGCCGAGCCGCCGAAACCGGCGCGCCGCAGCAGGTGGGCCGCCAGCCGGCGGTTCCACGGCCCGTTATACGGCAACAGCGCCGTCGCGGCGTCAAGCGCGCCGGGCGGGCGATACGAAGCGGGTGCGTTGGTCTGGGCGGCCACGATGCCATCCTAGCGCGCCTGCCGCCGTTTGCGTGCTGCGGGATGGATATTCTCACACGGGCTTAAATCGGCATCGCGTGACCCTTCTGGCGACCCGGGTCGATTCCCGATCCGACGATTTCGACATCAACGCGCGCGCGATGCAGGCGCTCGTCGACGATCTGCGCGCGCAGCTCGCGCTGGTGCGCGGCGGCGGCGGCCCCGACGCGGTCGCCCGACACCGCAAGCGCGGCAAGCTGACGGCGCGCGACCGCGTCGACCGCCTCGTCGATCCCGGCACGCCGTTCCTGGAGTTCTCCGCGCTCGCCGCACACGGGATGTACCGCGGTGACGCGCCGGCAGCCGGGATCGTCACCGGGATCGGGACGATCGACGGCGTCGACTGCGTGATCGTCGCGAACGACGCGACCGTCAAGGGCGGCACCTACTATCCGATGACGGTGAAGAAGCATCTGCGCGCGCAGGAGATCGCCGAGCAGAACGGCCTCGCGTGCATCTACCTCGTCGACTCGGGCGGCGCGTTCTTGCCGTTGCAGGACGAGGTGTTTCCGGACCGCGATCACTTCGGGCGCATCTTTTACAATCAGGCGCGCATGTCGGCGCAGAAAATACCGCAGATCGCCGCGGTGATGGGTTCGTGCACCGCGGGCGGTGCGTATGTCCCGGCGATGGCCGACGAGTCGATCATCGTCAAAGACCAGGGCACGATCTTTCTGGGGGGTCCGCCGTTGGTGCAAGCGGCGACCGGCGAGATCGTCACCGCCGAAGAACTCGGCGGCGCCGACGTGCACACGCGCATCAGCGGCGTCGTCGATCACTACGCCGTCGACGACGAACACGCGCTCGGGATCGTGCGCCAGATCGTCGGCCGGCTCGAGCGGCGGCCGTACGATCCGTGGCCGGTGCGCGATACGAAACCGCCGGCGCGCGATCCCGCTGAACTGTACGGGATCGTCCCCGCCGACCCGCGTCAGACCTTCGACGTGCGCGAAGTGATCGCGCGGATCGTCGACGCGTCGGAGTTCGCGGAGTTCAAAGCGCGCTACGGCGCGACGCTGGTCTGCGGGTTCGCGCATCTCGAGGGGCATCCGGTCGGGATCCTCGCGAACAACGGCATTCTTTTCAGCGAGTCGGCGCTCAAGGGCGCGCACTTCATCGAGCTCTGCTGCCGCCGCGGTATTCCGCTGCTCTTTCTGCAGAACATCACCGGATTCATGATCGGCAAGGAATATGAAAACCGCGGGATCGCGAAGGACGGCGCGAAGCTCGTCACCGCCGTCGCGTGCGCCGCGGTGCCGAAGTTCACCGTCGTGATCGGCGGCAGTTTCGGCGCGGGCAACTACGGGATGTGCGGACGCGCCTACGCGCCGCGCCAACTTTGGATGTGGCCCAACGCGCGGATCAGCGTGATGGGCGGCCAGCAGGCGGCGTCGACGCTGCTCACGGTGCGCATGAACGCCGACGCCGAGAAGCACAAGCCCGCGCTGACGCAGGAAGAACAGGACGCGTTCAAAGCGCCGATCCTGCAGAAATACGAAAACGAGGGTAACCCGTACCACTCGACCGCGCGCATCTGGGACGACGGGATCATCGATCCGATGGACACCCGTCGCGTGCTCGCAATCGGCTTGCGCGCCGCGCGTTATTGTCCCGCGAGCGACACCGAATTCGGCATTTTCCGGATGTAACGCTCCGCCGCCCCGGCGGGTCGAACAGCATCGTGGACATGCGCACGACGGCGGCCTATGCGGCGATGTGTGCGATCTGGGGGACAACCTGGCTCGCAATCAAGATCAGCCTCGCGGCCCTCCCGCCGCTGACGGGAGCGGGCGTGCGTTTCGTCGTCGCGGCGCTGTTCCTGTGGCTGCTGGCGCGCCTCGTGCCGGCCGAGCGCGGCACGAAAGCGCCGTGGGCGACGATCCTGCTCCTCGCCGCGACGCTCTTCGGCGGCAACTACGCGCTGACGTACTACGCCGAGACGGGCCTCGCATCGGGTCTCGTCGCGGTGCTCTTCGGGACGTTGCCGTTCTGGGTGTTCGCGCTGGGCGCGCTGCTGTTCGGCGAACGCGTCGGGGCGAATGCGATCGTGGGCGCCGCGCTCGCGCTGGCCGGCGTCGCCGCGATCTCGATCGGCCCCGACGTCCACGGTGCGCTCCCGTACATCCTCGCAACGCTCGCCGCCGCGGCGATCTCGGCCTACGCCAACATCGAACTCAAGCGTCACGCCGGCACCAACCCGCTGCGCACGCTCCCGCCCGCGATGCTGATCGCCGGCGCCGCGATGACGCTCGCCGGGATCGCGTTCGAGCATCCGGACTGGCAGCGCGCCCTCGCGCCGCCGTCGATCGGTGCAGTACTGTATCTCGCGGTACTCGGCAGCGGGATCGCGTTTTATCTCAACCATTGGCTGCTGCAGCGGCTGCAGACCTGGGTCGTCGGCCTCTCCGCGCTCGTGATCCCGGTGCTCGCGGTCGCCGTCGGGGCATTGCTGGGCGGCGAGCACTTCGGTGCGCGCGAGCTTGCCGGCAGCGCGCTCGTGATCGCGGGAATCTGGCTCGCCCTGCGCACGGCGCAGCGTCAGGTGCTGCCGGAAAACTAGGCCGTGCGTCAGCGCGGCGCGAGGAACGCGTCGGCGCGCAGCACGATGTCGGGAAACGCCGCGATGGAGAACGTTGCGCCGTGCCGCAGCACGGCTACGCTTGCGTATCCGCCGGGCGACGGGCCCGTGTGGTGGTGCACGACGTCGCCGTCGATGTCCGCGACGAGATAATCCGCGACGCCGGCTCGCGCGGAAAGATGGGCTTTGTAGTGCAGATCCCGGGTGAGGCTCGACTTCGCAACCTCGACGACGCACAGCGCCTGCTCGACGGACGCATACGTGCCGGCATCCGGCAGAAGCGGCCGAAGAACCGAGACGTCGGGCAGCGGAGCATCGTATCGGTCGACCGTCATCGATCCGCCGGCAATCACGACGGCACGACTGCCGAACGCGTTGCCGAGCGCGATCGTGATCGCGGCCGCCCGCGCGCCATGCGCGACCGAAACCGGGCTCACGGCGACGATGACCCCGTCGAGCAACTCCGTGCGGTCTTCGTCGAGCAGATCGCCGATACGGTAGAACTCGTCGACCGACATGCGATAGGGTGTGATCTCGTTCGGAAGGGCTGCCATCTCACTCATCGCAGCGTGACCCTCGCGGCGTGTCCCTGGGATTGCCGGGATATTTCGCCGGACGATGGACCGCGCCCGCCATCGCGCAATTCCCGCCCGCACACCGTCGGCCGGAGCGCACACTCGCGCGGAATGCCGCCGGCTGAATTGACAGCGACCGAGCGTCCGTGGTATTGATCGCCCTACCGATGTTGCGTTGCGCCCTCGTGATTATCGCCGGTTCGATTATCGCGGCTCCACCGAGCCGGCGAGTCGTTTCGGCGTAACGCGATCGCGCATCGCACCGCACGAACCCCTCGCCCGGCGGCGAGGGGTTTTTCGTTTTTTCGCACCCGAGGAGCATGCCCCGTGACCACGCTCGACGTTTCAGCCGCCGATGTCCGCCTCGCCGCGGAACGAATCGCCTCCGGGATCGTCCGCACGCCGTCGGTCCGATCGCGCACGCTCTCCGACGCCGCCGGCGCCGACGTGATCCTGAAGATCGAGACCCGGCAGACCACCGGCTCGTACAAGGAACGCGGCGCGCTCAACGCGATGCTCGCGCTCGCGCCGGAACAGCGCGCACGCGGCATCGTCACGATGTCGGCCGGGAATCACGGGCAGGCCGTCGCGTATCACGGCGCGCGGCTCGGCCTGCGCACGACCGTCGTGATGCCGGAAACGACGCCGCTGCTCAAAGTGCGGCGCACGCGCGACTTCGGCGCCGAGGTGGTGCTGGCCGGCGCGACCTTCGCCGACGCGGCCGCGCACGCGCGCGAACTCGCGGCGACGGCCGGGGCAACGTTGGTGCATCCCTACGACGATCCGCAGGTGATCGCCGGCCAGGCGACCGCGACGCTGGAGCTCCTCGAGGACGCCGGCGACCTCGACGTGATCCTGGTCCCGGTCGGCGGCGGCGGCTTGATCGCTGGCGCAGCGCTCGCGATCGCGGCGTACGGCTCGCGCGCCGAACTCTTCGGCGTGCAGTCCGCGCTCTATCCCAGCGTCGGCGCGGCGCTCGACGAGCGCCCCGTCGCGGGAGGCCCGACGATCGCGGAGGGGATCGCGGTAACGCGTGTCGGCACGCTCAACGAATCGCTGATCCGCGAACACGTGCGCGGGACGCTCTTGGTCAGCGAAGCGGCGATCGAAACCGCGATCGCAACGCTGCTTGAAGACGAGAAGCTCGTCGTCGAGGGTGCCGGGGCCGCCGGCGTCGCGGCGTTGCAAAGCGATCCGGAGCGGTTCGCGGGGAAGCGCGTCGGAACGCTGCTTTGCGGCGGCAACATCGACTTAGGGATGCTGGCGGCGGTGATCGTGCGCCATCGAATGCGCTCGGGACGTGTGGTGCGCATCCGCGTGCACATGGTCGACAAACCCGGCGAACTCGCCAGCGTCGCGACCGCGCTCGCCGACGCGCGCGCCAACGTCCTCGACGTCGCGCACCATCGCGTCTTCGGCAGCCTCTCCGCAAAACACGCCGAGCTCGACCTCACCGTCGAGATCGAGCGTTCGGATGACCTGCCGGCGATTCTCGCCCGGCTCGCCGAGATCGGCTTCGACGCCGAACTCGTGCGCGAGTGAACCGCTCGCGCGGGCGCGAAGGCCACGCCGCATGCGCCTTGCAATCGCATCCGACACGCACCTGCGGCACGCGGCCGTCGCGGTACCGGACGGAGATGTGTTCGTGCATTGCGGCGACCTCTGCGGCAAGCAGAGTTCGCTCGAGGAGGTTCGCGTGTTCGGCGAGTGGGCGCGTGCGCTGCCGCACCGGCACAAGATCGTCATCGCCGGTAACCACGATTTTCCGTTCGAGAGGATGCCCGAGGCTGCGCGCGCCGCGCTCGGCGAGGGGATCATCTACCTGCAGGATGCCGGCGTGACGATCGGCGGCCTACGCTTCTGGGGCTCGCCGTGGCAGCCGCGGTTCTTCGACTGGGCGTTCAACCTGGACCGTGGTGAACCGCTGCGCGTGAAGTGGGCGCAGATTCCGGCCGACACCGATGTGCTGATCACGCACGGACCGCCGCGCGGGATTCTCGACGCCACTGCGCGCGGCGACGCCGCCGGCTGCGACGACCTGCTCGCGCGCGTGCACGAGGTGCGACCGCGCGTGCACTGCTTCGGCCACATTCACGAGGCGGCCGGCATAGAGGAGCGCAGCGGCACCATCTTCGTCAATGCGTCGATCTGCACGCTGCGCTATGCTCCTTCCAACCCGGTGCGCGTCGTCGATATCGACGCGCCGTAACCGCTACGGCCGTGCGGCCTCGAAGCCGACGACGGGACAGTTCACGAAGATCGGCGCGGGGCCGAATGGCTTGCCGTCCGGCGCGGTGATCAGGTTCGCCGATGCGGCGGCAGCGAAGTCCGCGCTGCTGCGCAGCCGATGCGCTTTGCCGCCGGAGAGGGCCGCCGCGGTCCACACGGCCGGCGCGACGTGCCAGAGCGGCGAGTAGCCGCTGGCGGCGAAGTTCGGGGCGGGGAACGTGGCCTGCACGTTGAGCGGCGAGCCGATCTCGGCGGCGTTCTGCACCGTCGCTTCCGCGCCGAGGCTGCCGTGGAGACCGGCGGCGGCGATCCCCTGCGACTCGCCGTCCGTCCGGCCGTTGAAGAGGACGTCGATCGCGATCGCGGCAGCGGCGGCTTTCGCCAGGCGCGGCACGTACGTCGAGCGTTCGATCGCTGCGGGGCCGTCGGCCGACGCGTCGGTCGAGATGTACGCGATCGGCTGACCGTTGGTGAAGCCGCGCGCGAGCACCAGCGTCACGCTTGCGTGCGCGGTGTCGCGCGTATCGATCGCGACGACGCGGTCAAGGGTGTCGTTGTGCGTCGCCACGTCCGACGGGTGCGCGCCGCTCGCGACGATCGGTGCGTTGTAGATCGCACCGTTGGCAGCCGCGTGCACGAACGGTGAGTACGCGTCGTCGCCGACGCTGCCGGGTTTGGCGGCGGTGACGCTGCCGTCGGCAGCGGTGGTGAGGACGCGTTGCGGCGTGAAGTCGACGCCGCCGGCGAACGCGAACGCGTTCGACGCGCCGGTCGCGTGCTGCGCGGCGCTCGCCGAGCTCGCGAGCAGCGGCGCGTACAGCAGACCTTCGCGCTTCGCGACCGCGGCGTTGGAGACGTCGGTCTTGATGTACCAGACGGGGTTGCCGTGCACCGAACCGCGATACAGCGGCAGGGTGACGGTGTTCGCGGCGAGATCGACCGAGATCGCCGAGGGGAGAACGACTTTCGCGCGGTCGAGCGGCGCCGCCGACGCGAACGTCGGCGCGAGCGGGAGGATGAGTGCGGCGGCGAGCGCCGCGCGGACCAGAATCTTCATGACCCCATCACCGTACTTCCCATTCCGCACCGGCGCGGTGGGGATGCTTACCTTTCGCTACCGCACCGGCGTGCCGGCGCCGCAGTACTCGGCGCACTGCTGGAGCAGCTTCGCAACGAGCCCCGTCCAGCCGGTTTGATGGCTCGCTCCGATCCCGGCGCCGTTGTCGCCGTGAAAGTATTCGTAGAAGAGCACGTTGTCGCGCCAGTGCGGGTCGTGCTGAAAGGTCGCGTTGCCGCCGAAGACCGCGCGATGCCCCCGCTCGTCGCGGGTGAAGATGTCGATCAGCCGGTGCGAGATTTCGTTGGCGACATCCCACAGGGTGCGGAATTCTCCCGAGCCGGTCGGGCATTCAACGCGGTACTCGTCGCCCAGATAGTGGTGGTACTGCTGCAGCGCTTCGATCAGCAGGTAGTTGATCGGGAACCACACCGGTCCGCGCCAGTTCGAGTTGCCGCCGAACAGGCCGCTCGCCGACTCCGCGGGCTCGTACGCGACGCGATGCTGGGTGCCGCCGATGTCGAGAACGTACGGCTCGTCGGCGTGCCGGCGCGAGACCGCGCGCACGCCGTGCGCTCCGAGGAACTCGCGCTCGTCGAGCATCGTGCGCAGGATCGCGCGCAGCCGGTCCTCCGTGTGCTCGCCTTTCCCCGCACCGACGATCGCCAGCATCCGCCGCGCGCCGACCCCTTCCGTTTCCATGCACGCCACGGCCCGCCGCAATTCGGGCCGGTTCTCGATGAACCAGTCGAGCCGGCGCGCGAACTCCGGCAGCGCTTCGAGCGTCTCGGGCTCGATCACGGCGATCGCGAGCAGCGGGATCAACCCCACCAGAGACCGCACCTGCAGCGGGATCTTCCGCTCGTCGGGCAGGTGCAGCACGTCGTAGTAGAAGTTGTCCTCGGGATGCCACAACCCGCGGTCTCCCATCTCGTTCATCGCGGCGGCGATCCGCAAAAAGTGCTCGAAGAATTTCGAGGCGATGTCTTCGTAGGCGCGGTTGTGCTGCGCGAGTTCGAGCGCGATCGCGAGCATGTTGAGCGCGTACACGCCCATCCAGCTCGTGCCGTCGGACTGGTCGAGATGACCGCCCGTCGGCAACGGCGCGCTGCGGTCGAAGACGCCGATGTTGTCGAGGCCGAGAAAGCCGCCCTGGAAGACGCCTCGCCCGGAGCGATCCTTGCGGTTCACCCACCAGGTGAAGTTGAGGAGCAGTTTCTGAAACACGCGTTCGAGAAACGCGATGTCCTTGCTGCTGTTCATCTTGGCGTCGATCTTGTAGACGCGCAGTGCCGCCCACGCGTGCACCGGCGGATTCACGTCGTCGAACGCCCATTCGTAGGCGGGCAGTTGGCCGTTGGGGTGCATGAACCACTCGCGCGTGAGCTGCAGCAGCTGACGCTTCGCGAAACCGGCGTCGACGAGCGCGAGCGGGATCACGTGAAACGCGAGATCCCAGGCCGCGAACCACGGATACTCCCAGGTGTCGGGCATCGAGAGGATCTCATCGCTGAAGAGGTGGCCCCAGTCGTGGTTGCGCCCGTCGCGGCGGCCCGGCGGCGGCGGCGGTCCGGCCGGATCGCCGCCGAGCCAGTCGCGCACGACGTAGTGATACCATTGCTTCGACCAGAGCATCCCCGCGAACGCCTGCCGCTGCACGAGCCGCGCGTCGTCGGAGAGCGGGTACGGGGTCAGCGCCGCGTAGAACGCGTCGGCTTCCGCGGCGCGCTTGGCGATCAGCGCGTCGAACGCGGCGCCGAACGGCTGTGCGAACGCCTCGCGGTCGCACAGCCGCACCCGCACCGTGCGCGATCCGAAGGGCGGGACGGTGAGCGTCCAGCGCACCGCGGCCTTCGTCCCGGTCTGCGATGGATTGACGGCGCCGGCGTCGCCGTGCACCACGCGCGCATCGATCCCGTCTTTCACGTACGGTGATTCGGAGGGCGCGCCGTAGAGCCGTTCGCGGTTGGTGTCGTTCTCCGTGAAGAGCACCTCGTCGGGCGACTCCGCGTAGAGCCAGCGCGCTCCGAGCATGACATGGTCCGCGGCGATCGCCGCGACCCCGTCGTTGCGGCGTTCGCGCCGCAGCGACGGCCGCACGGTGCCCGGCGTCCACGACCACGTGTTGCGAAACCAGAGCGTCGGCAGCAGGTCCAACCGCGCCTCGTCGGGGCCGCGATTCGATGCAGTGATGCGCATCAGCACGTCGTCGGGCGACGCTTTGGCGTATTCGATCGTCACGTCGAAATAGCGGCCGCCGGCGAACGCGCCGGTGTCGATCAGCTCGAACTCGGGTTCGGTGCGTCCGCGCCGCGCGTTCTCCTCCACGAGCCGCTGATAGGGGAACGCCGTCTGCGGATACTTGTAGAGCATCCGCATGTACGCGTGCGACGGCACGTTGTCTTGGTAGAAGTAGTACTCCTTGACGTCCTCGCCGTGATTGCCTTGCGGCCCGGCGAGCCCGAACAGGCGCTCCTTGAGGATCGGATCGTTGCCGTTCCACAGCGCGAGCGCAAGGCACAGACGCTGGTGGTTGTCGGAGATGCCGCCGATCCCGTCTTCGCCCCAACGGTACGCGCGCGAACGCGCGTGATCGTGCGGAAATTCGTCCCACGCCGTCCCGCCGGGGCTGTAGTCTTCGCGCACCGTTCCCCACTGGCGATCGGCGAGATACGGCCCCCAGCGCAGCCAATGCGCGCTGCGCGCGTCCTCGGCGCGCACCCGGTCGCGTTCCGGATTGCGTGTCATGCGAGCGCCGAGACCTCGCACACGACCTTGATCGTCCCGGTGCCGTGCGTCAGCAGATCGAGCAGTTCGGCGTGCTGCGCGAGCCCGCTGACCCGGTGCGTGATCAGCCGCAGCGCCCAGTCGCCCCAGGTCGCAACCGCGAGCGCGTGATCGCGCACGCCCAGTTCGAAGTACTCGCGGTTCGCGTTCACGGTCCCGACGACGACTTTGTTCCCGAGCACGAAGCCGAGGTTGATGCGGTCGGCCGGCACTTCGACCGTGCGCGAACCGCCGGTCACGCTGGAGAGGACCAGGACGCCGTTCTTCCCGAGCACGTCCATCGCGTCGAAGACGAACGGCGAATACCCCGTCGCCTCGAAGATGATATCCGCCGGTGCGAGCGATTGCGCGGCCTGCGCGAACGGGACGCTCGCCGTCGCATGATACGTCGCCCCGAGCGCCGCGACCAGCGCGGCGTTGCGATTGGGCGCCTCGTCGCGCGCAAAGACGTGCACGTCGAGGCCGCGCAGGCGCAGCACCATCGCGGCGAGCAGTCCGATCGTCCCCGCGCCGAGCACGAACGCCGTGCGCGGCTTCCAGATGCGCAGGCGGCGCTGAATCTCGTACGCCTGCGCGATCCCCTTTTCGACGACGCTCGTCGGCTCGAGCAGGACGCCGACGTCGCGCAGCTCGGGAGGCACGCGCACGGTGTACTCCGGGTCGTCGACATAGTACTCGGCGAGAAACCCATGGCGCAGGTTGATCCCGCGCTCGATGTAGTCGTCGTCGGTCGTCATGTCGTACGTCCCGATCGCGTCGTACGGGCTCGACCCGCGCCGGCGCACGGTGGCTACCACGAGATCGCCCGGCGCGAGTTCGTGCACGTTCGGACCGACCGCCTCGACGACGCCGAAACTCTCGTGACCGGTAATAAGAAACGTCTCGCCCGGCGGCGGCTTGCCGTACTCGCCGGCGAGGATCTCTTTGTCGGTGCCGTCGACCCCGACGCGCACGACGCGCACGAGAACGCCCCGTCCGCCGGGAATCTCATCGAGGCGAGGCGGTGCGACGTCGATCAGCGCGACGCCGGACGAACCGTTACGGGAAACGGCGACGGCTTGCATGTGGATGCGAGTCTCCTTCTGCACCACACGCTACCCGGAGCGGCGCTCGCGCGCGGTAAGGCGTCTTACCGGAAAGGGACGAGGGTTTACACGCCGACGGCGTGCGGCACGACGAAGAAGTGCCCGTCGGCGACGAGCCGGCCGGTGCGCACGAGGTTGGAGAGTTCGAGCGTCACCGTTTCGCGGGTGCTGCCGACGAGCGAGGCGATCTGCGCGTGCGTCAAGCGCACGTCGACCTTCGTCCCGCCGTCGGTCGCGACGCCGTGATCGGCGGCGAGCCGTTCGAAGAGCTTGAGCAGTCGCTCGTGCACCTTGAGCGAGGCGATCTCTCCGACCGCGTTGAGCGCGTCGTCGCGCTGCTCTAGCAAGTACTTCGCGACGTTGAGCGCGATCAGCGGGTTGCGCGACATGATCCCGTAGAGGTCCTGCATCCGCGACATGCAGAGGTACGATTCCTCCAGACACGTCGCTTGCGTCGAGCGCACCAGGTTCTCGCCGAACACGATCTCTTCGCCGAACAGGTCGCCGTCAGCCAGGATCGCCATCGTGATCTCCTTGCCGTCGGGGGTGGTGCGGCTGATCCGCACCTTCCCGCGCTTGAGCAGGTAGACCATCCGCGCGGGATCGCCTTGCTCGAAAAGCACCGAGCGCTTGGGAAAGGTGCGCTGCACGAACAGCCCGGAACAGCCCGTGACGACCTCGTCGCTGATGCGATCGAACAGCCGATTGCGCTTGAGATACCAGACGGTGTTCTCGACCATCGTCACCACTTTAGCACGGTCCGCATGATGTAGCGCAGGTTCAGCGCCGAGCGCGTGTATGGCTCGCGCAGGGCCTCCAGCGCGTCGTCGATCCGCTCGAGGTAGACGCCATGCGCGCCGGCCGCCGACGCGGCCTGCGCGTCGCCGCGCTCCCGCCCCGTGAGGTACCAGATGCACTCCGGCGGCAGGCCGAAGCGCGCCGCGAGCGCGCCCACCGCCTCGGCGGCCGGGGCTCCGGCGCCGTCGTGCGGCGCGGTGACGACGGGGCCGGCATACGCGAGCGGCGGCGCGGTCGCGCGCGCGGCCTCGTCGGCGTCGCGCACGAGCACCGCGACCGGGACGCCGAGCGCGTCGAGTTCGTGCAGGACGCGCTGCGCGTCGCCGGGCGGCGTCAGCGTATCGTCAAAAGCGAAGGCCACCGCGAACATCGAGCATCCTCATCGCCGGTCGGTTCCGACGAGTACGCTCGGGCTCGAAACGTACCCTGGCGCGCGGCGCGTCTCCGCGATCGTCTGCCAGGCGTCGAGCAGCGCCGCGACGCTCCAGGCCTGCGCGATCGCCCCGCGCGCCGCAAACGGCGGATCGCCGTCGGCGATCTCGCCGAGCGTCCCGATCGCACCGGCGGTCAACCCCTCCGCCGCGATCGCGAGCAGCGCTTCGGCCGCAGCGGGGTCGCCGTACGCGCGCAGGTGCGCGATCGCGAACGGGCCGGCGAGCCAGCGCCACACGGTTCCCTGATGGTACGCGCCGTCGCGCGCCCGCTGGTCGCCGCCGTAGCGGCCCTGATAGGCGGGATCGCGCGGGTCGAGGCTCCGCAGACCCTCCGGCGTCCACAGGTGCGCGGCGCAGGCGTCGACGATCGCGCGCCGGCGGCGCGCGTCGAGGACGTCGATCGGCAGAGCGACGGCGAAGAGCTGGTTGGGGCGCAGCGCCGGATCGTCGCCGCCGGGGCCGTCGATGACGTCGCGGCACCAGCCGCGCTCCTCATCCCAAAAACGCTCGAAGCTCGCTTCAGCCTGCGTCGCCGCCTCGGCGAACGGCATCGGATCCTCGCCGAGCAATTGCGCGAAGTACGCGCACGCACGCAGCGCGTTGATCCACAGCGCGTTCACTTCGACGGGCTTGCCGATGCGCGGCGTGACCACCCACTCGCCGACTTTCGCATCCATCCACGTCAGCTGCACGCCCCGCTCACCCGCGCGCAAGAGGCCGTCGCGCGGGTCGACGGCGATCCCGTAACGCGTGCCCGCGGTGTAGTGCGCGACGATCAAACGGACGACCGGAAAGAGCGATGTCAGCGTGGCGGCGTCGCCGCAGGCGAGCACGCAGCGGCGCAGCGCTTCGACGTACCAGAGTGCCGCGTCGACGGTGTTGTACTCCGCCGCCTCGCCGCCGTCGGGGAAGAAGTTGGGCAGCATCCCGCCGTCGACGAAGCGCCCGAACGTGTGCAGGATCGTCCGCGCGATCGCGGGGCGTCCCGTCGCCAGCGCGATCCCCGGGAGAGCGATCGCGGTGTCGCGGCCCCAGTCTCCGAACCAGGGATAGCCGGCGATCAGCGAGAGCGCCTCGGGATCGTCGGGCAAAGGCCGCCGCACGACGAACTGATCGGCCGCGAGGACGAGCGGCGCGACCCACGGGGGCGCTTCTTCGGCCGCCGCGCCGTGTTCCGCCCGCCACGCGCCGGCCAGCATCTGCGTGCGGTTAGCGGCGCGCGCGAGCGCGTCGGCGGCGTCGACCGGCGGCAACGCATGGTCGGCGATCGCGATGGTGAACCACTCGCCCGCGGCGACAATCGCGTCGAAGGTGGCGACGCGCAGATGGTCTTCGCGGTCGTCGAGGCCGCGTTCGCGCTCGCACGCGTACGCGAAGTCGCGATACCACGAGTGCTCCGCGCAGAACGTGCCGCGGTCACTGCGGAGCCGCAGGACGGCGGCGCCGGCAAAGGGGGTCACCGTGATCCCGTCGGCGGTGGTCTCGACCCGCATCCGCCAGTCGCCCGCGTGCGTCGTGCCGTGCAGGTCGCGATGGTTCGCGAAGGCGTGCGCCATGATCCGCAGCGGCTTGCGCGCGCGGACGACGCGATGCGCGACGTACGTCCGGTTCGTGTCATGTTCCATCCATATGCCGCGTTCGAGGACGGCGTCGCCGCACGCGTAGGTCCACACCGGCATCGCGCCGTCGAGCCGAAACCCGATGAGGTGCACCGCGCCTGCGGGTGCGAGCGCACCGCTCGCCCAGCGGTCGTTGGCGAGCGCATACGTCGCGCCGTCGTATTCGAGGTCGACGTCGATCTTCGGGCACAGCAGGGTGCGCCCGACCGGCGGCGTGCGCGCCGCGAACAGCAGACCGTGATAGCGCCGCGTCAGCGTCCCGGCGACGGTCCCCGACGCAAATCCGCCCAATCCGTTGGTGACGATCCATTCGCGCGCCTCGGCGACGGCCGGCTCCGCGCACGCAGCGCGATCGAGTTCAGGCAGCATGGGCCGTCTCCGCCGCGCCGAAGCGCGCGGCGAGGTGCGCGCCGACGCGCAGCGCGTTGGCCATGATCGTCAGCGCCGGATTCACCGCGCTGCTCGAGACGAAGAAGCTTCCGTCGACGACGTAGAGGTTGTCGAGTTCGTGCGCCTTGCAGTTGACGTCGAGCGCCGAGGTCGCCGGATCGGTTCCGAAGCGGACCGTTCCGTTCTGGTGCGCGACGCCGGCGATCGGGATCTTCTTGCCGAGATAGAGCGCGTTGGGCAGTAGGTGCCGCTCGCAGCCGGCCCGTTCGAGCAGTTCCTTGAGCTTTGCGATGAGCCGCTGGTGCGCGTCGACGTTGTTGGCGCTATAGTGCAGGCCGATCGTACCATCGCGCGCGACGGTGACGCGATTCTGCGGCTCGGGCAGATCCTCCGAGGTGATCCACAGATCGAGCGCGTGCTCGGCGAGCTGCGCGAGCGCGATCCCCGGAGCGAACGCGGGTGCATCGCCGCGAAACTCCGCCGCGTGCGACTTGCCGAGCATCTGGATGTGACCCATCGGATGCGGGAACTCCGGCGATCCCCAATAGAAGTCGTTGAGCCCGAGCGTCTTCTGAAACTTCGTCGGGTTGCGCTTCTTCGAGATCGCGACGAACGCGCTGTTGTTGTGGCACATGTAGTGGCGGCCGACGACGCCCGAACCGTTCGCGATCCCGGCGGGATGGCGCTCGTCGGCCGAGCGCAGCAGGAGCGCCGCGGAATTGACCGCACCCGCCGCGACGACGACGACGTGCGCCGCATAGGTTTCCGTCGCGCCGCCGCGCTCGACGACGACGCCGGCGATCTCGCGCCCCGACGGCGACGTGAGCAGCCGCGCCGCGTAGGCGCCGGTGAGCAGGGTGACGTTATCGTAGGCGAACGAGGGGCGCACCGCGATCACGTCGGCATCGGCCTTCGCCTCGACCAGGCACGGAAAGCCGTCGCACGTGTCGCACCGGATGCACGCGCTGCGTTCGGGCCGCGCTTCGTCGAGCATGATCGCCATCGGCAGCGGAAACGGATGCAGGCCCTGCGCGCGAAGATCGGCGCGGAATTCGGCGACGCGCGGTTCGTCGCTGACCGGCGGGTGCGCGTACGGCGCGCTCGCCGGTGATTCCGTCGGGTCGGCGCCACGTTCGCCGTGCACGCGGTAGAGATGCTCCGCCCGCGTGTAGTACGGCTCGAGCTCGTCGTAGCCGATCGGCCACGCCGGGGAGACGCCGCCGGCGTGCTCGACGCGTTCGAAATCGCGGGCGCGCATGCGCAGCAGCGCCGCGCCGTAGAACTTCGTGTTGCCGCCAACGTAGTAGTGGATGCCGGGCCGGAACGGCTTTCCGTCGGCGTCGATCCAGCGTTCGTCGGCGGTGTACCGCTCGTCCACGAACAGCGAGGCGGGATTCCAGTTCTCTTTCTCGCGGGGGAGATGCCCTCCGCGTTCGAGCACCAGCATGCGCAGGCCGGTCGGCGCGAGCGCATGGAGCAGGGTGCCTCCGCCCGCACCGGTTCCGATGATGATCAGGTCGTAGGTCATGTCGCTCGCGCTCCTTCTCGCGCCACCGTAGCGCGATGCGCGCGAGCGCGCGGTAAGCGACCTTACCGGTGCATCAAATTCCGGCGTACCATTCGTAGCCCTGATCTTCCCAATAGCCGCCGCTGCCGCTGCCGATGTTTTCGTAGCCGGCGACGAGTTCGATCCGGCTCACCCACTTCGCGCTCTTGTAGCCGAGCTGGGTAGGGACGCGCAGACGCACCGGCGCGCCGTGATCGGCGTCGAGCGGCTTGTCGTTGAGATCGAGCGCGAGCAGCGTCTGCGGATGGGCGGCTTGGTGCAGATCGAGCGATTCGTAGTACGGCGTCCCGCTCTGATCGACGTCGAAGCAGTGGAACACGCAGTAACGCGCGTTCGCTTTGGGCTGGGCCATCGCGAGCACCCTCGCGAGCGGCGTGCCGCGCCACTTGCCGATCGCGCTCCAGCCTTCGACGCAGTCGTGCCGCGTGATCTGCGTGCGGTCGCCGGCAGCGCGCAGCTGGGCGAGCGTGAACTGCTGCGGCCGGTCGACGAGGCCGTCGACGGCGAGCCGATACTCGGCGAACTGCGCCTTCGCCAATCCCGCGTAGCGGCTGTCGCTCGGCGTGTCGAGTCCGTTGACGCGAAAATCACGATCGACGTCGGCGTCGGCGTACTCGCGCGCCGTCCCGTGCGTTCCGAAGACCGCGTGATTGAGGTTTTCGGCGGAGAGCAGCGCGCCGCGGAACGGACCGTTGGTCAGCCCCTCCTTCACCGGCCCGCATGCCGTCAAACCCAACGACGCGAGCGATGAGGCGATGAAGATCCTGCGGTTCACGGTCCGACTCCGTCGTGGTCTTTGAGCCGATACCAACCGGTGATCATCGACACCATGTTGTTCCAAAGTCCGGTGCTCAGTACGAGCACCATATGCGTCGCGAAGTACCCGACCAGCAGCGCCATCAGCACGAAATGCCACGCCCGCGCGAATTGGCGGCCGCCCAGCAGAGGCGTCAGCCACGGCATGGCGGCGTCGACGCCCGGCGAGAGCGCCAATCCGGTGACGATGATGAGCGGGAAGAACACGAACAGCACCACGGTGTACGCGGCTTTCTGCAGCGGGTTGTACGTGCCGTGCGGCGGAGGCTCGCGACGCAGGCGGAAATAGTATGCCTGCATCGGCAACAGTTTGGGCAGATCCGACGGGCGCAGGACCAGCTCGCGCAAGGTTCCGCGCATCGCTGCCGAGATCAGGTACACGACCAGCGCGACGAACAGCGCCCACGCGAAGAAGAGGTGCCAGCGGCGGCCGTCGGCGAGGTCCTGCGGTCCGGGGAGCGTGAGCCAGGCCGGGAACGCGCGCGGGCTCTCACCGTTCATCCCGTCGTTGGTGTAGCCGAGCAGGTGCGTCGTGTTGAACGTCAGCCCGAAGACGCGCGTCGTCCCGACCGGGACCCCGTTGCGCATCTCGGCGTCGATGGCGAGCACGCGCCGCTGCGGGTTGCTCTTGTCGGAGGCATCGAGGTACGGCGCCGCGTTGAAGATCTGCAGCCCGCTCATCACGAGCACGAGCATCGCGAGCGCCCACAACCAGTGCGTCACGCGCTCCGCGACGCCGTGCCGATAGACTCGCTCTCCGCTCACCGCAGTTCTCCCCGAAGAGAACGCGGGCGCGGCGGCGTCGGACGTCACGTTCGCTCGGCGATAAGCGACTTCACGGTGCGCTCCAGTTCGGCGTCGTAGCCTTCGCCGACGTAGGTCGCGCGCAGGCGGCCGTGACGGTCGAACACGAGCTGCGTCGGCCAGGCATTGACGCCGTACGCATTCCATACCCCGAAGCCGTCGTCGAAGCGCACCGGCCAGGTGATGTCCTGCGCCCGCAGGGCCTGCACGACGTTCGCGTGGACGTGCTCTTCGGCGGTCTCCGGCGCGTGCACGCCGACGATCGCAAGTTCGCGCGACGGGTACGACGCTCGCAGGCGCTGCAGTTCGGGCGTGACGTGCTTGCAGTTGATGCAGCTGAAGGTGAACACGTCGACGATCGTGACACGGTTCTCGGTCGGCGGCGGGCCGGCAGCGTTGGCCCAGCTCCCGGCGGAGAGCACGGGCGCGAGAGAGGTCGCGGCGGCGAGCAGCAGCGGAACGATCATGAGAGCATCTCCCGAGGGATGACGAACGAACGTCCGTCGAGGCTGAGGCGGCCGGCGTCGATCAGCTTACCGATCTCGACGCTGACGGTTTCTCGCGTACTCCCGACCAAGGAAGCGATGTCGGCGTGGGTGAGACGCACGTCGATCCGCAGGCCGCCTTTGATCGGCACGCCGTGTTCGGTCGCGAGCCGCCGCAGCACGTGCTCGATGCGGTCGCCGACCTTCGCGTAGGCGAGGTCTTCCATCGTCGACTGCGCATCGCCGAGCCGCTCGCTGAGCACCTTGGCGACGTTGAGCGCGAGCGCCGGGTCGCGCGAGAGCAGTGTAAACAGGTCGTCGGCGCGCGAGGTGCACAGCAGCGCGTCCTCGACGACGACGGCGTGCGTCGTGCGTTCCTTGCGGTCGAACAGGCTCTCTTCGCCGAACAGGTCACCCGGGCCGAGCAGCGCGACTGTCACGTCTTTGCCGTCGGGCGTCTGGCGCACGATGCGCACCGCGCCGCGCTTGACGAAGTAGATCACGCGCTCGGAGTTGCCGACGTCGAACACGAGGGTGCCGCGGGACATCTCGCACATCGTGAAGAGGTGCTGGTGTTCCACGATCCCCTCTTCCGTCGCTTCGGCGAAGAGGCGGTTTTGACGCAGGTACCACACCTTGTTGGCGTCGTCGTCCACGGGCCGTTCTTTCCGGAGTGCGGCAAGCGTTTCGATCGCCGCACCGAGTCCGCTCATGTCCGCAGGCTACCATGCGCGGCGGCCTGCGGACTGTAAGGACGGTTACGCATTACTTTGCCGGGCCCTGGACGACGCGCACGAAGCCGTCGGGGCGGATCCAGCGTTTGAGCGCCGCGCGGACGGCAGCGGCCGACGCCGCCAGCTGCGCCCGCGCTTCGATCCGGTCCTGATCGGGCGACCGTCCGGTCGAGACGTACTCGAGGATCCCGGAAGCGAGCTGACCGGTGGACTCCTGACTCACCGGGAGTTGACCGAGCACGAGCGCCTTCGCCTTGATCAGGCGCCCGGCATCGATCGGCTTCGACTGCAGGCTGCGCAGATCGTCGACCACGAGCCGCGCGGCGCGGTCGATGTTCTGCGGATCGCATCCGTAATTGACGAAGAACGTGCTGCGGTTGCGCCCGGCGTTGAACGTCGAGCCGACCGTATACACGTAGCCGTGCAGTTCGCGCAAATCGTGGAAGAGCAGCGAGGCGTAGAAGCCGCCGGTGAGTACGGTGTTCGCGAGATCGAGCAGCGGATAATCGGGGTCGTTGTACCCGAGCGCGATCGTCTCGCCGAGGCGGACGTCGGCCTGGATCCGCCCCGTCGCCGGGATCACCGCGCGCGCGGGCTTGTTCGCCGGCACCGCTTTCGGATAGAGATCGGGCGTCGGGCCGGTCGCTTTCCAGGCGCCGAACGCGCCGTCAACGGCCGCGCGCGCGTGCTCCGGCGTCACGTCGCCGACGACCACGATCGTCGTGAGGTCGGGCCGGAACGCGGCGGCGTAATACGACTTCACGTCGTCGAGCGCGACCGCCCCGACGGTCTGCGGCGTCGCCGCTCGCCGTGACGGATCGCCGGCCGGGTAGAGCGCGTTCACGAGCGCGCGCTGCGCCTTGTAATCGGGGCTTTTGAGCTGACCCGCCAGCGATCCGGCCGTCTGCTGCTTCACGATCGCGAACGCATCGGCCGGAAATGCGGGATGGAGTTCGTTGTCGGCGAGCAGGGCGACGCCGCGGTCGAACGCGCTCGAGAGCACGTCGAGCGAGAAGCTGCGTCCGGCGCTCTCCGTCGCGGCGATCTTATCGAGCTCGGTTTGGAACGCGATGCGGTCGTACGTCGCGGTGCCGTACGCGAAGAGGCCGTCGACGATCCCGCTCAACCCATCTTTCCCGGGCGGTTCCTGCACGCCGGGATTCCCGGCAACGACGCCGCGCAAGGTGACCGTCGGCGTCAGCTTCGTCGGGACGACGACGAGCTTGAGCCCGTTCGGAAGCGTCTGTTGGACCGGCGCAATCGTCTGCTCCGGCACGCGCAGCTGCTTGAGGACGTTGCGCGCGAATGCCGGCAGCGCGGTGTGCTCGGTCGGGATCACCGTGTTGTCTTCGCCGACCTTCGCGCCGAACGCCGAGCCCGCGGCTTCCTTCGGCGTCGCGATCGCAACCGTCGCGGTGGTATTATCGTACCACGTGCGCAGGACGCGGTTGACGTCGTCGAGCGTCACCTTCTGCAGGCCGGCGAGGTCCTCGTCGGGCGTGCGGTGTTCGATCGCGAGCGTCTGGCTCCACGTCGATGCGAGGTTGCTGATCGAGTTGAGCGCAAACTGCGCCTGCGCGACCTCGCGCTGTTTGGCGACCTCGACGAGATCGGCCGGCAAGCCGTTCTTCTTGTAGTTCTCGATGACGTTCTTGATGTCCGTGACGGCGGTGTCGCCGCTCGTCGCGACCGGAACCGCCGAGCCGACCAGTGAGAGTCCGGCTTCGGGGTAGGTCTGCGACTGCGCGAACGTTCCCAGCGCCTTCCCGCTCGCCTGCAGTTCGAAGAGCGCGCCGCGCTGGCTATTGAGCACGTCGTTGAGGATCTCCGACGCGAAGTAGTCGGGGCTGGTGTAGCCCGGGACGCGATACGCGACGAACGCGACGGTGATCGGATCGGAGCTGTTGTCGCGCAGGGTGAGCGCGGTCGGCGCTGCGAGGCGCACCGGCTTGCGCGGCGGCAGCGGCGCCGACGGAACGTCGGCGTACAGCGCGCGGACCTTGGCGATCGTCGCCTGCGGGTCGACGTTTCCGGCGATCACGTAGATCGCGTTGTTGGGGTGGTACCACTTCGCGTAGAACGCCTTGAGGTCGGGCGCCTGAATCTGCTTGAAGCTGGCGACCGTCCCGAGCCCGACGTCGGCGTACGGAGTGCCCGCGAACATGTGCTCGACGGTCTTCGCGTAGAGACGATAGGTTGCGCTGGAGTTGTCGCCGGTGACCTCCTGCGTGATCGCGCCGCGTTCCTGATCCCACAGCTTCTGATCGTCGAGCGCGCCCGTCGCGCGCGAGCGCTCGAGGTTGAGCGCGATGTTGAGATACTGCGACGGCATCTCGAAGAAGTACTGGGTGATCTCGTTCTGCGTGTCGGCGTTGAAGTTGCCGCCGGTGATCGCCGTGGTGTCGGCGAATTGCGAGGCCGTCAGCGTTTTGCTGCCGCGGAAGAGCATGTGCTCCTGCGCGTGCGCGAGCCCGGTGATCGGCTCGTCGTCGGCGCCGACGCGGTAGTTCATCCAGGTCGCGACGACCGGCGCGAGCGTATCGCGCAGCACGACCACTTCCATCCCGTTGGGGAGGGTCGCGCGGGTGACGTCGACCTGCGCGGCGGGCTGGGGCGACTGCGCGCGCACCGGCGCGAACGGGGCGGCGGCAAGCGCGGCGGCGAGCGCGGCGCAGACGAGGGTACGGACGCGGATCATAGGGCGCCCCCCGTTCGCCGTGGAACGCGCTGGCTCCGTGCCCGAAACCGTACTGCGCGTCATCCGGGAAGGCGGGCGTGCCCGTGTCACGCTGACCCGCCCCGAGGTACGCAACGCCTTCAACGCCGAGGTGATCGCGCAGATGCGCGACGCGTTCGCGACGCTGGCGGCCGACGACGGCGTGCGCATCGTCGTGCTGGACGGCGAGGGGAAAACGTTCTGCGGCGGCGCGGACGTCCACTGGATGCGCGGATCGCTCGACCTGAGCGAAGAGGAGAACGTCCGCGACGCCGAGGCGATGTCGGAGATGTTCCGCGCGATCGACCGCTGCCCCAAACCCGTGATCGCGTCGGTCCACGGGGCGGCGCTCGGCGGCGGCGCGGGACTGTGCGCGGTGTGCGATGCGGTCGTCGCGGAAGACGACACGCTCTTCGGTTTCACCGAAACGAAGCTGGGGATCATCCCCGCGGTGATCTCTCCGTTCGTGCTCGCGAAGATCGGCGTCTCGCACGCGCGCCGGCTGTTCTTGAGCGGCGAGCGCTTCGATGCCGCCCTCGCCCGCGAAATCGGCCTGGTGCACGAGGTGGTGCCGGCCGGCCAACGCGACGCGCCCGTCGAGGCGATCGTACGCGAGCTCGAAACGGCGGGCCCGTCGGCGATCGCCGCGGCGAAAGCGCTCATCGCCGACGTCACTGCGGCGACCTACGACGAGACGCGCGCGCTCACCGCGCGCGCGATCGCGCGGCAGCGCACCAGCGCTGAAGGTCAGGAAGGCCTGCGCGCCTTCCTCGAACGCCGGCGCGCCGCGTGGATCGCCCCGTGATCCGCCGCCTGCTGATCGCGAACCGCGGCGAGATCGCCGTGCGCATCGCGCGCGGCGCGCGCGAGATGGGGATCTCGCCGGTCGGCGTCTATTCGGATGCGGATGCGGGCGCGCTCTTTCGCACCGTGATGGACGAGACGATCCGGATCGGCCACGGCCCCGCGACGGAATCGTATCTCGACGGCGAACGGATCGTCGCGGCGGCGAAGACGCTGGGCGCGGATGCGATCCATCCGGGGTACGGTTTCTTGAGCGAACGCGAGCCGTTCGCGCGGCTCGTCGTCGAGAGCGGCTTGATCTTCGTGGGACCGACGCCGGACGCGATCGCCGCGATGGGATCGAAGATCGACGCGAAGCGGCGCGTGCGCGCGTTCGGCGTTCCGGTCGTCCCGGGCTACGACGGAGACGATCAATCCGACGCGGCGCTGCGTGCCCAAGCCGAGGCGATCGGCACGCCGGTGCTGATCAAAGCGAGCGCCGGCGGCGGCGGCCGCGGGATGCGCGTGGTCGACGATCTCGCGCGGTTCGACGAAGCGCTGGCGAGCGCGCGCCGCGAGGCGATCGCCGCGTTCGGCGACGGCACCGTCCTGCTCGAACGCTATTTGCGCCGTCCGCGGCACATCGAGTTTCAGATCCTCGCCGACGTGCACGGCACGACGGTGCATCTGGGCGAACGCGAGTGCTCGATCCAGCGGCGGCACCAGAAAGTCGTCGAAGAAGCCCCAAGCGTCGCGCTCGATCCCGGGCTGCGCGCGACGATGGGCGAGGCGGCTGTGAACGCCGCGCGCAGCGTCGGCTACACGAACGCCGGGACCGCGGAGTTCATGCTCGACGACGACGGCCGCTTCTACTTTCTCGAGATGAACGCGCGCCTCCAGGTCGAGCATCCGGTCACCGAGCTCGTGTACGATGTCGATCTCGTGCACGAGCAACTGCGCATCGCCAACGGCGAGGCGCTGCGCTTCTCGCAGGCGGATCTCACGCCGCGCGGCTGGGCGATCGAAGTGCGGTTCAACGCGGAAGATCCCGCGCACGACTTTCTGCCGCAGTCGGGGCGGCTGGCGTCGTTCGACGTGCCGCGCGCGCCGGGCGTGCGGCTCGACACGGGGTTTCGCGCCGGCGACGAGGTCCCGGTGTACTACGACTCGATGCTCGCGAAGATCATCGTGTGGGGCACCGACCGTCCCGCCGCGATCGCGCGGATGGCGCAGACGCTCGCGCAGACCGAGGTGTCGGGGATCGCGACGAACCTGCTGCTGCTGCGGGCGATCGTGGCCGACGACGCGTATCGCGCCGGCGACACGACGACGCGTTTCCTCGACGAACGCATGGCGGGCTTCGCGCTCGGCGCGCCCGCCGTCGACGATGCGACGAAGCGGCGCGTCGCCGCCGCGGTCCTCGCCCACGGCGACGGATGGCGGCTGGGGCGCGTCGGGATCCCGCTCGCGTTCGTCGTCGACGGCGAGCCGGTGCGCGCGCACGCGACGTTTGCGGCGGCGGGCTGGACGCTCGACGGCGACGTGCAGGGGACGATCGCGCCCGACGATCGCGGCGCGACCTTCGACGCCGCGGGCGGCAGCGTCGCGATCGACGGCCGCGTCGTGCGCTGGACGCGCGCCGCGCCGCCGAGCCCCGATGCGGAGCATTCCGCGCACGCCGCCGCGTCGGGCGAGGTCACCTCGCCGATGCCCGGCAAGATCATCGCCGTCGAGGTCGTCGCCGGCGCTGCCGTGGAGCAGCGCGCCCTGCTCGTGGTGCTCGAGGCGATGAAGATGGAGCATCGCATCGAGGCGCCGCTGGCCGGCACGGTGACCGACGTGCGGGTGAAGGCCGGCGATCTGGTGACGAGCGGCGCGACGCTGCTGACGATCGGAGCGTAACGTTGCGCGTGGTGCTGATCGCAGGCTGGAACGAGGCCGCGAAATACATGCGCACGCTGATCGACGGACGCAACGGGAACAAGGGACTCGCCGGTCTGGGCTTCGACTGCACCGTCTTTCCCGACGGGCATGACAGCCTGCGCGATCGCGTCGACCGCTTCGCGTCGTTCCTCGACGCGCTCTACATCCGGGAACCCGGCGCGTTCCCGATCGCAACGATCGGCTACAGCGCGGGCGGCCTGGTAAACCGCGGCTTCCTGCGCGCGTATCCACACCGCGCGCGAGAAATCGCCGCCACCGTGCAGATCGCGGCGCCGAACGGCGGGCTGATGACGCGCTACGTCGCGATGCCGCTGAAGCTGGCGTTCATCCCGAATCACGTCCTGTTCGACATGGACGTCGAATCCGATTACATGCGCTGGCTCAACGACATCGGCGGACGCTGGGTGAAAGACTGGGACAACCCCAAGAAAAAGCGCTGGATCGTCGACGACGGCGCGTGGATCGCGCCGCCGGATCATCGCATCCTCCAGATCGGCGGCCGCATGCCGCGCTACCACGACCAGAGCGACGGCGTGGTGATGGTGGAGTCCGCCTCGCTGCACAACCGCCTGCCGACCACCTGGATCGAGGACGATCGTGCAAACCATCTCAACCTCGGCGCGGTCTCGAACCCGTTGGCGTTTCTCGCCCGCGGCTTCCGCAGCGACGACCGCATCTGGCCGCGCTGCGTCGAGCTGACCGCGAAGTTTCTCCGTTCGGAGGCCGTGCCATGATCGATCCGCTCGCCCACGCACCCGACCGCGTCACCATCTGCGAGGTCGGCCCGCGCGACGGTCTGCAGAACGAGGCCGTCCCGATCTCCGCCGACGACAAGGTCCACTACTGCGACCTGCTCTCCGACGCCGGCGTGCCGATCCTCGAAGCGACCTCGTTCGTCAGCCCGAAGGCCGTCCCGCAGATGGCCGATGCCGACGACGTCTTCCGCCGCATCCGCAAAGACCCGGGCCGCATCTACCTCGTGCTGTGCCCCAACGAGCGCGGGCTCGACCGTGCCGTCGCCGCCGGCGTGCGCGCGATCGGGGTGTTCACTGCGGCGTCGGAGGCGTTCGCGCAAGCGAACATCCGCATGTCGGTCGACGAGTCGGTCGCGACGTTCGCCGGCGTCGTGCAGCGCGCGAAAGCTGACGGGATGTGGGTGCGCGCTGCGGTTTCGACCGCGTTCGGCTGCCCGTTTCAAGGCGACGTCCCCGTCGCCGCCGTCGTGCGCGTCTGCGAGCGGCTGCTGGCGCTCGGCGTCGACGAGCTGAGTGTCGCCGACACGATCGGCGTGGCGACGCCCAACCAGGTCGTCGAGGTCGTCGGCGCGCTCGCGTCGGCCGTCCCGCCCGAACGGCTCGGCCTGCACTTTCACGACACGCGCGGCACCGCGATGGCCAACACGCTGGCCGCGCTCGAACTCGGCGTGCGGATCTTCGACACGTCGTCGGGCGGCCTGGGCGGCTGTCCGTTCGCGCCCGGCGCGACCGGAAACTGCGCGACCGAAGACCTCGTCTACATGCTGCACAAGATGGGGATCGCGACCGGGATCGACTTGGACAAACTGCGCGCGGCGTCGCGCTTCATTCAAGGGAAGCTCGGGCGTCCACTCGCGTCGCGCGCGTACACCGCGCTCGAAGCGGCCGACGCGCGCGCCGCCCGCATCGCCGTCGCCGGATAGAGGTCCGCTTGCACATCGACCGTTTCCCCGCCGTCGCCGCCGCTCGCGCCGACGGTCGCGTCATCGCCGACAACGCCGGCGGGACGCAGGTGCCGCGCGAATGCGTCGAGGCGGTCGGCGCCTATCTCGCGCGGGACAACGCGCAGAAAGGCGGAACGTTCGCGCGCAAGATCCGCACGACGGAGACGGTCGAGCGCGCGCGTGCGGCGTACGCGGAGCTCGCCGGCGTGCCGCCCGAGACGATCGGTTTGGGCGCCAACTCCACCACGATCGCGCTGGCAATGTCGCGCGCGCTGGCATCCTCGATCCGGCCCGGCGACCGGATCGTCGTCACCGACAGCGACCACTACGCCAACGTCGTGCCGTGGACGTCGCTGCGCCGTTTCGGCGCCGAGGTCGACCGCATCCCGGTCGACGCGCGCGGCGAACTCGACGAGCGCGCGTTCGCGCAGGCGCTGGCGCGCGAGCCGGTGCTCGTGGCGCTGCCGTGGGCATCGAACGGGACCGGCAACGTCTTCGACGTCGCGCGGCTCTCCGCGGCAGCGCAGGACGCGGGCGCGCTCGTGATCGCCGATGCGGTGCAGGCGGCGCCGCACGTCTCGCTCACGATCCCCGACACGCTCGACGCGCTGTTCTTCTCGACGTACAAAGTTTACGGCCCGCACCTCGGCGTGTGGTACGCGCGGCCGGAACTCGCCGAACGCTTCTTCACCGCCGACGAGGACGCGCTGCCGAGTTCCGGCGTGCACTGGTCGATGGAGACCGGGACGCAGAGCCACGAAACGCTGGCCGGCTGGCTCGGCACCGCGGAGTATCTGCGCGGCATCGGCGACGGCAGCGTCCGCACCGCGATCGCGCGGATCGACGCCTACGAGCGCGAGCTCGCGGCGTATGCGCGCGCCCGCTTCGCCGAGCGCGCCGACGCCGTGACGCTCTACGGACGCCCCGCAAAGGAGGAGCGTTTGCCGGTCTTCGCGTTCAACGTCCGCGGCGTCGCACCGCAAACGCTCGCGGAAACGCTCGAAGCTCACGGCGTGGAAGCGGCGCTCGGCGACTACTACACGCCCCGCCTGATGCGCACGCTCGCGCCGGAGACGAACGGCGTCGCGGTGCGCCTCTCCTTCGCGCACTACAACGACACCGCCGACATCGACCAGGCCTTCCGCGCAATCGACGCCGTGATCGGCATCGCCGCCTGAACCCTGTCACGCTGAGCTTGTCGAAGCGCAGTTCCTGACGTGCACGAAGCGGGCGACGCTTCGACAGGCTCAGCGTGACGCTTCTTCGTAGAAGGACCTGATGCGAATCGCGATTCAGGCCGGGACGTTCTTCGACGGGACCGCGGCGCCACCGCGGACGAACGTCACGCTCCTCGTGGAGGACGGCCGCGTCGCGAGAATCGGCGACGGCGATCCCGGGACGGTCGATCGCCGCTACGAAGCGGCATGCGTCGTTCCGGGGCTGATCAACGCGCACGTCCACCTCGAAGCGAACGGCGAGCCCGACATCACGTCGCTGTTCATCCTGAAGACACCGCTGGAACGGACGCTCGACGCCGTGCGCAACGCGCGGCTGGCGCTCGAAGCCGGCGTGACGACGGTGCGCGACCTCGGCGGTGCCGAGTCGAACGCGATCGCGCTGCGCGACGCGATCGCGAAAGGCGATCATCCTGGTCCGACGATCGTCGCCGCGGGGCGCGCGCTCTGCATGACCGGCGGTCACGGCTGGTTCGTCGGCCGCGAGACCGACGGCCCGTGGGATGCGCGCAAAGCCGTCCGCGAGCAGCGCAAAGCCGGCGCCGACTGCATCAAGCTGATCGCCACCGGCGGCGTGCTGACGAAGGGCGCCGTCCCGGGGCTCGACCAGCTCACCGAAGAGGAGATGCGCGCGGCGATCCTCGAGGCGCGCACGCATGGAATGCGCGTCGCGGCGCACGCGATCGGGACCAACGGGATCAAGAACGCGCTGCGCGCCGGCGTCGACTCGATCGAACACGGCCATCTGCTCGACGACGAAGCGATCGAACTGTTCAAAGAGCGCGGCGCGTGCGTCGTGCCGACGCTCGCAGCGGTTTCGTGCATTTACGAAAACGCGAAGAACGGCGCCCAGCCCGACTATGTCGTTCGTAAGGCGACCGAGCTCTACGACAAATCCCGCGAGAACATCGGCCGCGCATGGCGCGCCGGCGTGCCGATCGCGGGCGGCAGCGACGCCGGGACGCCGTACAACTTCCACCAGAACTACGCCTATGAAGTCGAGCTGATGGTGACGCAGATCGGGATGACGCCGCAGCAGGCGCTCACCGCGGCAAATTCGACCTCCGCCGCGCTGCTCGCGGTCGACGCCGGGACGCTCGCTGAGGGCGCACCGGCCGACCTGCTGCTCCTGCGCGGCGACGTCGCGCAGGACGTGCGCGCGCTGCGCGATCCGCGCGTCGTGATCAAGCGCGGCGCCGTCGCCCACGAACGCGCCTAGCGCGGTGGATCTCGCGGGCCTGCGGGTTGCGGTTCTCGGCCCGATCTCGTGGCCGTCGCCGCCGCCGGGCTACGGTCCGTGGGAGCAGGTGGCGTACGACATTGCGCACGGGATGGCGCAGCGCGGCCTCGACGTCACCTTGTTCGCGACCGCGAACTCGACGAATCCCGGCCGCCTCATTTCCGTCGTCCCCGTCGGTCTGAACGAGGACGCGAACCTCAACGGTGAGCTCTGCACCGAACTGCACGTCGCATCGTGCTTCGCTCGCGCGCATGAGTTCGACGTGATCCACAACAGCCTCGACTGGAAGCCCCTGCTGCACGCGCTCGCGACGCCCGCGCCGCCGCTGCTGACGACCGTCCACGGGTTTTCTTCGCCGCCGATCCTCGGCGCCTACTATGCCGGCGCGTCACGCTCATTCTACTGTTCGATCAGCGACGCCGATCGCGATCCGGGTCTCTCGTATCTGGCGACGACGTACAACGGAATCGACCCGTCGGTATGGACGTATCGCGATCGTCCGGGCGACTATCTCCTCTTCTTCGCGCGCTTCCACCCGGAGAAAGGCGCACACAACGCGATCGCGGTCGCGCGCCGCGCCGGCGTACGGCTGAAGATGGCCGGGATCCCGCACGACGACGCGTACTATCGCGAGCAGATCCTGCCGCACGTCGACGGCGACGCCGTGCAGATGCTCGGCCACGTCCAAGGCGCCGCGCGCGACGAGGTGATCGGCAACGCGCTCGCGCTCGTGCACCTGACGACGCGTCCGGAGCGCTTCGGACTCACGCTGATCGAAGCGATGGCCTGCGGCACGCCGGTGCTCGGCGCGCGCATGGGCTCGATCCCCGAGATCGTCGTCGACGGCGAGACCGGGCTGCTGTGCGACGGCATCGACGATGCCGTTGCGACGGTGCCGCGCCTCGCCTCGCTCTCGCGAGCCGCCTGCCGCGCCCACGTCGAAACCACGTTCTCACGCGAACGGATGATCGACCGCTATCTCGACGCCTATCGCGAAGCGCTGCAGATGCGCACCCCGCCGCCCCCAACCGCGGAGCACCTCCGCTGGCGGGCGCACGATTGGTGGGACCGCCCGATGGCCTTCACCGACCTTCCCGAACGCCCGGCCCACGCAATCGATCTCTCGCCCTTCGCCTAGCAGGCCGATGAAAAATCGGCCGAGTTGATGTTGGCGTGACGGCGTTTTTCGCGTATTATAAGAGCAAGTCTCCTCATACCTTGGTGAGGTTGCGGCCGATGCGGACTCATGATGAGCAGCGTGCATCCGTTTGGACGACGTTGCAGCCGGAAGACACCGTGCCCGGCGATCATCCGTTGCGCCCGATGCGCGTGATGGTCAACGAAATTCTGCGCGAACTCTCGCCGGAGTTTTCCAAGCTCTACTCCCGACGGGGCCGGCCATCGATCGCGCCGGAGAAGCTGCTGCGAGCCTTGCTGTTGCAAATGTTCTACTCGATCCGCAGCGAGCCGATGCTGCTGGAGCAGTTGCGTTACAATTTGCTCTTTCGTTGGTTCGTGGGCTTGAGCATGGACGACAAGATCTGGGACCCCTCGACGTTCAGCAAGAACCGCGATCGGTTCTTGAATGGCGAAATCTCCGAGCGGTTCTTCGCCGCCGTGGTCGAGCGGGCGCGTGCCGACGAACTGCTCTCGAACGAGCATTTCACCGTCGATGGGACGCTAATCGAGGCGTGGGCCAGCCACAAGAGCTTTCGGCCCAAGTCGGACGACGAACCGCCGACCTCGAGCGGCGGTCGCAACGAGGGCGTGAACTTTCGTGGCCGGCCGCGCAGCAACGAGACGCACGTCTCGAGTACCGATCCGGACGCGCGGTTGTACCGCAAGAGCAGCGGCGCGCCGGCGATTCTCGGCTATCTCGGACATGCTCTGATGGAGAATCGCAACGGCTTGATCGTCGGCGTAAAGACCACTCGCGCGACCGGGATCGCCGAACGCGAAGCAGCGCTGGAATTGATTCGCGGGGTCAGCGGAAGCAACCGAATCACGCTCGGCGCCGACAAGGCGTACGATACCAAAGACTTTGTCGAGGCGTTGCGAGCGCTCAACGTGACGCCGCACGTTGCTCAAAATACGACCCGTCGCCGCAGCGCGATCGACCGCCGAACCGTCCGCCATCCGGGCTACACGGTGAGTCAACGCAGGCGCAAGTTGATCGAGGAGAGCTTCGGGTGGGGCAAGACGATCGGCCGATTGCGCAAGGTGCATTTCCGCGGGCTTGATCTGGTCGGCGACATTGTGCGCTGGACGGCCGCGGCGTACAACTTGATCAGGATACGCAATCTGAGGGCCGCGACATGATGCGAAGTGATGCTGACCCGAGGGGCGTTTTCGAGATGAACCGCTCGGCAACGGGCTTCGAGAGGTCCGCCGACGTCCCGAAAACCGTGCTGAACGGGCAGTTCGCGAACCACGCGCCGATTTTTTCACGGGGCTGCTAGCACCCCTCGTCACGCTGAGCCTGTCGAAGCGCAGCCGCCGCCGCGCAAGGGGGTCATCGCAATGCGGCGGCGCGGTTGTCGATCCAGTGCAGGGACGCGCGGGAGCGTTCCGCCGTCGCCAGCGCGTCCTCGACCGTCTCGCCCAGGACGGTGAAATGGCCCATCTTGCGACGCAGCGCGGCGTGGGCTTTGCCGTAGACGTGAAGCTTCAGCAGCGGCTCGCGCAGGATCACGTCGATCCCGCCGAGCGTATCGCCGGCGCCGGCGCCGAGAATGTTCACCATCACCGCCGGAAGGAACTGGCGCGGCTCGACAAGCGGCAACCCGCAGATCGCGCGCACGTGCGCCTCGTACTGCGAGAGCGACATCGCGTCGAGCGAATAGTGCCCGCTATTGTGCACGCGCGGCGCGATCTCGTTAACGAGCAGATCGTCACCCGCGGCGAAGAACTCCACGCAGAACGTCCCCACGATCTCCAGCCGCTCGGCGATCGTGGTCGCGTAGCGCCTTGCGCGCTCGGCGAGCGCCGGAGCGATCCTTCCGGGAACGATCGTCGTCGCCAGCACGCCGTGATCGTGCTGATTCTCCGACGTCGGAAACGCGATCACTTCGCCGTGCGCGTTGCGCGCCGCGATGATCGAAAGCTCGCAGTCGAACGGGATCATCCGCTCCCAGATGAGCGCCGCGCCCTTCGCCTGCGTCCACGCACGCTCGGCGTCCTCGCGCGAGCGCACGACCCATTGCCCTTTCCCGTCGTAGCCGCCCATCGTCGTTTTCACGACGCCGGGATAGCCGATCGCGCGTTCGGCGGCCTCGAGTTCGTCGTGCGAACGGACCGGCGCGAAGTCGGCGGTCGGGATCCCGCACTCGCGTACGAACGTCTTCTCGAGGATGCGCTCCTGCGTGATCCGCAGGGCCGTCGAACCGGGATGGACGATCCGGCGATCGTGTTCGAGCGCGAGCACCGACTCCAGCGGAATGTTTTCGAACTCGTAGGTGACGACGTCGCAACGCGCGCCGAGCTCGCCGATCGCGCGCAGATCGTCGTAGGCCGCGACGATCTGCTCGTCGGCGATCTGTCCGGTCGGGGAATTCGGAAACGGCTCAAGCGTCACGATGCGGTACCCCATCCGCTTCGCCTCGAGCGTCAGCATCCGCCCGAGCTGACCGCCCCCGAGGATGCCGATCGTGTGAATCGCGCTCACAGCTCGATCGCCTCGACCTCGGCCGTGATCTTCGCGACCCGTTCGGCGAGGCGCTGCGCGAGCGCCGCATCCTGCAGGGCGAGGATCCGCGCCGCGAACAGCGCCGCGTTCGCCGCACCGCCGATCGCCATCGCGGCGACGGGAACGCCGGCCGGCATCTGCGCGATCGAGAGCAGCGAATCGAGGCCGTTGAGCGCCTTCGACTGCACCGGGACCCCGATGACCGGCAGGTTGGTCTTGGTGGCGATCATCCCCGGCAAGTGCGCCGCGCCGCCCGCGCCCGCGATGATCACCGCAAGCCCACGACCCGCTGCCTCGCTCGCGTAGCGAAACATCAAGTCCGGCGTGCGATGCGCGGAGACGACCTTCAGCTCGAACGCGACGCCGAGTTCCTGGAGCATCGTCGCGGCCGCGCGCATCGTGTCGAGGTCGGAGGTGGATCCCATGACGATCCCGACCCGGGGCGATTCACTCATCGCCGACGGCGTTCGGGCCGCTCCGGCGGCCGCCCTCGCTTCGTTGCGCGGTCATGCTGCGCGTCGCCGTCCAGGCGGCTGCGTCGTTGGGCGGGTACTAGGCAACGTGCGCTTCTCTGTCGGGATCAACTACTGGCCCAATCGCAGTGCGATGGCGATGTGGGAGCGGTTCGACGCGGGCGAGATCCGCGAGGACTTCGCGCGGATCGCGGCGCTCGGGCTCGACACCGTGCGATTCTTCCTGCGTTGGGCCGACTTTCAGCCGCAGCCCGACACGGTCGAACCGACGATGCTTGCCCGGCTCGAGGCGTTCGCCGATCTCGCTGCGGAGGCCGGCCTGCGCACGATGCCGACGCTCTTCTGCGGCCACATGAGCGGAGTGAACTGGCTGCCGTCGTGGTCGCTCGATCCGGCAACGCCTGCCGGGCGCTTCCGCACCATCACCGAGCGCGGAGAATCCAATCGCGGAATCGGCGATTTCTATCGCGGCGCGCTGCTCGGCGCACAGCTCGTGTTCGCTCGTGCCGCCGGCGAGCGGCTGCGCGCGCATCCCGCAGTCTGCGCGTGGGATCTCGGTAACGAGTTCACCAACTTGCGCGAACCCGACGACGAGTACGTCGCCGCCGACTGGTCGCGCCGCTTGACGAAAGCGCTCGAGGAGACATCGGGAATTCCGGTGACCGCCGGGACGCACGGTGAGGACCTCACCCGCGATCGCAACCTGCGCCTCGGCTCGCTGTGCGCGTCGTTCGCCTACGCGACGATGCACGGCTATCCGGTGTACAGCGCATTCGCGCGCAATCGGCTCGATCCCGAAGTGGTGCCGTTTCTCGCGCATCTCACCGCGGGATTCTCCCGCAAGCCCATCCTCTTCAGCGAGCTCGGAGCGCCGACGTGTCCGGGACGCAAGCTCTCGCCGTTCGATCGCATCGCCCTCCCCGACGAACCGCCGACGCCGACGATCTCACCCGACGATCCGGTACTCGCGACGTATGCGTGTCTGACGGAAACCGAAACTGCCGACTACTGCACCGCCGTGCTCGAACGTCTTCACGCCGACGGCCGCCTCGGCGCGTGGTGGTGGTGCTGGGCAGATTACGCCGACGCGCTGCGCGACGAGCCGCCCTTCGATCGCGCGCCGCACGAGCGGTCGTTCGGGATCATCCGCAGCGACGGCACGTCCAAGCCCGTCGCCGATGCGCTGGCTGCCTTCGCCCGTCAACGTCGCTCGGTGCTGCCGACGAACGATATCCCGCTGATCGCCGACACCTACTACTACCGCACGCTGCCGCAGAGCACGCTGACGCTCTACGACGGCTTCCTGCGCGCGGTCGAGGAACGCGGCGGCCGGGCGGGGTAAGCCGCTTCGTGCGCGATAACGACGTCCGGAAGAAACTCGCTGCCGGCGAAGCGGCGCTCGGCATCTGGGTGAGCATCGCCGACCCGCTCGCCGTCGAGATGCTTGCGATCGGCGGCTGGGATTGGCTCCTCATCGACATGGAGCACGGTCCCGTCCCGCTCTCCGACGCGGCGACGATGGTGACCGCGATCCGCGCCGGCGGCGCGACGCCGTTCGTGCGCCCCGCATGGAACGAGAGCGCGCAGATCCAGCGCGTTCTCGATCTGGGCGCGTACGGGATCATCGTGCCGGTGGTCAACGACGTCGACGCGGCGCGCGCGGTCGTGCGCGACGCGCGCTTCCCGCCGCTGGGCGAACGCAGCCGCGGCGGCGTCCGCGCAAACCTCGCTTTCCGCACCGATCCGAACACGTACAGCGAGCGCGCGAACGACACCGTCAGTGTCTTCGTGCAGACCGAGACCCGCGAAGCAGCCGAGAACGCCGTTGCGATCCTCGCCGTAGACGGCGTCGATGGGCTCTTCGTCGGCCCCAACGACCTCGCCGCATCCTACGGGATGCGCTATCCGGATGCGTGGAACAGCGACGGCCCGTACATGGACGCCGTGCGCCGCATCCCGCAGCAGTGCCGCGACGCCGGAAAAGTAGCGGGGATCCTGGCGCGCGACGCGGCGCAGGCGAAAGAGATGCTCGCGCTCGGCTATCGCTTCGTCGGGGTGATCAGCGACATGTCGTGCTTGACCACCGGCGCCGCGGCGGCGCTGCGCGAGGTGCGCGGCGCGGTTCGATGAGCGTCATCGTGATTACCGGCGCGTCGTCGGGGATCGGACGCGCCCTCGCTCTGCGGGCCGCGCGCGCCGGGTACGACGTGGTCGGGATCGGGCGCAACCGCATCGCACTCGACGCGCTCGCCGAACGCGTGCGGTCGGAGGGCGGACGGATCGCGGTCGAGGCGCTCGACGTCGCCGATCCCGCGAACGCAAAACGCGTCGTCGACCTCGCGCACCGCGCGTTCGGGAGCATCGACGTCCTGGTGAACAACGCCGGGCACGTCGCCGTCGGCGCGCTGGTCGAACAGAGCGATGACGCGCTGCGCGCGCAATTCGGCACCCACGCGATCGGCCCGATCGCGCTCGTGCGCGAAGCGCTCCCGCTGCTGCGCGCGTCGCGCGGACAGGTGTTCCTGGTCGGAAGCGGGGTCGCGCGCGTGCCGGTGCACGGGCTGGGCGCATATGCGCCGTCGAAGGCCGCGACCCGTTCGATCGCCGCGATCTTGCGCCGCGAACTCAAAACTGACGGGATCGCGGTGACGTACGTCGACCCGGGCGTCGTCGACACCGCGTTCATGAGCCGCGCCGGGATGCCGGGTGCGCCCGCCGCGATCATGGCGACGCCTGAGACCGTCGCGCGCAAGATTCTGCTCGCGGTTGCACGGCGTCCGCGCGTGCTCAACGCGGTGCCGTGGCAGACGGCGTTCGTCGGCCTCGCCGAGTTTTTTCCGCACGTCACCGATTTCGTGCTCGAGCGGAATCCCACGCTCGTCGGCACGCAATCCTCGCCGGAGCCTGCACTCGCCGCAAGCGCCGCACCCGTCGCGCTGCCGCCTGCGCCGGACGAAGCCGAAGCGTCGCTGCACACGCCGGCCGAGGCTGGCTCCTTCGACGCGGCGATCGAGCCGGTGCGGCGGCGGATGGAGCGCGTGCGGCTGAGCGAGCCGTTCGTGCGCGGTCTGCTGCAGCCCGACGCGTTCCTCGAACCCGACGAGGTCGCGCTGCGGTGGGCCGGGATGCCCAACAAGAACGAGCGCGCCGCGACCGTCGAAGTGCTCGACGCGCTTCATGCCGCCGGCTTTCTCGCGCGCGACGGCGAGGCGTACCGGGTACTGCGGGCCCCGTGATCTACCGCATCGCCGAGCGATCGCGCGGGACGTTCGCGTTCGTCATGGCGATGTGCGCGGCGTTCTTCGTGCTGACGATCGCGGCGATGCTCCTCTATCCCGGCGGCAGCCTCGTACAGCGCAACGGGACGGGCTACGCATTTTTCGAGAACTTCTTCAGCGATCTGGGGCAGACGCACACGCACTCGGGCGCGTCGAACCTGCCGTCGCTCGTGCTCTTCACGATCGCGCTCAACGCGCTCGCGATCGGGCTGGCGATCTTCTTCGTCGGCTTCACGCGGCTGTTCACCGAATCGGGCCGGGCGATACTGCTCGCGCGGATCGCTGCGTTCGCCGGGGTGATCTCCGCGGTGAGCTTCGCCGGCGTGGCGTTCACGCCGTGGAATCTCTACCTGCGCGCGCACAACGAGTTCGTGACGTGGGCGTTCCGGTCGTTTCTCCTCGCGGTCGTGCTGATGATCGTCGCGATCGCAATCGAGCGGGGATTCCCGAAGCGGTTCGCCTGGGTGTTCGCTGCATTCGCCGTGGTGCTCGCCGCATACGTCGCGCTGCTCGCGTTCGGCCCGACCCTGGCGACGCCCCAGGGCGCGAAGATCCAAGTCACCGGCCAGAAGATCATCGCCTACACCTCGGTCGCAACGATCTTCGTCCAAGCCTGGATGGCCCGCGCCCTGTCACCCTGAGCCTGTCGAAGGGACGCCCCAATCATGCAATTGAGAAACGCACCTCTGCCGTACGCGATCGGGGCTGCGCTTCGACAAGCTCAGCGTGACTACCAGTAGGCGGCGTCCTTTTGTTTGGTGTCTTTCCACTTGCCGAAGAGTTCGGCATTGGTGCGGAACTCGTTCTGCAGATCGTCGATGCGCGCGGTGTCGAGCGGGTGATCGCGCAGCCACGTGTTCTGGCCGGGGCCGTACGACTCGGTCATGATCTGGAAGAACCACACCATCCCCCAGGGATTGAACTGGTTCGTCGCAGCCATGATCCGGGCGCCTTCTTCGTCGGCCTGCGCCTCGATGTGCCGCGATTGCGCGGCGTCGGAACCTGCGACCGCATACTGCGAACCGTAGTCGATCGCCGCCCCGGCCAGCGGCCCCAGCACGACCTGCGACAACACCGAAACGACCGATGCGGCCGTCCCTTTCTTCTGCAGCGACGACATGCGCTGGGCGACGTGGTGCAGGACCATGTGGCCGGTCTCGTGCGCGAGCACCCCGGCGAGTTCGTCGCGGTTCTTCGCCAGCCGCAGCAGCGGCTCGTTGACGTAGATGTTCCCGCCGGGGACGGAGAAGGCGTTCGCGGAGTCGCCGCGGACGATGTAGTACCGGATCGGATACGGATACCGGGTCCGCACGGTCTCGGCGATCACCGAGCCGATCTCGTTGAGATGTTCGTAGAACGACGAGTCGAACAGCAGATCGCCGTCGTCGCGAAGCTGACCGAACACCTCGCGGCCCACCGACGGTTCGTCGATCCCCGCGACCGCCGGCATCACGTGCGTCAGCTCGGTGATGCCGACGGCGGCGATGAGACTGCGGACGAACGCGCTGCGTTGCATGGAACTATCCCCTCGGAAAGGACTCGGTTGACGCTACAACGGTCCCTGCTCCTCGTCGGTTGCGCGTACGGCGCACTGCTCCTGTGCGCGGCGCCCGGAGACGCCGCGCCCGCAACGTCGCGCTTCAGCGCCCCCACGGGTTCGCTGGCCGGGATGCATCCCGACGGGGCCGCGAACCCGAAAACGCTGCTGCACATCGCGATCGAACTGCAGCCCAAAGCCGACCTCGACGCGCTCGCGGCGGCGATGTCGGATCCGGCGTCGCCGGGGCATCGCATGACGCTCACCCGCGATGCGTTCGTCGAGCGGTTCGGCCGGGCGCCGGACGCGCGTGCGCTCAACACCCTGCTCAAGGCGAACAGCGTCAGCGACATTGCGACGGCGGGCGACGGGCTCGTCGTCGGCGGCATCTTGACCGTCGAGCAAGCCGAGCACCTCTTCCATGCAACGTGGTCGAAATGGACCGACGGCACGCGTACCGCGCTCGCGCCGGCGGGACCGCTGACCGTCCCAGCGCCCAACGTGCGCGACGTGCGCGGCGTGGTGGTCGCGACGACGCCGCGGCTCAACGACACCCGTCCGTCGTTCACGTACTTCCGCGGCGATTGGTACGAACCCGCGCGATTCCGTTCGATGACCGACGCGGTCGACGGCGGCGGGAGCGGTCAGCGCATCGTCGTCGTCGAGGACGCGTCCGACCGCTTCGATACGAACGACGTGCGCAAGTTTCTCACCGCCGAAGGACCGCCGCCGGGCGCGACCGAGCGCAGCGTGAGCGAGCGCAGCTTCGCGTTCAAATCACCGTCGAGCGACTGCGGCCGCGACGATCGCGGTCAGGAAGGGGCGCTCGACGTCGACGCGTCGCTGACGATGGCCCCGCTCGCCGAGACGATCGCCGCGTACGACGACGTCTGCTCGGCCGGCAACGACGGCACGCTCGCGCTGGCGCGCGCGCTCGATCTCGATCCCACCGTCATCGTCTTTCCGTTCACCGTCGGACCGGTCGACGGATCGATCGCGTCGCGCTACGGACAGACGACGATCCCGCAGCTCGAGGCGATCGTGCGCGGAATCCCGCTCGTCGTTCCCGCCGGCGACGACGGGGCCTACGGCTATCGCGAAGCCGGGATCGAACGCCCGCGCGTGGCGTGGCCCTGCGTTTCGCCGTACGTGATCTGCGCGGGCGGGACGCAGCTCGGCGATCGCGACGGCGTCGCCGACGAAGGTCCGTGGAACGACGACGACCACGCGACCGGCGGCGGGATCTCGCGCGAACCGCGCCCGGCCTGGCAGAACGCGCCGGGCGACTTCATCTTCTCGACCGCGTACGTGAAGAACCGCATCGTCCCCGACGTCGCCGGCGACGCTGCCGGCCACCTGCGCGTCTACTGGCACGGCTACGGCTTGGGCGGCGTCGGCGGCACCAGCGAGAGCGCCTCGCTCGTCGGAGCGGAACTTGCGGCGATCAACAGCCTCGTTGCGCCCGGACGGCGCTTGCTGACCGCGGGCGATCTCTATGCATTGGCTCGCACCGCGCCTGCGGCGTTTCGCGACGTGAGCCGCGAAAACGACCGCGGCTGGAAAGACAACACGCTGCGTCCCCGGCGCAAAGCGCTGCCGAAAAACTTCCGCGGCATCCTCCCCACACCGGCGCCCCTCGTACGCGGCTGCACCGACCAGCAGCCCGACGGCTGCACCGTCACCACCGGCTACGACGCCGTCACCGGCATCGGCTCGATCAAAGAAAAATCCGCCGTCGAAGCCCTCCGCTAAGTCACGTTGTCACGCCGAGCTCGTCGAAGCGCAGCCGAGATCGCGGCCGCCGAGATCGCGGCCGCCGAGGAGTCCGCTGCTCTCCGGATTCGGGCAGCGCTTAGACAGGCTCAGCGTGACGACGCCGATGATGACGACGAAAAAGGGCGTCGCCGCGCGGCGCTGACGGCGAGCGCACCGAAGAAGATCAGCGTCGCAAGCAGCACGATCGTCGCGCCGCTCGCCGCACGCAACTGATACGACGCATACAGCCCGCCGACGGTCGCAGTCACGCCGAACCCGATCGACAGCAGCATCATCGGCACGAAGCGTCGCGTCAACTGCGCCGCCGCCGCCGCCGGCGTGACCAGCAGCGCCGCAACCAGGACGATCCCCACCAACTGCAGCGACACGATGATCGTCAACGCCAAAATCACCAGCAGCGCATCGTCGACGAACTGCTCGCGGATCCCCGCCGCCTGCGCAACCACCGGATCGAAGGACGTATACAGCAGCGGCCGCCAGAGCGCCCCCACCACAAACGCCACGATCAGCCCCAGCACGAGCACGTTGAGCAAGTCCCCCGACGACACGCCCAAAATGTTCCCGAACAGAAAACTCTGCAGATCCAGCGTCGCGCGCGTCGAGCGCGACATCAGAAAAATCCCCAGCGCGAATGCGCCGGTGAACAGCACGCCGATCGCCGTATCCAGTGACACCCGCGCCCGCCGGTGCACGAACCCGATTCCCAGCGCCGTGACGACGGTCGCGATCGTCGCCCCGATCCAGAAGCTCCCGCCGCGCAGATAAGCGATCACGATCCCGGCGAACGACGCGTGTGCGAGCCCGTCGCCGATGAACGAAAGCTTCCGCAGTACGACGTAGGTTCCCAGCGCCGAGCACAGCGCCCCGACCACGATCGCAGCGAGAAACGCGCGCTGCATGAAGTCCGGCGCGAACGGCGCGAGCAGACCGTCCACTAACGCTTGTGCCCGTGCACGTGGGTGTGTTCACGGATCCCCGCGTACGCGCCGGACTCCAGCACGTCGTCGGGCTTCCCGTCGGCGAGCACGCGGCGGTCGACGACGATCAGGCGATCGAACCACTCCGGCGCGCGGTCGAGATCGTGCGTCGTCATCAGCACCGGGAGCCCGTCGGCAACGAGCCCGCGCACCAGCTCCCGCAGCGCCTCTTCGGTCGTCGCATCGACACCGGTGGTCGGTTCGTCGAGCAGTAGCAGAAGCGGTTCCTGCGCGATCGCGCGCGCGACGAACGCGCGCTGCTGCTGGCCCCCCGAGAGTTCGCTGATGTGCCGGTCGGCGATCGGGCCGAGGTCGAGCGCCTCGATCGCGCGCGCAACCGCGCGATGATCGTGCGCGGAGAACCGCCGGAACGCGCCGACGCGCGGATAGCGTCCCATCGTGACGACGTCGCGCACGCTGACCGGGAAGCTCCAGTCGACGTCTTCGATCTGCGGCACGTAGCCGATAGTCCCAGGCGGCAACTTCTCCGGCGGCATCCCGCCGACGCGCACCGTCCCGCCGCTCGGCTTGACCAGCCCCGCGACCGCTTTGAGCAGCGTCGATTTTCCGGAGCCGTTCGGGCCTACGATCCCAAGCGCGGTCCCGCGCGGCAACTCGACGTCGACCCCGTCGAGCGCGACGACGCGATCGTACTGCACGCGCAAGCCTTGGACGTCGACCGCGTTGGGAACGTTCATTTCAGCGCGGCCACGATCGCATCGGTATCGGTGTCGATCATTCCGACATAGGTGCGCACGCCCGCCGCGCTGCCGAGCGAATCGTCGTAGAGAAACGCGACCGTGAGGCCCCCGGCGCTTGCCGCGAGCGTGCGTGCCAGTTTGTCACTATATTCATGCTCCGCGAACACCGCCGGAACACCTTGCGCGCGCGCCAACTGCACCAAATCGGCGATGTGCCGCGGGTTGGGCTCGGCGCCGGCGACCGGCTCGATCGCGCCGACAATCTTCAGCCCGAAGCGCCGGGCGTAATAGTCGAAGGCGTTGTGAAAGACGATCATCGTGCGCCGCGGCGGCGGGATCGTCGCGATCTTCATCCGTGTGCGCGCGGTCAGCGCAGCGAGTTCCGCATCGTACGCATGCGTCGCGGTGCGATACGTCGCCGCGTTGGGAGCGTCGGCCGCCGCGAGCGCCGCGCCGATCTTCGCGACATACGCGCGCGCGAGTTCGGGGTCCATCCACAGATGCGGGTTCCCGCCGAGGACCGGGAGACCGTCGCTGCAGATGACGATGCGCAGGCGTGGATTCGCAGCGTTGCGCACCGTCGCGTCGAGCCACGACTCGAGGCCGGCGCCGTTCTCGATCAGCACGTCGGCGTCGTGCAGGGCCGCGATGTCGTCCGGCGCCGGCTGATAGTCTTCGGGCGAGACCCCGACCGGGACGAGGGAGCGGACGTCGGCGGACGGCCCGGCGGCTCCCTTTGCCAGCGACGCGAGCGTTGAGGTCGTCGCTACCACGCGAAGCGGCCCGGGCCGGCGCTCCGACGACTGGGCGCACGCGGAGAGCGCGATCAGGACGAACAACGCCGCCGCGAGCCGAGGGAGAGGCATCGCCCTGATACTCGGCGCGCGTGCGGGTTGTCCCTGTGCCCGCGCGGCCCGGCCTGGGCGAACGGGAACGTCAGCTGCGCAGCTTCGCGGCAGTGCTGCGCGCGCGAGCAACGAGCTGCATCAAGTTGCGACGCGCGGCTGGGCGATCGGGACGGGGCACGCCCGACAGCCAAACGTTGAGCGCGTGCCAACCGGGGCCGACCGGCTCTTCGCGCGACGCGGGCGCGAGCAATCGCGGATCGGCCACGTCACCGCAACGCACCATCAGCTCGTGCATGCTGAACGCGGTGGCGTACATCACCCCTGACGGAGCGATAAGCACGGGGGCGCCCATGAGCATCCATGCGTCCTTGCGCGAGGGAGCCAGGTCGATGAGCTCGCCGACGAGGTCGGGATGCGTCCGCAACTCGCCCATCGTTACGTCGCGAACCGCCCGCAGTTCCGGCACGAAGCGCGGCCAGAGCTGTTCCGCCAGCGTCAGATGCCGGCGCAGAAACGCGATGACCTCCGCATTGCGGGGATCATCGCACGGATCGCGATGCCGGCCGAACACGCCTACCGACTCCGCCGGGAGTGCGAGTGCTCCCTTTGACAGGGGGGCCCCCACCCTGCTAGAATCCGTCGGTCCACGTGGGGGTGTAGCTCAGTTGGTAGAGCACTTGCTTCGCATGTAAGGGGTCAGGAGTTCGAGTCTCCTCACCTCCACCACGTCGGGACCCGCGTCCGTTAAGGATTTGCGGGTCTTTCTTTTTTGCCGGACGAGCCCTCGTCGGCCGTTACATCTGTTCCCGCTGCGCGGCGTAGCGTTCGTCTTCAGTTCGAAACTGATCGTCGACCCCAATCCGGTGCCTTTTTCGGAACCGCGCTCGTTCACGGTGACGGCTCGCTTCATGCGATTACGGTGCCGGGGTTGCCGGCACCATCACGGGCGGTCCGAGCGGAAACGGCCTTTCGGGCACGGAGTTCGTATTTTGAAACACCGAAATCAGCCACGTGCCGGAATGCTTTCGCAGCACCATCGTCTGTAAGCCCATCTTCGGCTCCGGCATACCGGGGGGCATCTTCGCACCCGTCATCGTCCACGTTTCGTGGACCACCGCGATGTCGCTCGCAAGAAACCGGACCGCAGGTCGGTCGAACGCCAGCGCGCTGTCGCGGAAGACGAACGTGAACGCTGCCGTCAGCTTGCGTTCAATTTCCGAGCGACCGCGCCACCACCAACCGACAACATTGACCACGTCGGCGTCTTCCGTGAACAGCGCGGCATAGGCTTTTGCGTCGTGCCGGTTCCACGCGTCCGCTTGCCGTTTCGAAACGAGCGAACGAATCTCGGCTTCATCTCCGCTCGGGCCGGCGCTGCACACAGTTGCCGGCGCCGCGAGCAGCACGGTCAAGAGGACCGAACTCAACTGCTTCACCGCGTTCCCTCCACGTGTTCTCAGCGAGTGCGCGGGCAATTGCGTTCGGCGAAATGCCCGTCCGGCCTGGAGCCGGACGAGCATTACTTCCTTCGCCCGCTTAACGAGCTACTGGGTCTTGCACTTGATGAATTTGCCTTTGGCATCGCGGCACTGCTTTTTCATCGGCATCGTCGTCGTCGTTTTGCATTTGACGAATTTGCCTTTGGCGTCGCGGCACTGTTTGGCATCGACAGTTCCGGAAAGTCCGAGGACGAATGCGAGGGCGCAGGCGGCGGTAATGAAACGATGCATCGAAGTCGACCTCCTTGAGAAGAAGTGCGATGGAAGGCACGCGCTCATGCCGGCGGTTTGAGCTCGACGGCGATCGCGCGCAGTTCGGTGGTCCCGACGTTCTCGGTCGCGTGGGGGCCGCGCGCCGGAGCCCAGAGCGATGCTCCGGGCGCGGGCTGCGCGTCGAGCGTGCGCGAGTCGAACAGGACGTTGCCGTCAGGATCGTATCGGACAATTTCGCTCCACGTCAGCACGCAGAGGCTGCCGGGCCACTCGTGGGTATGCACCGGCGTGCGTTCTCCCGGAGCGATGCGTGTGTCGAGGATCCGCACACGATCGTTCTCCAAGAGCACGTCGTGGTTGGCGGGCGCCGCGGTCATCGCATCGAGTGGATCCACGTCGCCGCACTACCGCGATCGATGTGATTGCCCCTTCGACCAAGGGGAGCAACCGGACAAAGCGAACGTCGTGCCGGTGCATGCGCGAGCGTTGGCAGCCGGCCTGGTCCTCGTACTGCTGGCGTACGTCATTCGGGCGTCGCCCGGCGCTGCCGCCGCGGCGCGGACGTTTCCGGGCTCCGCTACGGGCTCGGTGAAGTCGCGTCCGGTGCGCGCAAACGCCGTCGACGACGCGAAGGTGGATGCGCGCGACGCCCTCGACCGATCGTGCGCCAACCTGGCGAAAGCGATGCACGCGCGCCGCGGCACGACGTCCAACGTCCGCATCGTCAAGGTCGACGTATCGGACGGCCGGGGTTCAGGCTGGGATGCAACGGTAACGCTCTCCGATATGTGCACCCTGGACGGATAAGCCCCCGGACGCGATCGCGGCGCCTGGTCCAAGGGACCGTGCAAGCGGCGCGGAAGTCCACCTCTCCGCCGCCGCCGCGACCGAGCGAGAGGGACGCAATTGCGCTGCGGCAGCGACCACGATCCACGAGAGGCAGACGCCATGGTTCATGCGGTCGCGCTCTTTTCCGTTCTCCGCGACGTTCGCGTTCGCCGGAGACTCGCCGTGTTCGCTTCGCTCGCACTGCTGGCGTTCGTCGGGCCGTCCGTGCGCGCGGGCGCGCAAGATACCGGCGGAAACGTTCGCACGTACTACATCGCCGCTGACGAGCTCGACTGGGATTACGCGCCCAGCGGGCTCGACAAGATGATGGGAATGCGGCCGGAAGGATACGCAAAGCTCTACACCGCGCGCGACAAGCACACCATCGGCAAAGTCTTCCGCAAGGCGATGTATCGCGAGTACACCGATGTGACGTTCCACTGCCTCAAGCTGCGAACCGCGCAAGACGCGTATCTGGGCATCGTCGGCCCGATCGTGCACGCGGAAGTCGGCGACACGATCAAGATCGTGTTCCGCAACCACGGTACGCACCCGTACAGCCTCCACCCGCACGGCGTGTTCTACAAGAAAGCGTCCGAGGGTTCGGGATACGCCGACGGCGTTGCCGCGTCGGCGAAGGGCGGCGCCGCGGTCGCGCCCGGCGGTACCTTCACGTACATGTGGGACGTCCCGGAGCGCGCCGGCCCCGGCCCGGCGGATTCGAGTTCGGTCGTGTGGCTCTATCACTCGCATGTCGACGAGCGCCGCGACGTCAATGCCGGTCTCATCGGCGCGATCGTCGTCACCGCGCGCGGCATGGCGAAGGCCGACGGCACTCCGAAAGACGTCGATCGCGAAGTCGTCAGCTTCTTCGTCGCTTTCGACGAAAATCAGAGTTCGTTCATCAACGAGAACATCCGGCGTTTTGCCGCCGATGCGAAGAAGCACAACAAGTTCGACGCCACGCCGTCCGACGCATCGGGGAATCTCGACATTCTCCTGGGCAAAGGATCCGGACCCGCGAACCTGCGCTGGTCGATCAACGGCTACCAGTTTGCGAACGGACCGATGCCGCAGATGAAGCGCGGGGACCGCGTTCGCTGGTATCTGCTCACGCTGGGCGAGGGCTTGAATTTCCACACTCCGCACTGGCACGGCAACACGGTGCTGGTGCACGGTGAGCGCACCGACGTCGTCCCGATCTCGCCGGCTCAGATGCTCACGGCCGACATGGTCCCCGACGATCCCGGGATTTGGCTGTTCCACTGTCACGTCAGCGACCACATGGAGGGCGGCATGGTCGCGCGCTATCAGGTCTTCAAGGTGGACGCTCGGATTGTCATGCAGGACTAGAAAACGATGTCCCGCAAGGTCGGCTTATCGGGCTCACGTTTAGCAGGCCAATGAAAAATCGGCCGAGTTGATGTTGGCGTGACGGCGTTTTTCGCGTATTATAAGAGCAAGTCTCCTCATACCTTGGTGAGGTTGCGGCCGATGCGGACTCATGATGAGCAGCGTGCATCCGTTTGGACGACGTTGCAGCCGGAAGACACCGTGCCCGGCGATCATCCGTTGCGCCCGATGCGCGTGATGGTCAACGAAATTCTGCGCGAACTCTCGCCGGAGTTTTCCAAGCTCTACTCCCGACGGGGCCGGCCATCGATCGCGCCGGAGAAGCTGCTGCGAGCCTTGCTGTTGCAAATGTTCTACTCGATCCGCAGCGAGCCGATGCTGCTGGAGCAGTTGCGTTACAATTTGCTCTTTCGTTGGTTCGTGGGCTTGAGCATGGACGACAAGATCTGGGACCCCTCGACGTTCAGCAAGAACCGCGATCGGTTCTTGAATGGCGAAATCTCCGAGCGGTTCTTCGCCGCTGTGGTCGAGCGGGCGCGTGCCGACGAACTGCTCTCGAACGAGCATTTCACCGTCGATGGGACGCTAATCGAGGCGTGGGCCAGCCACAAGAGCTTTCGGCCCAAGTCGGACGACGAACCGCCGACCTCGAGCGGCGGTCGCAACGAGGGCGTGAACTTTCGTGGCCGGCCGCGCAGCAACGAGACGCACGTCTCGAGTACCGATCCGGACGCGCGGTTGTACCGCAAGAGCAGCGGCGCGCCGGCGATTCTCGGCTATCTCGGACATGCTCTGATGGAGAATCGCAACGGCTTGATCGTCGGCGTGAAGACCACTCGCGCGACCGGGATCGCCGAACGCGAAGCAGCGCTGGAATTGATTCGCGGGGTCAGCGGAAGCAACCGAATCACGCTCGGTGCCGACAAGGCGTACGATACCAAAGACTTTGTCGAGGCGTTGCGAGCGCTCAACGTGACGCCGCACGTTGCTCAAAATACGACCCGTCGCCGCAGCGCGATCGACCGCCGAACCGTCCGCCATCCGGGCTACACGGTGAGTCAACGCAGGCGCAAGTTGATCGAGGAGAGCTTCGGGTGGGGCAAGACGATCGGCCGATTGCGCAAGGTGCATTTCCGCGGGCTTGATCTGGTCGGCGACATTGTGCGCTGGACGGCCGCGGCGTACAACTTGATCAGGATACGCAATCTGAGGGCCGCGACATGATGCGAAGTGATGCTGACCCGAGGGGCGTTTTCGAGATGAACCGCTCGGCAACGGGCTTCGAGAGGTCCGCCGACCTCCCGAAAACCGTGCTGAACGGGCAGTTCGCGAACCACGCGCCGATTTTTTCACGGGGCTGTTAGAGAGGACGCGCGATGTCATATTTCGTTCGAGCGCTCGCGCTCGCGGGCGTATTTACGGTTACCGCAGCCGCGGCGTCGGCGCAGAGCACGGGTGAAGCGCCTGCGCCGATGTCGGCGACCGTGCCGCCGAAGGCACCCACCTACCCCGTTCCCGTCAAGCCGGACTTCTCGTCGATGAAGTTTCTGCTGGGCACGTGGAAATGCGCCACGCACAGCGAGCGGCGCGGAAACGAAGCGTCGCTCGCGACCATCACGTACACGATGGCGCCCGACGGCTACTTCATGAAGTCGCTCACAAAGTCGCAGAAGGTGTCATACGCTGCCGTCGGTTATACAGCCACCGATTGGTACACCTACGACAACGACGCGAAGCGCTGGATCGACGTCACCGTAGGCTCCTCGGGCGCGTACGGATACTCGACATCAATGGGTTGGCAGAACAGCTATATGCTGTGGGGCGCGGATTCGTTTCTCCCGAACGGCGACGTTACGTCGAGCACCGGAACGCTCATGACGAAGATCAGCGACACGAAGTATACGACGAAGCAAGCCTTTACGACGGCGGCCGGTCTGCTCAACCGCGTCACCGGGAGCTGCGCCAAGCAGTAGACCGGAGGGGGCTGATGCGAAAAGCGTCAGGAGCGACGCGTGTTCGCTCAGAGAGCGCCGACCGGCGCTTTGGCGAGTCGGAATTTCACTTCGCCCGTCACCACTTCGATGGGTTTGGTGAGCACGTCGCCGAGGTTCTCGCGCGTCCACGCCAGCGCGCGCTGATTCGACTCCTCGGCGGCGGCGCGATCGGTGAACGCTGAGAGCGTGACGCCGCGATCTTCCGTGGACGCCACGAGCAGCCCGTACGAGCAGAACCCGCGCATCCCGCTCAGCAGCGGGACGAGGCCGTCGGCAACGCGCTTCGTCGCCTGGTCGATGTGTTCGCGTTTGATCTCGAAGCGCCGCATCACGCCGTAGCCGGGCTGCGTGCCCTCGTTGACGTGACGCACCGGGATGCGTCCGGTCGTGACGCGCGGCGGTGCCGTTACCGCGTCTTTCAGATTCGCCTTCGCCCACTCGGCCGCAATCACGTTCGACTGCTCGGCTTGCGCCTGCGTTTCGAAGATGCTCGTCGTGACGATTTCGTCGCCTCCGACATATGTGAACGAATACGACACGAAACCCGGCGCGTTGCTGACGATGGGGACGAAGTGGTCGCGCGTGAGCCGCACGACCTCGTTCAATTTTCCGGGCTGTAACCGGTATTCGCGAATCGATCCGACCATGGGGAGACCAACTTTGCCAAACGCCCGCACAAAATCGTGCGAAACCTACGCGCTTCCGCAGCGGAGGTGCATGACCTTGAAGCATATCGTGTGATGCTCGCAGACGCGCTGTCGGAAGTGGGACGCGCCGGCCCGTTGCGGGTTCTTCCGGTATGGGTCTTTTGGACTAGGCAAGGACGACTCTGCGCCGGAGGAGGAGCGGGGGACGCTCGCCCAATCGGTCTCCTGCGGAGTCCGATCGCTATGCTTGATTATTACGGTCTCATCGCGAAGACGAACAGCGTGCTCGACGAGCAAATCGCCGTGCACGGCCACCATCGCGTCTTCTTCACCGAAACCAACGAGTACGCCGAGTGGCGGCGCGACGTGTTCGCAGTGCGGCTCTTCCGCGGGCAGACCGCCGCGACGGCGAACTACTCGTTCTACAAGAACGGGTCGCGCTGCGGCCGCAGCAACTTCCTGGTCAGCGACGAAGAGGGCGCAGCCGAACTCGCCGCCGCCGTCCTCGACCACGCCGGCGGGCGCGAACGAGTCTACTGACGCCGCAACAGGAGGGACCGCTCCGCTGCTCTTGAAAAGCACTCAGCGTTTGCCGATACTGAAGACGGCAGAGCGTCCGTCCGCCTCCCGAGCCCACCTGAATGCGAGTCAGCATCTCAAAAACGCAACTCCCCTCCTGCGAGTGCGGCCATGTCGCGGCCGTGCATGACGATCAGGGTTGCGTCGCGTTGATCTACGGGCACGACAACTCGGTGCGAGACTGCCCGTGTCGGGGCTTCGCTGAAGCGACCCTACCGAACGCGCTGAAGTCCGCGTAGCCGTCCGGTCCGGCGGGCCTCCGCCCGGGGGGCCGCTACGCGCGTGCCGACGGCAGCACGACGACGCGCGCGGTCTGCGCCGCCGCGTAGGCGGCGTGGGCGAGATCGGCGCCCAGGCCCAGAATGCCGGCGACGACGATCACGGTGGCGACGATGGTCCGCAGCATGACGAATTCTCCTGTAAACTATTTCCTTAGGTCTCGATGGGAGGAGCATACTTTGGCGGCTCTTCGAAGTCAACTAAAAAAACAGTTAAAAAAGCCGGGCGCGGGTGACCGGAGCGCGCGAACACGCGCGCGAACGCCTCGCGGATGGCGACCGAACCGCGCTGGAAATTCGACGGGGTGCGCGTGATCCAAGGGTGCGATCTCGACCCGAACACACCTCAGACGGACGGGATGAATCGCGCCGCGGCGATCACCGCGGCGCGCTGCGGGGCGCAGAAGCTCTGGGCCGGATCGGTGACGATCCACCCCGACGCGAAGACCGGCGCACACCATCACGGCGAAGTGGAGAGCGTCATCTACGTCGTGCGCGGCCGGGCGCGGATGCGCTGGGGCGAGCAGCTCGAGTACTTCGCTGAGGCCGGGCCCGGCGATTTCATCTTCGTCCCGCCGTACGTGCCGCATCAGGAGATCAACGCATCGTCGGGCGAGCCGCTGGAGTGCGTGGTCGTGCGCAGCGGCCAGGAACCCGTCGTGGTCAACCTCGACATCCCGATCGTCGAGTCGCCCGAACCGGTGCGCTGGGTCGACGACATCCACCTTACGTAGACGGATCCCTCGCTCGCCTGATGGCGAACGCAGCCCGGTCACATTGTCACACTCGTCGTTCGAATCGGAAGGGGTCCCCGCACGCGAGCTCCGAACGCGTGGCGTAATGCACCGGCCCCTTACGCTGCGTTCCGCAGCGGCAATGTTCGTCATTGCTGCGGCGGCGCTCACCGCCGTTCCGGCCGCCGCCCAGACGCCGCTTTCCAGCGAAGCGACGTACGCCGTCGTCCTGCGCACGCTCAATCCGAAACTTCCCGTCGAGACAGCGCGCGCGTACGCGCGCTCGGTGATGGCCAACGCGTGGCGGACCCATTTGGATCCTCGCTTCATCATGTCGATCGTCACGGTGGAATCGCGGTGGCGATCCAACGCCGTCTCGCGCGTCGGCGCGCGCGGCCTTGGCCAACTGATGCCGCAGACCGCCGCCAACCTCGGCGTCGATGCGTGGAGCCCCGGCGACAACCTGCACGGCACGTCGAGCTATCTCAAGAAACTGCTCGATCATTTCGCAGGGAAGAAAAACGCCGTCACGCTTGCGATCGCGGGTTACAACGCGGGACCCAAGGCCGTCGAACGCTATCACGGCGTTCCGCCGTACAGCGAGACGCAGAACTACGTCGTGCGCGTGCTGCGCGTGTGGAAAACGCTCAACGCGCGCATCGGCAACGCGTTCGCGCCGGCGCCCGAAGCGATCGCCGCAAAGACGCCCGACGAGCGCCAATGGGTGACCACCAGCGAGAGCGCGCTTTCGCCGGCCGTCGTTGCGCCTGCGCTAGCGCCCGCGGCGCCTGCTGCGGCGACGACCGGCGCCGGCGCGGCCGACGCCGCCGGCCCAGGCTCGGTTCAGCCCATCAAGTAACCAGCCGCGACGCGGCACGGTCCTGAGCAACGTGAGGACCGCAGACGCCTTTCGGCCGTCGATGCGCGCATGCGCGATCGACGCCTTCGGCGGCCCCGAGAAACTCCTCGTTCGCGACGTCCCGGTGCCGTCGATCGACCCGCACGAAATACTCGTGCGCGTCGACACCGCCGGGATCGGTCCGTGGGACGTGAAGGCGCGCCGCGGCGCGTGGGCCGACGGCAGCGAACGGTTCCCTCTCATCCTCGGCGCCGACGGCTCGGGAACGATCGCCGCCGTCGGAGCGGACGTCCACGTATTCCAAGTCGGCGACGCGGTCTACGGCTTCCTGGCAGGCGAGCGCAAGGGCGGATTTTACGCCGAATTCGTGGCGATCTCGGCGGAGCACGTCGCGCCCATCCCGGCCGGGCTCGACTTTCGCGAAGCCGGCGGCCTGCCGGTCGCGGGGATCACCGCGCTGGCGGGGATCGACGACGCGCTCGGAGTCCGCAGCGGACAGACCGTACTCGTCCACGGGGCGACCGGCGGCGTCGGCTCGGCGGCCGTGCAGTTCGCACAGCGCCGGGGAGCCCGCGTGATCGCGACCGCACGCGGCGCGGAGGGCGTGCACCTCCTCGATCGATTGGACGTCGATCTCGCGATCGACGTCCTGCACGAAGACATCGTCGGCTCGGTGCGTCGCGTCAGCCCCGGCGGCGTCGATGCCTTGCTGGCCCTCGCCGGCGGACACGCCCTCGAACGCGCGCTCGATGTGCTGCGCCAGGGCGGCCGCGCGGCCTATCCCAACGGCGTCACGTTCGTCCGGCGCGACGGGATCGACGCGTGCGCCTTCGACGGCGTCCCGAGCCCGACGGCGTTCGCCCGGCTGGCCGCTACCGTCGAAGCCGGCGACTTCGAGATGCCGATCGCGGGGACGTTCGCGCTAGAGAACGCCGAGGAGGCGCACCGGCGGCTCGAACGCGGACGCGTCCACGGCAAGATCATCCTCGCCGTCGCCGGCGTCGAGGACGCGATCGCGAACGTCGCCTAGCGGCGGTTCACTGCCGCGACGGCGACGTGCTCGGCGCGGGCGTGGCCGAAGCCGCCGCGGAGGCCGCGGCGCTGGGCTGAACCGACACCGCCGCCGGTGCCGCGGTCCCGCCGCTCACCGGATGCGGGAGCGCGTAGAGCGCGAAGACCGCTGGCCGATTCGCGATCAGCTTCAAGGTCTTCTCGCTCGATGCGAACAGGATGCGCTGCGGCGGCAGCGTCGGCGCTGCGGTGGCCGCCGGGACTCTCGATGCGCCGCCCAGCGGCGACATGCTCTGCCCGGAGAACGGGACGTTGCCTCCCATCCCCGTGGGGCCGCTCGAGCGCGTCCCCGTGCTCGGCACGGCCGTGGCGGCATCCGATGCGGCAACGTTCGGCGCAACGTTCGCCGCGGCTGCCGACCGCGCGGCTGCGGGCGGCGGCGTCGAACTGCGGTCGAGTTCGGCGACCGCGAGACGGTACGACTCGTCCTTCTCGCCGGCGTTCCACAGCGCCAGGCCGAACTCGCCGTCGCGATACTGCGTTGCGATGTCGCGCGGCACATCGAGCGCGAAGCGCGGATAGCTTTCGAGCGTCACGTCATGCGTGGGCAGCAGCGTGACGTAGGCGAGCGCGCGCGCGGGATGCTCGCGCGAGCGCTTCTTCTTGCCTTTGCCGCTCTCGAGGTTGAGATCGGGGCCGTCGTTCGGCTTCTTCACCGAGAGCGACGCGCCGACCGCGATGGAGACGGGCGTCGGCGCCGGCGCGGCGCTCGCGTTCTTCGCCGACGCGCTCGGCGATTTTACGGGATCGGGCGCGACCTTCGGAAACGCGATCGCGCCAGAGTAGCCGCCGATCTCGGGCAGACTTTGAAACGCCGTCGACTCGCCGACCGTCAGAATGACGCTGGACGAATCAGGAACCGGCGAGGGCGTCGCGTTGCCGAAGCCGGGCGACGCAAGGGTTTGCGGCAGCCCGCTCCCCGAACCGAAGGAACCCGAGCATGCCGCGAGCGCGCTGAGCGCGATCCCGGCCAGAACGAAGACGCGTTGCTGAAAACGCACGCAGGGCGGTTCCGCGCCGCGTCAGGCTGAGCCTGTTGCGAGGCTCACGACGGCGGCAGGTCTTGCGCGCGAAGCGCCATCCGAAACGCGCGTGCGTGGGGAGCAGCTGCCTGCACGAGCACCAGCTTGACCGGGACGAACTGCGCCGGAAGCGAGAACGCGATCGCCGTGCGCGCCGCACTTCCCGGTTCGAGACTCCAGCCGTCGTCGATGGGACGACCCGTCACCGTGATTCCGTCCGCATCCGACAGCGTCGCATCGAAGTAGCCGTGGTTCTCGTGATGCGTTCCGTTGCTGACGATCGCGCGGAACACGAGCGGTCGTTCCCCCGCGGCATTGGCGTGCACGTTGTCGTTCGGGCCGGGATTCTGCAGCGACATCGCGCGCACGCGCAGCGTGCCGTTGAAGAGGACCGACGCGAACGTCCCGCTCACGCCGGCGATCTGGTTTGCGCCGCCGGGAATCGGCGCGGGGCTCGTCGCGGCATAGGCGGCGCCGCCGCCGAGCACGACCGTCAGCAGCGCGGCTGCGGTCGTTCCGGCAACGCGCCGGGGATTCGTTCGTTTGGTCATACGCTCTGATGCCGGGACCGGCATCAAAGCGCCTTCCCTCGCGTGCGCTACTCGCCCGCCGGCGATTCGCTCGCGACGTAGACCTCGGCGCCCGCGGCGAGAAACTCCGCCGATTTCTGCTCCATCCCGCGTTTCGCGTAGTCGCGCACGTCCTGCGTGATCTTCATCGAGCAGAAATGCGGTCCGCACATCGAGCAGAAGTGCGCGACCTTCGCGCCCGCCGCCGGAAGCGTCTCGTCGTGCATCGCGCGCGCAGTGTCGGGATCGAGGCTCAGATTGAACTGGTCCTCCCAGCGAAACTCGAAGCGCGCTTTCGAGAGCACGTCGTCGCGATGGCGCGCGCCGGGATGCCCTTTCGCGAGATCCGCCGCGTGCGCCGCGAGCTTGTACGTGATCACGCCGACCTTCACGTCGTCTTTGTTCGGCAAGCCCAGGTGCTCTTTGGGCGTCACGTAGCACAGCATCGCCGTGCCCATCCAGCCGATCATCGCCGCGCCGATTCCGCTCGTGATGTGATCGTAGCCGGGAGCGATGTCGGTAACGAGCGGCCCGAGCGTGTAGAACGGCGCCTCGTGACACACCGCGAGCTGGCGGTCCATATTCTCCTTGATCAGGTGCATCGGAACGTGACCGGGACCTTCGATCATCACCTGCACGTCGTGCTTCCACGCGACCTGCGTCAACTCACCGAGCGTCTCGAGTTCGCCGAACTGCGCCTCGTCGTTCGCATCTGCCGTGCAGCCCGGCCGCAGGCCGTCGCCGAGCGAGAAGGTCACGTCGTACGCCTTCATGATCTCGCAGATCTCGTCGAAGTGCGTGTAGAGAAAATTCTCCTGATGGTGGGCGAGACACCACTTCGCCAGGATCGAGCCGCCGCGCGAGACGATCCCGGTGATCCGGTTCGCCGTCAGGGGGACGTAGCGCAGCAGCACGCCGGCGTGCACGGTGAAGTAGTCGACGCCTTGTTCGGCCTGTTCGATCAGCGTGTCGCGATAGATCTCCCAGGTGAGCTCCTCCGCTTTTCCGCCGACTTTCTCCAGCGCCTGATAGATCGGCACGGTGCCGATCGGCACGGGGCTGTTGCGGACGATCCACTCGCGCGTCTCATGGATGTTCGCGCCGGTCGAGAGATCCATCACGGTGTCGGCGCCCCAGCGCGTCGCCCACACCATCTTCTCGACTTCTTCCTCGATCGACGACGTCACCGCGCTGTTGCCGATGTTGGCGTTGATCTTCACCAGGAAGTTGCGGCCGACAATCGTCGGTTCGAGCTCGACGTGGTTGACGTTGGCGGGGATCACCGCGCGTCCGCGCGCGACCTCGCTGCGCACGAACTCGGGTTCGAGACCCTCGCGGATCGCGACGAACTCCATCTCCGGCGTGATCTCGCCGCGCCGTGCGTAGTGCATCTGCGAGACGTTGCCGCCGTTGCGCGCCCGGCGAATGGGGCGCGGTGAGGGGAAGCGGATCGCGTCGAGCTCCGGCATCGCCTCGCGCCCCAGCCGGTAGACCGACGATGCTTTGGCGAGCGTCTCGGTGTCGCCGCGGCGCGCGATCCACGGTTCGCGGATCGCCGCGATCCCGTTGCGCACGTCGATTCCGACGTCGGGATCGGTGAACGGACCCGACGTGTCGTGCACGGTGTGGATCTCGCCGTCGGTCAGGGCGATCGCGCGGAACGGAACGCGGATCGACGGGTCGCTTCCCTGCGCGTAGACCTTCGTCGACGACGGAAACGGGTCGCGCGACAGAACGTCGTTGGTCGGCGGGATCATGGTCGCCATCGTGCACTCCTCTTCGCCGGTATGACCCGGATCAGGTGTTGTCGGTCGACGGTCGAGCACCGTCCTCTCAGTCCGGCATGTCGGACTCCCGCAGCTTGTCGTTGAACGTACGCCGAGGCGCCCGCGCTGTCAAGGACGAAGCAAACGGCGGACGGAACGCGCCGCGCGATGAGCACTCGGCGCAGCGCGCTTGCGATCGTCGCGCTGGCGCAGCTTGCGGTCGGTGCGGCGGCGATCTTCGCGCGCTTCGCGCTCGCCGCCGGAGGACCGATCGCCGTCTCCTGCGGACGGCTCACGATCGCCGCGCTGGTGATGCTGGCGCTCGCCGCCGCGCGCGGGTGCCTGCGAGTCGTCGACCCCCGCACCGAACTGCGTCTGGGCGGGGCGGGGCTGCTGCTCGCGCTGCACTTCGCCGCCTGGATCGCGTCGCTGACGATGGCGTCGGTCGCGATCGCGACCCTGCTGGTGTGCACCGTCCCGGTGTGGACCGAGCTGTACGTCGTCGCGCGCACGCGGCGCGTCGACCGCATCGTCGCGCTCAGCGTGCTGGGCGCGCTCGCCGGCGTCGCGATCGTCGTCGGCGTCCCCGACCGGGCGAACACGCCGGCCGGAATCGCGCTCGCGCTGATCGGCGCGATCGCGTTCGCGGCGTACCTGCTCGCGGTGCGCGCTGTCGACTCGCGCTACGACACCCTCGCGGTGACCGCTCGAACCTACGCGTATGCGGCGCTCGCCCTGGCCGTCGCGACGCTCGCAGTGCGCGACCCGTTTCCGCCGGCCGGCGACGTGCGCGCGTGGGGCGGGATCCTCGCGATGGCGCTCGTCTCGCAGCTGTTCGGTCACACCGCGATGAACGCCGGCGTGCGGATCCTCAGCGCGACCCTCGTCTCGACCTTCACCCTGCTGGAGCCGGTGATCGCGGCGCTGCTCGCCGCCTGGCTCTTCGGCGAGCGGCTCGGCGGCGGGACCGCGCTCGGCGCCCTCGTTATCCTGGCCGCGATCGGCGCGGCGCTCACCCAGCAACCGGAATCGCGCCCCGACGCATAATTGTAGCTTGCATTTGCACCGATTTCGTGGCGTTATTGACAGGTCACGATATATCGCGTAACGTCCAAGTCGAGCAGCCAATGTCCGATCCTGAGCTTGCGTTTCACATCCTCGCCGTGCTCGACGACGACCCTCAGTACGGCCGCGACATCCCCTTCGAGATCGCCAAACGGCGCGACGGCCCGGTGCCGCGCGCGTCCGACGTCGACGCTCTGCTGCGGACCCTCGACGACGGAGCGTTCACCAATTCGACGATCCGTTTCGGCAAACGGCTCTACGAGATCGCGCCGCGCGGCAGCGCCTACCTGGCGTGGTTCGCCGAGCGTATCGGCGCCTGACCCGACCGGTATACTGGCGGCATGTCCGCCTGCCGCACGCTCTCTGGGCGGTCGCGCTGTTCGCCGCGTTGCTCGCGCCGCGTCGCTCGCGGCCACCGCGCGTGCCGGGCCGGCACCGTCGGCGATCCCCGACTGCGCGGGCAAGCCGGTCGAGCGCCCGCACGAGATCGTTTTCGCCTGCGGCGATGGCAATGCGCTCGCACGCAATCTGCAATGGACCGGCTGGGGGAGCACGTTCGCCGCCGCAGTCGGCACGTTCTCGGCCAACGACTGCACGCCGAACTGCGCGGCGGGACATTTCGCGCGGTGCGCAAACCTGCCCCGAGGGTCGCGGCGCCTACGCGACGGTGACGTACGCGTTCATCGGCCGCTCACCGTATCCGCCGAGCGCGCAGAATCAGACGGTCCCCTTCGCCTGCGCGCCGCGCGCGTAGCGCGCTATGCCGCGTCGATGCGACGCAGGACGGCGATCAGTTCGGCGACGCTCCACGCCTGTGCCGGACAGCCGCGCGCCGCGTGCGGCGCGTCGCCGTCGGCGATTTCGCCGAGCGTCCCCAGCGCGTCGAGTTCGAGCGCGTCGATCAGCGGTGCGACGAACGCGCGGGCGCGTTCGCGGTAGCCGTAGGCGCGCAGGTACGCGCGCACGAACGCGCCCGCGAGCCACGGCCACACCGTCCCTTGGTGATAGGCGGCGTCCCGCTCGCTCTGCGGGCCGCAATAGACACCCCGATACCGCGGGTCGCGTGGATCGAGCGTGCGCAGCCCCAGCGACGTCCACAGCCGCGCCGCGCATGCGTCGACGATTGCCCGCACCTGCGCTGCATCGAACGCGCACGCGTCGAGGCTGACGGCGACGAGCTGATTCGGACGAAAGCTGACGTCGTCGCCGTCGGGGCCGTCGAGCACGTCGGCGCACCAGCCGCGCTCGGCGTTCCAGTAGCGCTGCATCGACGCGGCCGTCCGGTCGGCGAGGGCGCGGTACTCGTCGGGCGCGTCACCGAGCCGCTGCGCAAACGTCTCGCAGGCGCGCAGGGCGTTGTACCACAGCGCGTTGATCTCGATCGGCTTGCCGCGGCGGGGCGTGATCACGCGGTCGCCGACCTTCGCGTCCATCCACGTCAACTGCACGCCGTCTTCGCCGCCGCGCACCAGACCGTCGCCGTCGATGCCGATGCCGAACCGCGTTCCGCCGCGGTACCCGTCGATCACCGCGCGCACCGCAGGGATGAGTTCGCGCAGCAGGGCGGCGTCGCCGGTCAGCGCGACGTACGCGCGAAGCGCTTCGACGAACCACAGCGATGCGTCGATCGTGTTGTACTCGGCCGGCCCGCCCGCGTCGGAGAAACGATTGGGGATCAGCCCGTCGCGCATCTGCGCCGCGTACGTGCGCAGCACCGCGGCGGCGTCGCTCGCGCGCCCGGTGCCGAGCAGCAGTCCCGGGATCGCGATCATCGCATCGCGCCCCCAGTCCGCGAACCACGGATATCCGGCGACGATCGACGTCCCCGCGTCTGCACCGTCACCGCGCCGCGTGACGAACGCGTCGGCGGCAAGCGCGAGGCGTCCGAGCAGCGGCGCCGGCATCTTCGCCGCGCGATTCCGGTTGGCGGCGCGGCGCGTCGCGACGAGCGCGCACGCATCGTCGCCGACGGCGGGATCGAGCGTGAGGACGGCGCCGGCCGCCGCATCGGGCCCGAGCGTCCACGCGAGCGTCAGCGCGTGCAGGTACTCGTCGGTGTCGGGGAAGCCGCGTTCGGTCTCGCGCGCGAACGCGAAGCCTTCGTACCGCTCCGACGCCGCGGTGGCCTGCGCGCCCGGCGCCAGGACGTGCAGCGTGCGCCGCGCCTCGGGGAGCGCGATCGTGCTCGCGCCGGCGCCGGCGCCGACGGTGAACGCGTCGCTCGGCGGCAGCGCGCCGCCGTGATGATCGCGGTCGGCGACGACGAGCCGCCCGCGGATCGCGAGAGGCGAGCGCGCGCGCAGCACGCGCAGTTCGATCGCGATCGCGTCTGCGTCGTGCGGCATCGCGTAGGTGACGGCGAGCAGCGCATCGCCGAGCGCGTACGTCCAAGTCGGAAGACCGTCCTTGAGCGCAAACGCCTCGACGAAGCGATAGCCCAGCGGTGCGATCGCCCCGGAACGCCAGCGATTCGTCCCCAATGCATACGACGTGCCGTCGTAGTCGGCATCGAGCTCCAGCCGCGCGACGAGGAGACGGCGCTGCACCGGCGGATCGAGCGCCGCGACCAGCAGGCCGTGATAGCGCCGCGTCAGCGTGCCGGCGACCGTTCCCATCGCATAGCCGCCGCGTCCGTTCGTCAGCAGCCATTCGCGCGACTCGGCCATGACGACATCGCCGCACAGAGAACGCCCGTACCGCACGCTCCCCTCGTTCCGACGCGCGCCGCAACGCACCTGGCTCTCGCGCCGCGCTCAGGATCACATCGCGCGCGCGGCGAGAAAGGAAACCGGCCGCCCGGCCACCGAGAGCACGGGATGGAGCGCAACCCCGAGCGCGATCGGATCGAGGTCGCGATCCGCAAGGACCAACGATGGATCCGCTGGGGCCCGTACCTGAGCGATCGGCAGTGGGGAACGGTGCGCGAGGACTACAGCGCCGACGGCGACGCGTGGAGCTACTTTCCGTTCGAAATGGCGCGGCTGCGCGCGTACCGCTGGGGCGAAGACGGGATCCTCGGCATCTGCGACAACCATCAGCGCCTGTGCATCGCGCCCGCGTTCTGGAACGAACGCGACGAAATTATCAAAGAGCGGCTGTACGGTCTGGGCGGGCACGAAGGCAACCACGCTGAGGACGTCAAGGAATACTGGTGGCACCTCGACGCGGTGCCCTCGCACGCCTATCTGAAGGCGCTCTACCGCTATCCGCACGCGGCGTTTCCGTACGCGCAGCTGCGCGAGGAAAACGCACGGCGCGGCCGCGCCGGCCGCGAGTTCGAGCTGATCGACACGGGCGTCTTCAACGGCGACGCGTACTTCGATATCACGGTCGAGTACGCGAAGCGCGCGCCCGACGACATCCTCGTGCGCTATACCGCGACCAATCGCGGCGCCGTCGCCGCGCCGCTGCAGCTCATTCCCCAGCTGTGGTTCCGCAACGAGTGGTCGTGGCGAGCGGGAACGCCGCGCCCGTCGGTTCGCGACGCGTCGCCGGACGCTTCGGTGCTCGCGGTCGAGCACGCGACCCTCGGAAAGCGCTGGATCTTCACCGACGGCGGCGCCGCCGAGATCCTGTTCACCGAGAACGACACCGACTTCGAGCGCGCGTTCGGGGTCGCGTCGCCGTCGCCGTTCGTGAAGAGCGGGATCGACCGCGCGGTGCGCACGAACGACCGCACCGGGATCAACCCGGCGCGCACCGGCTCGAAGGCGGCGCTCGTATATCGCTGGACGATCGAACCGGGCGCGACGCACACCGTGCGTCTGCGGATGAGCGACGATCCGCGCGCCGGCGGGATCGACGGCCGGTTCGACGCGACCTTCGACGAGCGCGAACGCGAAGCGGACGCGTTCTACGCCGACCTCGCGGCGAAGCTCGATCCCGAAGCGGCACTGATCCAGCGGCGCGCCTTCGCCGGCTTGATCTGGACGAAGCAGTTCTACAACTACGTCGTGCGCGACTGGCTCGACGGCGATCCGTCGACGCCGACGCCGCCGGCGCAGCGCAAGCACGGCCGCAACGCGAACTGGCGCCACCTCTACAACGACGACGTGCTCTCGATGCCCGACGGCTGGGAGTATCCCTGGTACGCGTCGTGGGATCTGGCGTTCCACGTGATCCCGTTCGGACTCATCGATCCGAAGTTCGCGAAGGATCAGCTCGTGCGGCTGACCCGCGAGTGGTACATGCACCCGAACGGTCAACTCCCCGCCTACGAGTGGGCGTTCGACGACGTCAACCCGCCGGTGCACGCGTGGGCGGCGCTGCGGCTCTACAAGATCGAAGCGAAGCGCAGCGGCGGCGCCGGCGACTACCGTTTCCTCGAGCGCGTCTTCCAAAAACTGCTGATGAACTTCACCTGGTGGGTGAACCGCAAGGACGTCGCCGGGAAGAACGTCTTCCAAGGCGGGTTCCTCGGCCTCGACAACATCGGCGCCTTCGACCGGAGCGCCCGCCTGCCGGAGGGCGCGACGCTCGCGCAGAGCGACGGCACGTCGTGGATGGGCGTCTACGCGCTCAACATGCTCGCGATCGCGGTCGAGCTCGCGAAGACCGAAGAGATCTACGAAGACGTCGCCGAGAAGTTCTTCGAGCACTTCCTGATCATCGCCGACGCGATGAACTCCCAGCGCGACGACGATCGCGGCCTGTGGGATCCCGAAGACGAATTTTACTACGATCAGCTCTTCCTGCCCGACGGCGAACGGATCGCGGTGCAGGTGCGCAGCATCGTCGGGATCCTGCCGATTTTCGCGGTCGAGCCGATCCCGGCAGGCGCGCTCGAACAGCTCCCGCGTTTGAAAGCACGCGTCGAGTGGGTTCTCAGCAACCGTCCCGAACTCGCGGAGAACGTCGCGCGGATGGATATCGGCGGGATGCGCGAGCGCCGCCTGATGGCGATCGTCAATCCCGATCGCTTGCGCCGCATCCTGCGCCGCGTCTTCGACGAGAACGAGTTTCTCTCGCCGCACGGGATCCGGATGCTCTCGCGCTATCATCGCGACCATCCGTACGTGCTGCGGGTCGGCGGCACCGAGTTCCGCTGCGACTACGAGCCGGCCGAGTCGACGAGCGGCCTGTTCGGCGGGAATTCCAACTGGCGCGGTCCGGTGTGGATGCCGCTCAACTACCTGCTCATCGAAGCACTGCAGAAGTTCCACTACTATCTCGGCGACGCGTATACGGTCGAGTTTCCCACCGGCTCGGGGGTGATGATGACGCTCTGGGAGATCTCGCTTGAACTGCAGCGCCGGCTCGTCGCGATCTTCCGGCGCGGCGCGGACGGTCGGCGGCCGTTCAACGGCGACAACGCGACGCTGCAGTCCGACCCGCACTGGCGCGACCAGATCTCGTTTCACGAGTACTTCCACGCCGAAACCGGCGAGGGGCTGGGCGCGTCGCACCAGACCGGCTGGACGGCGCTGGTCGCGAAGATGATCCAGCAGCTCGGCGATTACGGCGGCCCGTTCCACCCGCAGGTCGCCGCCGACTTCGAGGTTCTCGCCGAGACCTAGCGAATCGCGAGAGGAACCGCACGGCGCGAGCAGGGAGTGACCGCGCGTGGCACGCTACGATCTCGCCGTCATCGGGTCCGGTCAGGGCGGCGTGCCGCTCGCGGTCGACGCCGCCTCGCAGGGGCGCAGCGTCGTGCTGTTCGAGCGCGGCGCGTTCGGCGGCACGTGCGTCAACGTCGGCTGTACGCCGTCGAAGGCGTTCCTCGCGTCGGCACATTCCGCCGGGCGCGCCCGACGGACCGCCGAGATCGGCGTTCATTGCGAGGTGCGCGTCGACGCACCGGCCGTGCTGCAGCGCGTGCGGCGCATCGTCGGCGTGTGGCGCGAGGGCGTCGAAGAGAAACTCGCGCGTTCCGCGGTGCACGTCGTGCGCGCGGAGGCATCGTTCGACGCGCCGCACGTCCTGCGCGCCGGCGACGATACGTACGAGGCCGACGTCGTCGTCATCGACACCGGTACGAGCGCGGCGATCCCGGATCTCCCCGGTCTGGCGGGAACGCCCTATCTCACCAACGCGAACTTCTTTTTGCAGGACGCGCTCCCGAAGCACCTGATCGTCCTGGGCTCGGGATACATCGGGCTCGAACTCGGACAAGGCGCGGCGCGGCTCGGCAGCGACGTCACCGTCGTCACGCCCGACGACCGGCTCGTCGCGCGTGAAGAGCTCGACACCTGCAGCGTCCTGACGCGCGCGCTCGCACGCGACGGGATCAGCGTTCTGCTCGAACGGCGCGCTGTCGCGGTCGCGCACGACGACGGACGCTTCGAGGTCACGCTCGACGACAAGACGGTGCTCTCCGGCGACGGGCTCCTGATCGCGATCGGCCGTCGGCCGACGATCCCCGCGGGGACCGTCGAGCGCGCCGGGATCGCGCTCGACGCGCGCGGCTTCGTGCAGTGCGACGAGCACCTGCAGACCTCGGTGCCGAATCACTACGCGCTCGGCGACGTCGCGGGTCAGCCGCAGTTCACCCACGTCTCATGGGAAGACTTCCGGCGCCTGCGCAGCATCATTGTCGGCGACCGCTCGCGCACGCGCAGCGATCGCGTTCTCGGATACGCGATGTATACGGAACCGCAAGTCGGCCGCGTCGGGATGACGCGCGACGACGCGCAGAAGGCCGGCATCCCGTGCCGCGACGTGACCTACCAGCTCGCCGACGTCGCGCGCGGGATCGAGTGGAATCTCGAAGACGGCTTCTTCCGGTTGGTCGTGCACGCGCAAACCGACGCAATTCTGGGCGCGACGTTCGTCGGCTACGAAGCCGGGGAACTGATCCACGTGATCCTCGCGCACATGGAAGCCGGCTCGACGTGGCGCACGATCGAGCGATCCGTCCACATCCACCCCACGTTCGCCGAAGGCATCCCCTCGCTCGCACGGCTGCTGCTGTGAAGGTCGACGCGCGGCTCGCGGCCGTGGTGCAGGGCACCAACGGCGATCCGTTCGCCATCTTGGGACCGCACACGCTGGGGACCGGGACCGTCATCCGCGCGATGCTGCCCCGCGCGCGGCGCGTGCGCGTCGTCGACGCGGGCGGCGCGCAGCTCGCCGACGCGGAGCTCGTCGACGACGCGGGGCTGTTCGAAGCGTACGTCGTCACGGCGCCGCCGCACTACCGCCTGCGCATCGACGACGATCGCGGCGAATCGCAGACGATCGAAGATCCGTACCGCTTCGGCACCCTGCTCTCCGATTTCGATCTCTGGCTTATCGGTCAAGGCGACCACCGCGAGCTCTACCGCGTCCTCGGCGCGCATCCGCAGACGATCGACGGCGTCGCGGGGACGCGTTTCGCCGTGTGGGCGCCGAATGCGCGCCGCGTCAGCGTCGTCGGGGATTGGAACGCGTGGGACGGACGCGCGCACCCGATGCGCCTGCGGCGCGAGGTCGGCGTGTGGGAGATCTTCCTGCCCGGCGTGGGCGAGGGCGCGCGCTACAAGTACGAGCTGCTCGGCGCGCGCGGCGGATTGCTGCCGCTGCATGCCGACCCGTTCGCGTTCCGCAGCGAGAAACGGCCGGCGAATGCGTCGATCGTGACGGCCGAGTCGCGGTACGTTTGGCGCGACGAGGCCTGGATGCGCGAACGCGGGCCCAAACAGCAGCGCGACGCGCCGATCCAGATCTACGAAGTCCACCTCGGTTCGTGGAAACGCGTTCCCGAGGAACACGATCGCTTTCTCACCTACCGCGAGCTCGCCGACGAACTGATCCCCTACGTGCGCGGCCTGGGCTTCACGCACATCGAGCTGCTACCGGTGACGGAGCATCCGTTCGATCTGAGCTGGGGATATCAGACCACCGGATGGTTCGCGCCGACGAGCCGGTTCGGCGAGCCCGACGAGTTCCGCGCGTTCGTCGACGCCGCGCACCGTGCCGGGCTCGGCGTCATCCTGGACTGGGTGCCGGGCCACTTTCCCACCGATGCGCACGGTCTGGCGCGCTTCGACGGAACGCCGCTCTACGAGCACGCCGACGCGCGCGAAGGCTATCACGCCGAGTGGGGGACGTACGTCTTCAACCTAGGGCGCGGCGAGGTCGCGAACTTTTTGATCGCCTCGGCGCTCTACTGGCTGCGTGAGTTCCACATCGACGGGCTGCGCGTGGACGCGGTCGCCTCGATCCTGTACCGTGATTATTCGCGCAACGAAGGGGAATGGGTTCCCAACGTGTACGGCGGACGCGAAAACCTCGAAGCGGTGGCGTTCCTGCGCCGTCTCAACACCACACTCTACGGCGAGGTCCCGGGGATCGCGACCTTCGCCGAGGAGTCGACGGCGTGGCCCGGCGTCACCGTTCCCGTCGACCACGGCGGCTTGGGCTTCGGCTACAAGTGGAACATGGGCTGGATGCACGACACGCTGAAGTTCATGGAACGCGATCCGCTCTATCGCGGCTACCATCTCGGCGAGATCTCGTTCGGCTTGATCTACGCGTTCAGCGAGAACTTCGTGCTGCCGCTCTCGCACGATGAAGTCGTGCACGGCAAACGCAGCCTGCTCGGGCGGATGCCGGGGCCCGAAGCGGCGCAGTTCGCCAGCGTACGTCTGCTGTACGGCCTGATGTGGGCGCATCCGGGCAAGAAACTGCTCTTCGCCGGCGGCGAGTTCGCGCAGCGCGGCGAGTGGCGCGCGCAAGCCTCGCTCGACTGGCACCTCACGCGCGCCGCCGAGCACGCGGGGATGCAGCTGCTCGTCACCGACCTCAACCGGCTCGCGCGCGAGCGCGCCCCCCTGCACCAGCGCGATGCCGAGCCCGACGGCTTCGAGTGGCTCGCCTACGACGACGCGCGCAACGGGGTCGTCGCGTTCATCCGCTGGGACGAACGGCGCGACGGGCACCTGGTGTGCGTCTGCAATTTCAGCGGCGCGACGCATCACCGCTATCGTCTTGGCGTTCCGCGGCGGGCGCGCTACGCGGAAGTGCTCAACACCGACGCGGCGGTGTACGGCGGCGGGGATACCGGGAACGGCGGCGCCGTCGAGGCCGACGATCGTCCCGCGCACGGCAAACCGCAGTCGCTCGAGCTCACCGTGCCCGCGCTCTCCGCCCTCTGGCTCGCACCGTGATCGCAGCCCGGCGACGCGTCGAGGCGGGACTGCCCTATCCGCTCGGCGCCACGTGGGACGGCAAGGGCGTCAACTTCGCGCTCTTCAGCGCCCACGCGGAAAAGGTCGAACTGTGCGTCTTCGACGCGCGCGGCCGTCGCGAGCTCGAACGGATCGCGCTCCCCGAGTACACCGACGAGGTGTGGCACGGGTATCTCGCCGACGCGCGGCCCGGGATGCTGTACGGCTATCGCGTCTACGGCCCGTACGATCCCGCGCGCGGCCACCGCTTCAACCATCACAAGCTGCTGCTCGATCCCTACGCGAAGGCGCTCTCGGGGAGTCTGCGCTGGAGCGACGCGCACTACGGCTACCGCATCGGCTCGCATCGCGAAGACCTCTCGTTCGACCGGCGCGACAACGCGGGCGGGATGCCCAAGTGCGTCGTCGTCGAGAGCGCGTTCACGTGGGGGAACGACCAGCGACCGAGCGTGCCCTGGACGCGTACCGTCTTCTACGAAGTGCACGCGCGCGGGTTCACCGTCGCGCATCCCGCCGTGCCGCACGCGCTGCGCGGGACGTTTGCCGGGCTGGCAACGTCGGCGGTCGTCGGCTACCTCCACGACCTCGGCGTCACCACGCTCGAACTGCTCCCCGTGCACGCCTTCATCGACGACCGCCGGCTCGTCGAGCAGAAGCTGCGCAACTACTGGGGTTACAATTCAATCGGCTTCTTCGCGCCGGAACCGCGCTATCTGCTGGGCGATCCGAACGAGTTCAAGACGATGGTGAAGCACCTGCACGAGGCGGGGATCGAAGTCGTGCTCGACGTGGTGTACAACCACACCGCGGAGGGGAATCACCTCGGTCCGACGCTTTCGTTCAAGGGGATCGACAACGCGACATACTACCGGCTCGCCGAAGATCCGCGCTACTACGACGACATGACGGGCACCGGCAACACGCTCGACGTGCGTCACCCGCGCGTGCTCCAGCTCGTGACCGACTCGCTGCGCTACTGGGCCGAGGAGATGCACGTCGACGGCTTCCGGTTCGATCTCGCACCGGCGCTGGCGCGCGAGAACCACGGCTACGCGCGCGACGCGGCGTTCTTCAAAGCGCTCGCGCAAGACCCGGTGCTCTCGCGGGTCAAGCTCATCTCCGAACCGTGGGACGTCGGCTTGGGCGGCTACCAATTGGGGAATTTTCCGCCGGGCTGGTCCGAATGGAACGGCAAGTACCGCGATACGGTGAGGCGCTTCTGGCGCGGCGATCTCGGCGTGCTCCCCGAGCTCGCATCGCGGTTGGCGGGCTCGTCGGACCTGTTCGAACATCAGGGCCGGCGGCCGCGATCGAGCGTCAACTTCGTCACCGTGCACGACGGCTTCACGCTCACCGATCTGGTCTCGTACAACCACAAGCACAACGAGGCAAATCACGAAGGCAACCGTGACGGCGCCGACGACAACTTGAGCTGGAATTGCGGCGCCGAAGGCGCGACCGGCGACGACGAGATCGTCACCCTGCGCGAGCGCCAGAAGCGCAACTACTTCGCGACGCTGCTGCTCTCGCTCGGCGTCCCGCTGATCCTCGCCGGCGACGAGCACGGCCGCACCCAGCGCGGCAACAACAATGCGTACTGCCAGGACAACGAGATCTCGTGGGTCGACTGGAGCGCGCTCAGCCCGCACGATCTCGCGCTTGCGGACTTCGTGAAGACGCTGCTGCGGCTGCGCGGCGGTCACCCGGCGTTCGAACGCGACGCGTTCTACCGCGGCGCGCCGATCGACGCGAGCGGCCGCAAAGACATCGCGTGGATCCGGCCCGACGGCGCCGAGATGGAGAACGGCGACTGGGGCTCCGACCACCGCACGATCGGCTTCTTCTTGGGTGCGCGCCCGATGCTGTTCGTCGCGATGAACGCGTCGCCCGACGACGTGACGTTCACGCTCCCGGAATCGCACCGCCGCATCTCGTGGTCGCTGGTGCTCGACACCGCGATCGAGGGCGGCGTGCGCCGCGGCGTCCCGGTGGACGCCGTGGTGGAGTATCCGATGATCTCGCGCTCGCTCGCGGTGTTCGCCGGAAGCGTGCGGTGACGCTGGTCGCACGCGAGTACGTCGACGCGCTGGGGACGCGGCGCGCGGCCCCGCCCGAGACCGTCGCGCAGTTCGAGAGGCTCGTCGACGCGCAGGCGCACCCCGTCACGCCGCCGGTCCGTACGGTCCGCGAGGGCGAGCCGGTGACGCTCGACGTCACGCTGCCGCAGATCAGCTGGCCGGAGACGCTGCGCTGGACGCTCGTGCGCGAGGACGGTTCGACAGAGCGCGGCGAGCTCGCACTGCGCGACGCACCGGTCGTCGCGACCGAACCCGGCGACGTGACCTTCGATACGCGCCGCGTCACGATCCCAGCGACGGTGCCGCTGGGGATTCACCGGATCGACTTCACCGTCGCCGCGTTCGCCGACGCGACGGCGCACGTGACCGTCGTGCCGGAGCATGCGTACCCTCCGAGCGGCCGCACGTGGGGGATCGCGCTGCAGCTCTACACGCTGCGTTCCGAACGCAACGACGGGGTCGGCGACTTCGCCGACTTGCGCGCGGTCTGCGCGCTGCTCGGCGAGCGCGGCGCATCGTATGTCGGAATCAACCCGCTGCACGCATCGTTTCGCGGCGATCCCGACGCCGCGAGCCCATACTCGGCCTCGTCGCGGCGCTGGCTCAACTGGCTGTGCATCGCGGTCGACGAGGTGCCCGAGGCGCGCGACCCGTCCGTCGCCGCGCTGCTCGCCGACCCTGCGCGCGCGCAGCGGCAGGCGCGTCTGCGCGCGGCGGGCGACGTCGACTACGCCGGCGTCGCGGCGATGAAAGACGAAGCGTTGCGCGCATGCTTCGCGGTCTTGGAGCGCGACGAGACGCGGCGCTATGCGTTCCTTGCTTGGTGTGTCGAGCGCGGTGAGGCGCTGCGCCGGTTCGCGACGTTCGACGTGCTCGCGGCGCGCTTCGGGCGCAGCCTGGCCGCGTGGCCGCCACCCTACCACAGCCCCGATGCGCCCGACGTCGCGCTGTTCGCCGCCGCCGAGTCCGACGAGGTGCAGTTCGCGATGTACCTGCAGTGGCTGGCGGCCGAACAACTCGCCGCCGTCGCGCGCGACGCCGCCAAGCACGGCGTGCGGCTCTATCGCGATCTCGCCGTCGGCGTCGACGCGAACGCCGCCGATGTCTGGGCCGACGCCGGCACCTACGTCCCCGGCGTCTCCGTCGGCGCGCCGCCCGACGTCCTCAACACGCTCGGTCAGGACTGGGGCCTGCCGCCGCCGCATCCGGGCGAACTGGGCCGCGACGGTTATCTCGGACTGCTCGCGCTGCTGCAGGCCAACTGCCGCGACGCCGGCGCCCTGCGTATCGATCACGCCTTCTCGCTCGCGCGGCTCTACTGGATCCCGCGCGGCGCGGGCGCGCGCACCGGAACCTACGTCGCGTATCCGCTGGACGATCTGCGCGGGATCGTCGCGCTCGCGAGCGTGCGCGAGCGCTGCGTGGTGATCGGCGAAGATCTCGGGACCGTCCCCGAGGGCTTTCGCGACCAGATGGAAGCGACCGGCATCCTCTCGTATCGCATCCTGCTCTTCGAACGGACGCTCGACGGCGCGTTCATCCCGCCCGAAGCGTACCCAGCACTCGCGCTCGCCGCATCGGGGACACACGATCTCGCGACGATCCCCGCATGGCTGCACGGTGAAGATCTCGGGTTGCGCGACCGGCTCGGATTCCTCGAGACGCCGCTCGACGCGGAGTATGCGGCCCGCGAGCGCGACCGCGACGCGCTGCTCGACGCGTTGATCGCGCACGGCGATCTCGATCCCGCGCAATGCGACGACGAGATCGCCGTCGTGATCGCGGCGAACCGCTACCTCGCCGCCGCGCCGTGTGCTATCGTGATGGCACAACTCGACGACATCCTGGGCGAACGCATGCCGGTGAACGTCCCGGGGACCTCCCACCAATACCCAAACTGGCGCCGGAAACTCGGCACGGACGTCGACTCGCTGGCGTCGGACGAGCGCCTGCGCCGGCTCTGCACCACGCTCGCGCAGATGCGACCGAGGGTACCGTGAAAGCAGTCTTGATGGCGGGCGGCGAGGGTTCGCGCCTTCGTCCCCTGACCTCGCGCCGACCCAAGCCGCTTGCGCCCGTCGCCGGGATCCCGGTGATGGAACACATCGTCAACCTGCTGAGCGCGCACGGGTTCGGCGAGATCGTCGCGACGCTGCACTATCTTGCCGACGAGATCGAAGCCTGGTTCGGGGACGGCAGCGCCAACGGCGTCACCATGCACTACGTCGTCGAAGACACGCCTCTGGGGACCGCGGGCGCGGTGAAGATGGCGAACGATCTGCTCGCCGGCGACACGTTTCTCATCATCAGCGGCGATGCGCTCACCGACGTCGACCTCTCGGCGCTCGTCCGCCATCACAAAGAGCAGAAGAACGACGTCACGATCGCGCTGCAACGCGTCACCAACCCGCTGGAGTTCGGCGTCGTCGTGACCGGCGAGGACGGACGCATCGTGCGCTTCCTCGAGAAGCCGTCGTGGGGCGAGGTGTTCTCCGACACGATCAACACCGGGATCTACGTGCTCGAGCCCGGGATCCTCGACCTGATGGAACGCGGCAAGATCTACGATTTCTCGAAAGATCTCTTTCCGCGCATGCTGCACGAAGGCAAGAAGCTGGGCGGCTGGGTGTTCGACACCTATTGGACCGACATCGGCAACCTCGAACAGTACCAGCAGGCCAACTATGACGCGATCGAACGGAAAGTCGCGATCTCGTTCTCCGGCGACGAAGTGCGGCCCGGCGTGTGGGCGGGCGAAGGGACGACGATCGACCCGCAGGCGCATATCGAAGGGCCCGTCGTGCTCGGTCGCGAGGTCCGGGTCGGCGCCGGCGCAACGATCGTCGGACCGGCGGTGGTCGGCGACCACTCGATCGTCGAGCGCAACGCCGCGATCACGCGCAGCGTGCTGTGGGAAGACTGCTACGTCGGCGAGGAGGCGTCGCTCAACGACTGCACCGTCGCCGACCGCAACACGATCGAACGCCGCGCGACCGTGCAGGAAGCGAGCGTGATCGGCCGCGGCTGCACGCTCGGACACGGCTCGACGGTCAACGCGCACCTCAAGCTGTGGCCCGACAAGTGGGTCAACGCCGGCTCGATCGTCTCGATGTCGCTGATCTACGGCCAGAAGTGGCCGGGCTCGCTGTTCGGATCGGTGGGGATCAGCGGTCTGGCGAACCTCGAGATCACGCCGGAATTCGCGCTGAAGCTCGGCCAGGCGTTCGGAACGTCGCTGAAGTCGGGGCAGACGGTGATGACGAGCCGCGACACGCACCCTGCGTCGCGCGTGATGAACCGCTGCGTGATCTCCGGCCTCCTCAGCGTCGGGATCAACGTGCTCGATCTGCGTTCGTATCCGCTGCCGCTCGCGCGCTACGCGGTACGGGTGGGCGGCGACGGCGGCGTGCACGTTCGCGTTGCCCCCGACGACGCGAACGCGCTGGTATTCGAGTTCTTCGACCACACCGGGATCGGGATCGAGAAAGGCGCCGAACGGAAGGTCGAAAACCTCTTCTTCCGCGAGGATTTCCGGCGCACGCCGATGGACGAGGTCGGCCGGCTCGACTTCCCCTCGCGCGCGCTCGAACGCTACTCCGGCGCGTTCGTCGAATCGCTCGGCGCGAAAGCGCTCAAGGACGCCAACTTCCGGGTCGTGATCGACTACGCGTTCGGCAATGCCTCGATCGTCCTGCCGCAGATCCTCGGCACGCTGGGCGTCGAGCAGATCGCGCTCAACGCGTATTTCGATTCCGAGAAGGTGCGCACGTTCCGCAATGACCGCGAGCGGCATCTGCAGCAGCTCACGAGCGTGGTCAGCTCGCTGGAAGCGAACCTCGGCGTGCTGATCGACGCCGACGGCGAGACGGTCATCCTCGTCGACGACACCGGCGCGATCATCGGGCGCAACCGGCTGATGGCCCTGCTGACGCTGCTCGTCGCGCGGTCGAAGCCGGGCGCGCGGATCGCCCTGCCGCTCACGGTCCCCTCGGTCGTCGAGCGCATCGCCGCCGACAACGGCGCGACGATCGTGCGCACGCGCAGCGACCGCCGCTCGCTGATGAGTCTGGCGGAATGCGATCCGTCGATCGCGTTCGCGGGCGGGATGAACTACGAACTGATCTTCCCGGAGTTCCAGCCCGCGTTCGACGGGATCTACGCGGCAGCGAAGATCATGGAACTGCTCGCGGCGGAACAGCGCAAGCTCTCGCAGCTTGTCGCCACGCTCCCGGAATGGCACATCGCCGGGCGCGTCGTCGCCTGTCCGTGGGACCGCAAGGGCGCGGTGATGCGCTCGCTGCACGACGAAGCCGCGCACGCCGGCAACGGCAAGGTCGAGACGCTCGACGGCGTCCGGCTCGAGCGCAACGGCGGCTGGGTGCTCGTCCTCCCCGATGCGACCGATGCATCGGTGAACATCTGGGCCGAAGGCACCACCGACGACGACGCGGCGCGCTACGCCGATGAAATCGCCGGCCGCGTCCGCACGATCGCCGCCGGCTGACTCACGTCCGAGCGCTCAGCGTGGCGCGGTGCGGGGGCGGGCGGGCGCGTTGCGGGCGCGCGGTGCGTGATGGACCGGGTCGCCCCGGCGCGGCACGGCGAACGACGGGTGCTGCTGGGGCGCGGCGAGCGGCGCTTTTGCGGGCGGAAGTTCTGGAAGCTTGGCGCGGTCGATGCGCCGTCCGACGACTTTCTCGATGTCGCGGAAGAGCTTCTCTTCGTCGTGCGCGACGAACGTGATCGCGTCGCCCGTCGCCTCGGCGCGTGCCGTACGGCCGACGCGGTGCACGTAATCTTCGGCGACCATCGGGACGTCGAAGTTGACGACGTGACCGAGGTCGGCGATGTCGATGCCGCGCGCGGCGACGTCGGTGGCGACGAGGACGCGGAGTTTTCCGCGCTTGAAATCGGCGAGCGCGCGGGTGCGCTGGGCCTGCGAACGGTCGCCGTGGATGCGGTCGGCGCCGATCCCGTGCTTTTCGAGCGCCATCGCGAGGCGGTTGGCGCGCGCTTTCGTGCGCGTAAACGCGATCGCGCTGAAGATGTTGTTGTCTTTGAGCAGTTCGACGAGCAGATCGGTCTTGCGCTGCTGGTCGATCGTGTACGCGACGTGGGTGATCCCCTCGGCCGTCACTTCCGCGCTCTTCGAGGCGATCTCGATGCGCACCGGATCGCGTAGCAGTTCGCGGCTGAGCTTCGCAATCTCGGGCGCGATCGTCGCCGAGAAGAACAGCGTCTGCTTGCGCGCGGGCGCTTTCGCGACGATGCGGCGCACGGCGGGGAGAAAGCCCATGTCGAGCATACGGTCCGCTTCGTCGAGGACGAGCAGCGAGACGTCGTCGAGTCGCGCGCCTTGATCGAGGTGGTCGATCAGGCGGCCCGGCGTCGCGACGAGGATCTCGGTGCCGGTGCGGATCGCGTGCATCTGCGGCGCGTAGCCGATGCCCCCGAAGATCGCACGGACCCGCAGGCCGGAGCCCTTCGCGAGTTCGGTGAGATGCGCGGCGATCTGCGCGGCGAGTTCGCGCGTCGGCGCGAGGATCAGCCCGTGCGTGCGCTTGCGCGGCAGTGCTGAGACCATCTGGAGCAACGGGAGTCCAAACGCGGCGGTTTTGCCGGTTCCTGTCTGGGCGCTGGCGAGCACGTCGCGGCCGGCGAGCGCCGGCGGGATCGCGCCGGCTTGCACCGGCGTCGGGGTCGTGAACCCGAGTTCGCGCACGGCGCGCAAGAGGCCCGGGGCCAAGCCCAGGTCGTCAAATGTCGTTTGCATCGATTCTTTCGAAACGGAGCGCGCGAGGTCGATCGTCGGTGTTTCGAAAGATCGCGCAAAGGTACTCGCCGATGTGGCGACACCCCAGTCTACCACAGTACGGAACGAATGTCCAAACGGGCAGTCTCCGCCCGGTCTGCAATGCAAATGCCGTGTCCAGCGCCGCAGGATCGGTGAAAACAAGTTCCGCAGCGCCGGAAACAGCGTCAGGCTCGGCGGACGAACTTCAGCGCGGTATAGTCTTCATCGACCGCCGCAGTCTTGACGTCGATTAGCCCGCGGGCGCGCAGCGCATCGCGCACGGCCTGCTCGCCGACCGGTCCACCGCGACCTTTGCGGTACACGACCCAGACCGGCGCCACATCCAGCTTCGCGAGTTGCGCAAGCGTCTCGACGCGCGCGAGCGCGCAGTCGTAGGCGCCGCGCGACACGCGCGTCGTCCCCGCGAGAGCGTCGCCGAGCACCTCGTCGGCGCCGCTGAGCAGCCGCACGCGCATCGCGGCCGTCAGGCCGAGTTTCTTCGCGACCGACGGCGCCGGCGCAGCGATCTTCGCCGCCCACGACGCGGCGGCACGCGCGCCGAGCTCCAAGCTCACCGCGGTGTCGTCGACGTCGAAACGCAGCAGTTCGCCGTCGACGCGCACGCGGCGCAGCGCCACGAGCGGCACCTTCGCGCTGACCGCGCCGCGCACGATCAGTTCGCTCGACTCCAGCAGCGCCTTCACGGCGCCGTGCCGGTCGCCCCAGGTGCATGCGCACGTCGCCTCACGCCCCATCGCTTCAACCTCCGGACGGACTCAGCGGCCTCCGCCGACCTCCAGGATAGCACCGGTGACGTACGAGGCGAGCGGCGAGAGCAGCCACAGCACGCTTTGCGCGACTTCCTCGGCCGTCCCGGCGCGGCCCATCGGGACGTTCGGTGCGATCTGCGCGACCCGTTCGGGACGGCCGGCACGCGCGTGGATCTCGGTGTCGATCAGCCCCGGCTGCACGCCGTTCACCCGCACGCCCTCGCGCGCGATCTCTTTGCTCAAACCGCGCACCAGCGTATCGACCGCCGCCTTCGAGGCGGCATAGTGGACGTATTCACCCGGCGAGCCGAGCGTCGCCGCACGCGACGAGATGACGACGATCGCACCGCCGCGTCCGCCGTGCGCGGTCGAGAGCCGGCGTACCGCCTCGCGCGCGGTCATGAACGCGCCGGTGACGTTGACCGCGAGGACGCGCTCGAGCATCGCGACGTCGAGCGTGTCGACGCGCGTGAACGTCCCGGTGATCCCCGCGTTGATGACCACCGCGTCGAGCGACCCGAACCGGCGATCGACCTCGGCGAACGCGCGCACGACGTCGGCCTCGCGCGCGACGTCGGCTTCGATCGCGACGGCGGTGCGCCCGAGCGCGGCGATCTTCGCGACCACCGCATCGGCGGATGCGCGATCGCTCGCATAGGTCAGCGCGACGTCGTAGCCCTCGCGAGCGGCTGCGATCGCGAGCGCGGCGCCGATGCCGCGGCTGCCGCCGGTGATCAGAAGAACCGGCATCAGGCGAGCGCGCTGCGCGCGTCGACGTAGGCGATCTTGCGGTCGAGCGCCGTCAGCGCGTTGTCCCAGGTGTAGCGCCGCGCCGTTTCGGCGCCGTTCGCGCGCAGTTCCGCGCCGAGCGTCGGATCGTCGAAGAGGGCTTTGAGATACGTCGCGAGTTCACGTCCGTCGCTGGTGTCGCAGACGATCGCGTTGACGAACGGTTCGGCGTACTCTTCGCCGGTCGCCCCGCAGACCGCGATCCCGCCCGACGCCATCACTTCCAAGCCCACCAGTCCGAACGGCTCTTTGCCGCTGTTCGCCAGCGTCGCGTCGGCGGCGGCGTAGAGCGCGTAGAGCGTCGCTTCGTCGAGGAATGCGCGCACGTGCACCACCGGTGCGTCGACCGTCCCCAGCAGACGCGCGAACTCGTGCCAGTCGCTGCCCTCGTACGCCAGCCGCTCGACGGCGAGATGCCGTTCGCGCGCGCGGCCGAGGACGACGTCGCCGTACGGCTCTTTCCCGCCGCGCACGATGAGCCGCGCGGGCGTCCCCGCGGCGTGCAGTTCCGCGATCGCGTCGATCGCCTGCAGCCAGTTCTTGTCGGGATCGAACCGCCCGACTTTCACGCACGTCGGCTTCGTGCCGAACGCTGCGCGCAAGGCGGCGGTCTGCTCGCGATCCGCGCCGGCGAGCAGCGCTTCGTCGATCCCGTTCGGGATCACCAGCGCGTTCACGCCCCACACGCCGAGCTCGAACTTCATGTACTTGCTCACGCACGTCACCGCCGCGGCCCGCGTGAGCGTCGGCCAATGGATCTTCTCGAAGCCGTACGTGTTGTTCGCGTTCCACATCAGCGTGAGCGCGCCGCGCACGCAGCGTTCGCGCGCGAGCCGGTCGATCGCGATCGCGACGTTCGCGGTCTGCCATTCCTCGCAGATCACCAGCACGCGTTCGCCGGCGGCGTTCGCCGGGACGAGGAGTTCGTCGACGATCCACGGCGGCAGGCTCACTTCCCAATCGTGGATCTTCGCCGGCTCGCCGTCGTAGGCGTTGCGCGGATGCTGCGTCGAGATCCACTGCGACCAGCGGCGCAGCGTCACGCCGGGATCGGTCTCTTCGATCGCCGCGGCCTGCGGATCGCCGACGAAAAACAGTTCGACGTCGTGGCCCGCGGCGCCGAGCGCGCGCGCGAGCTGCGTCACGCGCGTCGCGAGGCCCCCGATCGACGCGTAGCGATCGGGTCCCTCGAACGACAGGAGCGCAACGTGACGCGGGATCATCGTGGAGTCCTACCGCGAGAGGCGCACAGAATACTGCCGCCATAAACGACCGATAATGCTTCTTGTTCTCGCCGCCGCGCTCGCGACGGCGGCGCTTCCGCCGCCCGAGCGCCTGCGCATCGTCCGCACGTCGAGCGGTGCCGTGCGGTTCGTGCGCCTGCACGCGACCGTGGCGGGTGCCGGCGTCCGCGGCACCGAGACCGATCTGATCGACCTTGCAACGGGACGCACCGTCGAGCGGATCGTCGCCGGCCCGCTCTCGTCGGGCAACGGTTACGACGGGACGCGCAGCTGGGGCGCCGACGCGACCGGGATGCCGATCGTGAACGGCAACGCCGAGGACCGCCGCGACGCCGCAGCGTGGGCGCACTTCTTCGGCCGCAACGGCCCGGAGCGCCCGGCGATCCGGCTGCTCGCCGCTCGCGGGCCGCGGATCGTGCTGCGCGTGACGTATCCGCGGATGACCGGTCCACTCGACGTCACCGTTGATCGCCGGAACGGGACGATCGCGGAGGTGATCGACCGCTCCGGAATCGACGTTGCCGCCGACCGCTTCTCCGACTATCGCCGGATCCGCGGCACCGTGCTTCCGTTCCAAACCGTCACGACGACGCGCACCGGCGTGTGGATCGAACGCGTGCGCAGCGTCGATTTTCCGGCGCACGTCGCTGACGCCGCGTTCGCGCCCCCGCCGCCGCCGCGCGACGCGACGCTCGACGGCGTGAGCACCGTACCGATCGCGCTGCACAACGGCATCCCCGTCGTCGTCGTGCGGATCGCCGGCGTCCCGCTGCGGATGCTGTTCGACTCGGGCGGCTCCAACTTGATGACGTCGCGCACCGCGCGTCGACTTGGCGTGCAACTCGTCGGCGACGACAAGACCGGCGGGATCGGACCGGGTCTGGTCGCCGAACGCTATGCGACCGTCGCGCGGATGGAGATCGGGCGCGCGTCGATGCGCTCGCAGCCGTTCGCCGTCGTCGACGATCCGTCGATGCACGACGCCGACGGGACGATCGGCTGCGAGGTGCTGCAGCGTTTCGCGGTCCGGTTCGACTTCGCGCGGCGCACCGTTTCGTTCGCGCGCGACGCCGCGCTGCTCGATCCAGCGGGGACGGAGATTCCGATCCGGTTTTCGGGGTGTCAGCCCGAGATCGACGGCGGGTTCGACGCGTTCGACGGCCCCATCGCGATCGACACCGGCAGCGCGTTCGGACTCGACGTGATGTCGCCGTTCACCCGCGCGCACCGGCTGGTCGCACGGTACCATGCGAGCGCAACGGAGCGCGGCCTGGGGATCGGAGGCGCGAGCTTCGGATACCTTGCAACGGCGCGCACGCTGCGCCTAGGCCCGGTGCAGGTGCGCAACGTTCCGATCAAGCTGAATCTGGAGCGAACCGGCTCCTTCGCCGATCCCTCGCAGCTGGGGAACGTCGGCACGCGCGTCCTCGGCAAATTCACGACGATGTTCGACTACTCTACGAACCGCATGTGGCTCATGTCACGCTGAGCTTGTCGAAGCGCAGCCTTGACCGTGCACGTAAGGATACGCCTTCGTGCGCGATCGGGGCTGCGCTTCGGCGAGCTCAGCGTGACATCGCGAGTTGGCGGAGGACGTACTGCAGGATGCCGCCGTGGCGGTAATAGTCGGCTTCGTCGGGCGTGTCGATGCGCACCAACGCGTCGAACGACTTTGCTTCGCCGCCGGCGCCCGTTGCGGTGACCTTCACCGTCATCCCCGGTTCGAGTTTCGCGGCGACGCCTTCGATCGCGTACGTCTCCTCACCGGTGAGGCCGAGACTCTCGCGCGTCGTCCCCTGCGGGTACTGCAGCGGGAGAATCCCCATCCCGATCAGATTCGAACGGTGGATGCGCTCGAACGACTCCGCGATCACCGCCTTGATCCCCAGCAGATAGGGACCCTTCGCCGCCCAGTCGCGCGACGAACCGCTGCCGTACTCTTTGCCGGCGAGGACGATCAGCGGCGTGCCTGCGGCACGATACTTCTCCGACGCGTCGAAGATCGACATCTGCTCGCCGGTCGGCAGGTAGCGCGTCACGCCGCCTTCCGTCCCCGGCACGAGCGCGTTGCGCAGGCGAATGTTCGCGAACGTGCCGCGCACCATCACCTCGTGGTTACCGCGGCGCGCGCCGTACGAGTTGAAGTCCGCCGGATCGACGCCCTTCGAGACCAGGTACTTCGCCGCCGGAGAACTGCGCGCGATGTTGCCGGCCGGCGAGATGTGGTCGGTGGTCACCGAGTCGCCGAGCATCGCGAGCACGCGCGCGCCGCGGATGTCCCGTACGGGCGCCGGCTGCGCGGGCATCCCGTCGAAGTACGGCGGACGCTTCACGTACTCCGATTTCTCGTCCCACGCGTAGCGTTCGCCGGCGGGTACCTGCATCGACGCCCAGCGCGCGTCGCCGGCGAAGACGTCGGCGTAGCGCGAGCGGAACATCGCGTCGTTGAGCGAGGCGCTCATCGCCGCGTCGATCTCGGCGCCGGTCGGCCACAGATCCTTGAGGTACACGTCTTCGCCGGTCACGGTGCGTCCGAGCGGCTCGCTCGTGAGATCGACGTCCATGCGCCCTGCGAGCGCGTAGGCGACGACCAGCGGCGGCGACGCGAGGTAATTCGCTCGGACCTGCGGGTGGATGCGCCCTTCGAAGTTGCGGTTGCCCGAGAGCACCGCGGCGACGATCATGTCGTGTTCCGCCACCGCGTGCGCGACGTCGTCGCCGAGCGGCCCGGAGTTGCCGATGCACGTGGTGCAGCCGTAGCCGACCAGGTTGAAACCGAGCTGGTCGAGATACGTCTGCAAGCCGCTTTTGGCGAGATAGTCGGTAACGACTTTCGAACCCGGTGCGAGCGAGGTCTTCACCCACGGCGCCGCGTGCAGGCCTTTCTCGACGGCCTTCTTCGCGAGCAGGCCGGCGCCGATCAAGAGCGCGGGGTTCGACGTGTTCGTGCACGACGTGATCGCCGCGATCACCACCGCGCCGTCGGAGACCTCGGTGCGAGGCTGCGCCGCCACCGCCGTGCCGCCGCCTTCGCCTTCGAAGCGATCGATCTGCTTGCCGTTGCTGCTCGCACCGCGGGCCGTCTGCCACTCCTCGAGCGCGACGGCGAACGTCGCTTTCACGTCGGTGAGCGGGACGCGATCCTGCGGCCGGCGCGGACCGGCCAGGTTGGGGACGACGTCGCCGAGGTCGAGCTGCAGCGTGTCGGTGAAGCGCGGCTCGGGCGAGTCGTCGGTGCGGAACATCCCCTGCGCTTTCGCGTACGCTTCGACGAGCGCGATCTGCTCGGCGGTGCGGCCCGTGAGCCGCAGGTACTGCAGCGTCAGCGCGTCGATCGGGAAGATCGCGACGGTCGAACCGTATTCGGGCGACATGTTGCCGATGACGGTGCGGTCGGCGACCGGGAGCGACGACAGACCCGCGCCGTAAAACTCGACGAACTTTCCGACGACGCCCTTCTTGCGCAGCATCTGGGTGATCTGCAGCGCGAGATCGGTCGCGGTGACGCCTTCGCGCAATTTGCCGGTGATCTTGAAGCCGATCACGTCGGGGATCAGCATCGTCACCGGCTGACCGAGCATCGCAGCTTCCGCCTCGATCCCGCCGACGCCCCAGGCGAGCACGCCCAGACCGTTCGCCATCGTCGTGTGCGAGTCGGTGCCGACGACGGTGTCGGGATACGCGAGCGGCGTCCAGCCGGGATGCGCTTCGCCCGCGCCGCCCGCGCCGAAGATCACGCGTGCGAGGTACTCGATGTTGACCTGGTGGACGATCCCGGTGTCGGGCGGCACGGCACGGAAGCCGTCGAGCGACGACTGGCCCCATTTGAGGAAGGCGTAGCGTTCGCCGTTGCGCTCGAACTCGAGCTGCGCGTTCTTCTCGAACGCATCGCTGCTCGCCCACGCGTCGACTTGCACCGAGTGGTCGATCACCAATTCGACCGGCTGCAGCGGGTTGATGCGCTTGGGATCGCCGCCCATCGCGGCGATCGCATCGCGCATCGCCGCCAAGTCGACGACGCACGGCACGCCGGTGAAGTCCTGGAGGAGCACGCGCGCCGGCCGGTAGGCGATCTCTTTGGACGACGACGTTCCGGGCGTCCACGAGGCGACCGCCGCGACGTCGTCCGCGCTGACCGATCGCCCGTCCTCGAAGCGCACCAGGTTCTCGAGCAGGATCTTCAGCGAATACGGCAGGGTCGCGAGATCGTGCCCGCGCTCGGCCAAGGCGGCGAGCCGGAAGTACGCATACTCGCGATTGCCGACCCGCAGCGTGTCGCGGGCCGAGAACGTGTTGGGGTGCGCCTGGGTGTCCACGAAGCGGCTTTCGCCGCTGCGAAGCGGCGCTGCTCCCGTCGGCCGTCCCCGATTCGTTGACAGTTGTCCCAAAAGTGAGGACACTAAGCGGGATGCGCCGCGACGACCTGCGACCCGCGCTCTTCGGCACCGCGATCCGGGACCGGGTGCTGACGCGGCTCGCGCTCTCGGAGAACGGGCTCCACGTCCGCGAACTCGCCCGCCAAATCGAGGCGAGCCCCAACGCCGTCCACCGCGTCGTCATCGCGCTCGAACGCGCAGGGGTCGTCGTCTCGCGTCCCGTCGGCAGCACGCGCCTGGTGCTGCTGAATCGCCGCTGGTACGGCGCCGTCGAATTGCGAGCGCTCCTCGACCGGCTCGTCGCCGCGTATCCCGAGATCCGCGATCGGGCGCGGGCGTTCCGCGAGCGTCCGCGGCGCATCGGGAAACCGCTGTGACGCTCGGCGACGACGCCGGCCTCGTCGACGTCGCGTTCGCGGCGTGCACCGTCCTCGCGCGCGCCGGCGAGACGGCCGTGCTGTGCGGCGGGAGCGCCGCCGCGTACTACGTCCCCGACCGCTACCAGTCGCTCGACGTCGATTTCGTCGTCGAAGTCGGCGCGGCACCGCACATCGTCGACCGCGCGCTTGCGACGATCGGTTTCGCCCTCGCCGCGGAGGGTCACTACCGGCACGATCGCCTGCCCTACGTACTCGCGTTCCCGATCGGTCCGCTCGCGATCGGACGCGACCTCATCACGGCGTGGCGCACCGACCGCCGCGCCGACGCGCTGCTGCACGTCTACACGCCGACCGACGTCGTGCGCGACCGCTTCCTGCACTTCTGGGCGTGGGGCGACCGCACCGCGCTCGAGGTCGCGCTGGCGGTCGTGCGCGCACGTCGCGACGTCGACCTCGCGGCGATCCGCGCCTGGACCGAACGCGAGATGGCGGCGGACGCGTCGTACGACGCCTCGCGCGTCGCGCGCTTCTTCGCCTCGCTCGGCGGATGACGGCGGCCGGCGCAGAACTCTCTGGGCCGATGCGTCGCGCTGCGTTCCGCGGAGTGTTCTGCCTGGTGACGGCCGTAACGGCCGCCGCGCTGGCCGACCCGTTCGTGGAAGCCGCTTCCAACGCCGGGCTGTTCGGCCCGGGAAGGTACACCGACCACAGCACGATCGACGTCGTCCCGGCGCTTGCCGTGGCGGCCGCGTTCGCGCTGCTGTACGTCGTCATGCGCGCCCGCCCGGCACTCGCGGATCGGTCTCGCGCGCTTGCGCGCCGCCTGCACGCGATCGATCGCGCCGCCGGAGCGACGCGGCTCGCGACGCTGTTCCCGCTCATCTTCATTGCCCAGCTCGCCACGCTGTTCGTGATGGAGACGGTCGAACAAATCGCGATCGCGGGGCATCCGCTCGGCGGAACGCTGTGGCTCGGCGCCCCCGTCCCGATCGCGCTGGCGCTGCACGCGCTCGCGTGCGCCGTGACGAGCGCGTTGCTGACGCACGCGCTCGGCGCCCTCACGCGCGCTGCCGTCCGCATCGGGCTGTTCGTGCGCGGGGTCGCGATGGTCCGCACCGCCGCGGTTCCGCTTTTTTCGCGCCGCCGCCGGTCGTTTGCGACGGTGCGCATTCACCCGCTCGCGACGCGCGCCGGAAAGCGCGCACCCCCGTTCCTCGCCGCGTAGACATTCCACCGATTCGTTGACGCACGCGGCGTGTGCCGTCCGGGCGCTCGTCTCTCTCCGAGGAACTCATGAACAGAACGATCGTCGCCGGCATGCTCGCCGGCGGCGCGCTCGCGGCCACGATCGCCGTCGCGACGCTGCGCGCGCCCGTGCAGCATGCGATCGCGGTCAACAGCGCCGAGAGCGCGTTCCACTCTCATCGGCTCAACCTGCTGCTGCTCGGCTATCAAGGCGATGAGGGCAACTCCGACACCGTCATTCTCGTCCACCTCGACATCGATCGCCGCACCGCCACGCTCGTCTCGATCCCGCGCGATACGTGGGTGCCGATCCCCGGCCACGGCTACCAGAAGATCAACGCCGCGATCGGCTTCGGCGGCCCGGCGGGGAGCGCGAAAGCCGTCACCGCGCTGACCGGCGTGCCGATCGATGCGACGATCGCCGTCCAGCCCGAAGGCGCCAAACAACTCGTCGACGCGATGGGCGGGATGAACGTCGACGTCGAGCACGACATGGACTACGACGACAACTACGGCAACCTGCACATCCATCTCAAGCGGGGCGAGCAGTATCTCACCGGCGGTCAGGTGCTCGGCTACATGCGCTTCCGGCACGATGCGGAATCGGATTGGGGGCGCGTGCGCCGCCAGCAGATCGTGCTGAAGTCGTTGATCGATCAGATGGGCCTACCGCAGAACTGGGCGAAGCTCCCGCGTCTGCTCGCCCTCGCGCGCACCGACATGCAGACAACGCTTACGGATCCGCAGCTCGCGGCGCTGCTCGAGATCTATCGCGGCGTCCCCGCCGACAACATCCGCACGTTCACGATGCCGGGGCGCGCGGCGTTCGTCGGCGACGCGTCCGTCGTCCTCGTCGACCAGCGCTGGGCACGCATCATCGGGCGCCTCCTCTTCACGAAGAGCGTGCCGCCGCAAGACGAGGTGCTCGTCGCAAACGCGACCGGGATCCCGAACTGGAACGCGACGGTCGTCGGCGCGCTGCGCGGCGGCGGCTGGAACGTCGCCACTTTCGTCGACCAGCCGGTACGCGCCGTCACAACCGTCTCCGGCTCGACACCCGCCGCGGCCGCGCTGGCGAAGGTGTTCGGGGCCACGCGCAAGCCGACGAAAACGACGACGCTCGTGCTCGGCATGGACGTCGCGCCGCAGGAAGACTGACGCGCGGATGCGTCAGTCGAACACGGTGCGGGGATCGCCCTCCATGTAGCCTTCGACGCGCAGGACGCGTTCGCCCGAGAGCAACTGCCACAAGGGTTCGACGGCGAGCTGACGCCGCCACGACGTGAGGTTGACGACGTCGCCGAGCGCAACCGGCGATTGCGGCGCTTCGCGTGCGATCCGTTCAAGCGCGGCGCGCGGCAGAAGCAGCGTCGTCGGCAGTTCGTTGTCGGCGGCGATCGCGCTCACGAGCACGGCCATCGTCGAGACGAGCGCCTCGCGCTGCGCGCCCAGCGGTTTGGGCGCGCGCGGCGGCAGGTCGCTTTCAGCGAGCGCTTCGCCCCGCGCGATCGCCTCGACGATCCGCTCGCCGAGGTTGCGGCGCGTCCCGTTGTCGATCCGCCGCAATTGCGAGAGCTCGTCGACGGTGCGCGGCCGCAGCTGGACGAGCCCGACCATCACGTCGTCGGGAAGCACGTACTTGAGCGGGATGTTCCGCTCGCGCGCGTAGCGGTCGCGCAGGATCGCGAGCTCGCTCAGCACGCCGAGTTCGCGGCGGTTCATGCGCGCGTTCCCGGAGACGCGCAGGTAGAGCCGGCGCGGATCGGAGCGATACGCGCCGACGTTCGCGAGCGCCGGCATCTCTTCGTCGGCCCACCCCTCGCGGCCGCGCGCGCGCAGTTTCTCGCGCAATCCGTCTTCGAGCGCGAAGAGATACTTCACGTCGTCGACCAGGTACTCGAGCTGCTTGTGCGTGAACGGCCGCAAGCTCCAGTCGCTGACCGTCTGGGATTTGCGCAGCGTCACGCCGCACAGATCGCGCACGAGGTCGAGCAGCGAGATCGAGAGCCCATACCCGACGAACGCGGCGGCCACTTGCGTATCGTACACGGCGCGCGGCAGGGTGTCGTAGGAATCGGCTAGGATCCGCAAGTCCGACGAGAGCGCATGCCCGACGACGCGCGCGCCGGCGAGCGCGTCGATCAGCAGCTGGAGGTCGCGCAGCACGAGCGGGTCGACGATCGCGACGCCGTCGTCGAAAAGTAATTGCACGACCATCAGGTGCGGCGTGTACGACTTCTCGGTGTGGAACTCGGTGTCGATCCCGACGCGTTCCGCGCGCAAGATCCGATCGACGGTGCGCGCGAGGCCGGCCGCATCGTCGATCACGTCGACCGCCAGTCCGGAAAAGGCCGGGAGATTCATCGCGGAGGCACGCCCGGGACGGACGGCTGCGCGTGCGGATGCGGGCGCCGACGCGGGAAGTGAATGTGATGCTTCTCCATGTTGGCCTGCACCGGCTCGACGACGTGCGCGTCGAAATAGTCAGACGCGCGGTCGCCGAACACGGCGAGGATCGTGCAGATCGGGATCGCGATCGCGCACATCGTGTATATCTGACGGATGATAGGCACGCGCAGCGCGGCGGCGGTCTGCGTCGCGATCGTCCCGCCCAATCCGGGGATGATGCGCACGCAGATGAGGAACATCGGCGAGCCGATCTTGAAGTGGCGCGCCCACGACGGCAGCCGCTCGACGCTCTTCTTCACATCGAACGCCGCCGACGTGCGCAGCGCGACGACGTAGCCGATGATCGCGGCGAGCACCAGACCGATCGCGTTCACCACCGAACCCCAGAGCGGTCCGAAAAGGGCACCGTTCATGATCGCCAGCGCGTCTGTCACCGAGAACGGCGCAGATGCGACGATCGCGAACACCACGATCGCGAGCGGCATCGCGAGCCAGCCCAGTTGCGCGAGCACGTGCTCGACGCCCGGCCGGTTGGACACCACCAAAGCGGCCAGGACAAACGATCCCACCAGGATCGCGACCGCCTCGAGACGTCGCAACCAGCGAACGGTACGGGGACTCACCGCCCTCTTTCTTGGCCGGATGGGCTCGTTCGCCTCCGCTGTGGACAACTTCGGGGTTGACCCGCGTGCAGCGCGGGTGTACGATACGCGAACCTCGAGGATACGTTCGCAGAAGACCACGGGAGGGCGACTTGACGTCGCAAGATCCACCCGGGAACGCGGCACCGACCGGCTGATTGCGCGCCGGTCCGGTGCGACCAACACACCGAATTTCTCGCGCACCACACCGGAACGGGAGGGCGGCATCATCTCGATGACCGAGGATCCACCGAAGGAGGGGTCGTCGTAGCGGCCGATGTGCACGCTGCGACCGACACCGAAAAGCAGACGAAGGGCCACGCCGAGCGGCGTGGCCCTTTCACTTTTGGGCGCGTCGAGCGCTTAGTGGAACGCTGCGAGCGTTACCGACTTCGCGCCGAGTGCCTGCGCGAGGTCGTAGAAGGCCTGGTCGGAGATTTTGTGATAGTTCGCGTCGAGTTTCGCGCCGTATTTCGCGTCGATCGCGTCCATCGTCGCCTCGTGGATCTTGCGGGTGACGAGGTGGTCGAGCATCGTTCCGGTGTAGAACGCGCCGTTGTTGCCCGGGACGCCGTCCATGACCAGGCGCGCGGCGAGCGCGTGTCCGGTGATGCTGGAGTTCGGGAACTTCACGCCGGCCGCGATCGCGGTCGCAGCTGCATGCTGCACGGCGAAGTCCTGCACGGCGATGAAGTTGGCAACCGCCGCCTTTCCGTACTGCTTCGTGAGCTTTTTCACTTCGGCCGTGGTGAGCGCGGGGCCGACCATCACGGTGAGCGCCTTGGCGACCGAAAACTTCTCGGGGCCGCCGCCGGCCTTGACCAGCGAAATGGTCGCGGCGAGGTCGGGCTTGCCCGCGAAGGTGTGGCCGTCACCGCCGGCCGGCATGCCGTGCTCGCCGGCGCCCATCGCCATCGACTGCGCGAGCGCGGGGGCGACACAGAGCGCCGCGAGGATCGCTCCCGCCGCGATTGTCTTGAAACGTTTGATCACGTCGTCTTCTCCTGGATATGAGGATTGCTCCGAAGGAAACGCCGTTCAGACGACTTCGGATTGCGGCGGGGATTCGATCGCGGCGATGTGCTCGCGAGCGGCGGGATCGGCGCTCGCATCGAGAAACGCGCCGAGAATCTCGAGGCCGATCGCCGGGGACGTCGCGCGCAGGCTCATCCCGAGCACGTTCGCATCGTTCCAGCGGCGCGCGCCTGCGGCAGTCGCCGCGTCGCCGCAGAGCGCCGCGCGCACGCCGGCGATCTTGTTGGCCGCGATCGTGATCCCGGTGCCGGTCCAGCAGCACACGATCCCGAATTCGGCCGCCCCGCCCGCGACCACCGCGCCGACGGCGCGCCCGATCGACGCCCAGGCGTGGTCGCCGGGCCGCGCGATCGCCCCGAAACGCTCGACGGCGATCTCGCGCCGCGCCAGTTCGTCGAGCAGGGCGTCGACGAGCGGTCCGGTGTCGTCGGCCCCGATTGCGCAGCGCACGCACGATCCTTCCGCGCGCACGTCCTCTCTTCCGCGCCCGCATGGCGCGGCGCGCGGACAGAGAAGCAGGGTACGATGACGCCGGTTCGCGACGCGGCAACGGTGCTGGTCGGACGCGACGGCGCCGCGGGACTCGAGGTTTTCCTGGTGCGCCGCCACGCGCGCTCGAGCTGGCTGGCCGACCTCTTCGTCTTTCCCGGCGGCGCCGTCGAGCCGGCGGATCGCGATCCCGCCGTGCTGGCGCGGGTCCGAGGCACGGCGGGCGAGGTCGACCCCGCGCTCGCGGTGACCGCCGCGCGCGAAACGTTCGAGGAAGGCGGCCTGCTCTTCGCAGACCGTCCGATCGATCCGCGCGAGCTCGGCGCCGCGCGGCGCGCGCTGCTCGCCGGGGAGCTCGGGTTCGGCGACGTGCTCGCACGATTCGACGCGGCGCTCGACGCGTCGCAGCTCCGCTACTTCTCGCGCTGGGTGACGCCGGAGGGCGAACCGCGGCGGTTCGACGCGCGCTTCTTCGTCGCGCGCGTCCCCGACGACCAGATCGCCGAGGCCGACGCCGTCGAAGTGTTGGACGGGCGCTGGTTCCGCCCGCGCGACGCGCTCGACGCCCTCGCGCGCGGAGAGATCGGGATGATCTTCCCGACGGTGAAGCACCTCGAACGGATCGCGCCGTACCGCAACGTCGACGACCTGCTCGCGTTCGCACAGGCGAAGAGCATCACCGTCGTGCGTCCGCACTTCGACGACGCCGGCGCACTCGCGATGGCACCCGAATTGGTCGACGGATGGTGACGCTGAGCCCGCGCGTCGGACGACTGCGCGCGAACAATCCCTCTCCGATGACGCTCGACGGCACGAACGGCTACGCGGTGCGGGTCGACGAGGGCGAACTGGTCGCGATCGATCCGGGACCGCTCGACGACGCCCAGCGCGACGCGTTCGTCGGCGCGGCGCGCGATGCCGGAGCGCGTTACGTCGCGATCCTGGTGACGCACGGGCATCCCGATCACGCGCCCGGAGCGGCGCCGCTCGCCGCAGCGACCGGCGCTCCGGTGTACGCGCACCGCGAGGCGCGCTTCCCGCACGATCGCACGCTCGCCGACGGCGAGCGGCTCACGTTCGCGCAGACGTCGATCGCGGCGCTCGAGACGCCGGGGCATGCAGTCGACCATCTCGTCTTCGTTCTCGAAGACGAGCGCGCGCTCTTTACGGGTGACGTGGTCGCGGGCCGGGGGTTCATGGTGATCGCGCCGCCGAGCGGCGAGATGCGGACGTATCAGCGGACGCTGCGGCGCCTGCGCGAGGAGCACGGCGACGCGCGCGCGCTTTACGGCGGCCACGGTCCCGAGGTGCATGACGTGCGCGCGAAGCTCGACGAATACATCGCGCATCGCGAGGAACGCGAGCGGCAGATCCTCGCCGCGCTGCGCGACGGCGCGACGACGGTCCCGGCGATCGTCACGCGCATCTACTCCGCAACGCCGCGCGCGCTATGGCCTGCGGCGGCGCGACAGGTGCTGGCGTATCTGATCGCGCTCGAACGCGAAGGCCGCGTCGCCGTCGCCGCCGCGACGCGCGCGGCCAATCGCGACGAAGCCGCGCTGCTCGACCCCGACCTCTCGAAACTCGACGGCGGCCGCGGCGCCGACGTCATCCGCGCCGAACTCGGCTTCGGAACCCCCGAGCCGCTGCGGACCTACACCCTCTCACGCTGAGCCCCGCTCCCGTCATCCGACCGCGACGACGACTTTGCCGAACTGCTCGCCGGAGTCGACTTTTTTTGCGGCCGCGACGATGTCGTCCATGGGAAAAACCGAGTCGACGATCGGGCGGATCGAACCGTCCCACATCGCGAGCATCGCGCGGAAATCGTTCGGCGAGCCCATCGACGAGCCGAGCACGTCGAGCTGTTTCCAGAACACCGAGAACGGGCGGATCTTCGCATCGCCGGTCGTTCCGCCGTAGGTGACGGCGCGAGCGCCGTAGCGCGCCGCGTTGAGCGCTTTTGCGAACGTGTCGCCGCCGACGCAGTCGACGATCAGCGACGGACCGCCGTCGATCGCGCTTACCTCCTTCTCCCACTTCTCGGACGTTTTGTAGTTGATCCCGACGTCGGCGCCGAGCGCTTTCGCGCGTGCGAGCTTTTCGTCGCTCGACGACGTCACGATCACCTTCGCGCCGATCCTCTTCGCGAACAGCAGCGCGAACGTTTGCACGCCGCTTCCGATCCCCGGCAAGAGGACGACGTCATCTTTCGTGCAGCCGCCGCGGGTCACGAGCGCGCGGTACGCCGTCACGCCGCCGAGCGGCATCGCCGCGGCCTCGTCGTCGCTCAGCGACGCCGGCGCGGGAACGACGTTCCCGGCGGGCACCGCGAGATACTCGGCCATCGTCCCTTGATGCGGCATTCCGAGCACCTGCGAGTCGCGCCGCCAAATCCGCTCGCTCTCGCCCCAGCCCAAGGTCGGATCGATCACCACGCGCGTGCCGACCGCCGGACCCTGCGCGCCCTCTCCGTGCGCCGCGACCGTTCCGACGCCGTCGGAACCCGGGACGCACGGGAGCTGGATCCCCGGATACAAGCCTTGGCTGATGAAGACGTCGCGCCGGTTGAACGCGGCGCGCGCAATCTTGACCAGGATCTCGCCGGGCGCGGGCGCCGGCTCGTCGACCGTGTCGACGCGGAATTGCTCGGGACCGCGCTCGCGGTCGATGGCGTGGATTCGTACGGCTCGCATCGCGATGGCGTACGCGGCCCGGCGGCGCCTCGCCTGTGGCGCGGCGCCGCACGGGAGCGGATGCGGCACGCGGCCAACAGAACGGGTCCCCATGGCATTCCCGTCCGCAGCGCTCGGGCCGCCGATCGCAAAACGGCTCTCCGCGCGCGACGTCACCGTCGAGGCCAACCGCTGTCTGAACTGCTACGACGCGCCCTGCACGCGCGCGTGCCCGACGGCGATCGACGTCCCGCGGTTCATCGGCCGCATCGCCACCGGCGATCTGGCGGGGAGCGCCCGCACGATCATGGACGCGAACCCGGTCGGCGCGAGCTGCGCGCGCGTCTGCCCGACCGATCAGCTCTGCGAAGGCGCCTGCGTCTACAACGCCGACGAGAACCCGATCCGCATCGGAGACCTCCAGCGCTACGCCACCGACTGGGCGATCGCGACCGGCGCCGTGCTGTTCGCGCCCGGCGCGCCGACCGGAAAGCGCGTCGCGGTGGTCGGCGGCGGTCCGGCCGGGCTCTCCGCCGCGCGCGAACTTGCGCGCTGCGGTCACGCGGTGACGATCTACGAACGCGACGCTGAGCCGGGCGGCCTGGACACCTACGGGATCGTCCCGTTCCGTCTCCCCGCGCACATCGCGTTGTGGGAAGCGGATCAGGTCCGAGCGCTCGGCGTCGAGATCGTCACCGGCGCGGCCGTCGGCGAGAAGATCGCGGCCGACGAGATCCTCACGCGCTTCGATGCGGTCGTGCTGACGATCGGGATGGGCGGCGTCCCGCGGCTGGGCATCCCCGGCGAAGACGCGCGCGGCGTATGGGACGCGCTCGACTTCATCCGCGCCGCGAAGACCGGCGGCGATCTCGGCCCGCTCGGCAACAGCGTCGCCGTCATCGGCGGCGGGAATACCGCGATCGACGCCGCCACCGCATCCCGCCGGCTCGGCGTCCCGTCGGTGACGATGTACTACCGCCGCGGCGCGGAGCGGATGACGGCGTACGGGTTCGAGATCGAGTTCGCCAAGGTCGAAGGCGTCGAGTTTCGCACCTACGCGCTGCCCACGCGCATCCTCGTTCGGGACGGCCGCGTCGCAGGGCTCGAAGTGATCGCGACTGCGCCCGACGGCAGCGCCTCGCCGCTGCCGGGGACGGAGCGAATCGTCCCCGCCGAGACGGTCGTGCTGGCGATCGGCCAGACGCGGCACACCTCATTGCTCGACGCGTTCGGGGTGACGCACGAACGCGGGATCGCTACCGTCGACGACCAGATGCGCACGAGCAACCCGCGCGTGTGGGCCGCCGGCGACTGCACGTTCGCGCCGGGCGGAATCGACGCGATGGTCGTCGAGGCCGCGCAGCGCGGGAAGCGCGCGGCGCACGCGCTCGACGCGGCGCTGCGCGGGGAGGTCGACGATGGCTGATCTGCGCAGCAGTCTGGCGGGGATCCGCAGCCCGAATCCGTTCTGGCTCGCCTCCGCGCCGCCGACGAACTCCGGCTATCAGGTGATGCGCGCGTTCGCCGCCGGCTGGGGCGGCGCGGTGTGGAAGACGCTCGCGCTCGAACCGATCGTCAACGTCACCTCGCGTTTCGGCGGCTACGACGTCGGCGCGACCAAGATGATCGGGATGAACAACATCGAGCTCATCACCGATCGTCCGCTCGACGTGAACCTGCGCGAGATCGCGGAGTGCAAGGCGGCGTATCCGGACCGTGCGATCGTCGCCTCGCTGATGACCGACTGCACGCGCGAGCGCTGGCACGAACTCGTGCACGCCGTCGAAACGGTCCGGGTCGACGGCTTCGAATTGAATTTCGGCTGCCCGCACGGGATGTCGGAGCGCGGGATGGGTTCCGCCGTCGGGCAGGATCCCGAACTGATCGAGACGGTCACGCGCTGGGTGAAGGAAGCCGCGCACGTCCCCGTGGTCGTGAAGCTCACGCCGAACATCACCGACGTGCGCTACGCCGCGCGCGCCGCGGTGCGCGGCGGAGCCGACGCCGTGAGCATGATCAACACGATCAACTCGCTGATCGGCGTCGATCTGGACTCGTGGCTCCCGATCCCGCACGTCGACGGGAAGTCGTCGCACGGCGGTTACTGCGGGCCGGCGGTCAAGCCGATCGCGCTCAACATGGTCGGTTCGTGCGCGAGCGATCCGCAGGTCGGCGTTCCGATCTCAGGGATCGGCGGGGTCTCGACCTGGCGCGACGCAGCCGAGTTCTTCCTGATGGGTGCGACCAACGTGCAGGTCTGCACGGCGGTGATGCATCACGGGTTCCGCATCGTCGCCGACATGATCGACGGCCTGACGAACTATCTCGACGCGCGCGGGATCGCCTCGGTGAACGACCTGATCGGCAAGACGGTACCGCGCTTCGTGAGCTGGAACGATCTCAACCTCGACTACCAGATCGTCGCGCGGATCGACCCGGATGCGTGCATCAACTGCAACCGCTGCTACATCGCCTGCGAAGACGCCGCGCACCAGTGCATCGAACGCCCCGCCGACCCGGCGCTGAAGCCCGTCGTCGACGAAGAGCACTGCGTGGGCTGCAACCTGTGCAGCATGGTCTGTCCGATCGAGGACTGCATCGAGATGGTGCGGGTCGACGCCGGCACCACTTCCCACACCTGGAGAGAACGGCTATCGGTACCATCGTAAAGGGCGGAACGGTCGTCACCGCGACCGACACGTTCCGCGCCGACATCCTGATCGAGGACGGGACGATCGCGGCGATCGCGCACGCGATCCCCGCCGCCGGCCATACGACCGTCGACGCGTCGGGCGCGCTGGTCTTCCCCGGGTTCATCGATCCGCACACCCACCTCGACATGCCGTTCGGCGGCACGACGACGATCGACGACTTCGCCAGCGGCACGGTCGCCGCGGCGCTCGGCGGAACGACGACGATCATCGACTTCGCGCTGCATACCAAGGGCGATTCGCTCGCGAACGCGCTCAAGACGTGGCACGCGAAAGCCGCCGGCAAAGCCGCGATCGACTACGCGTTTCATCTCACGATCGCCGACGGGCGGCCGGAGACGCTCGAGGAGATCCCCGAGATGATCGCGCGCGAGGGCGTCAACTCGTTCAAGGTCTTCATGGCGTACAAGCACGTCCTGCAAGTCGACGACGAGACGATCTTCAAAGTGCTCAAGGCGGCCGCGCGTTACGGCGGTCTGGTGCAGGTGCACGCCGAGAACGGCGACGTCATCGAGGTCACCGTCAAGGAGGCACTATCCGCCGGGCAGACCGCACCGAAATATCACGGTCTCACGCGGCCCGTCGAACTCGAGGCGGAGGCGACCTCGCGTGCGATCCGGCTGGCGGAAGTCGCGGGCGCGCCGCTCTACGTCGTTCACGTCTCGAGCGCGATGGCCGCCGACGCGATCAGCGACGGCCGCAAGCGCGGGCTGCCGATCTACGGCGAGACGTGCCCGCAGTATCTCGTGTGCGACGCGAGCGACTACGACCGTCCCGATTTCGCCGGCGCCAACTACGTGATGTCGCCGCCGCTGCGCGAGAAGCGCGATCAAGCCGTCCTGCTCAAGAAGCTGAAGAACGGCGAACTCCACGCGTTCGGGTCGGATCACTGCTCGTTCAACAACTGCGGACAGAAAGAACTCGGGAAGAACGACTTCTCGAAGATCCCCAACGGCGCGCCGACGATCGAAGACCGGGTGGCGATCCTCTTCGAGCACGGCGTGGTGAAGGGCGTGATCGGGCTGAATCAACTCGTCGCGCTGGCGTCGACGAATCCGGCCAAGCTGTTCGGCCTCTTCCCGCGCAAGGGCACGATCGCGGTCGGCAGCGATGCCGACATCGTCGTATGGGATCCCGGCGCCGAGCGCACGATCTCCGCGGCGACGCACCACATGAAAGCCGACAACAACATCTTCGAGGGGATGACGGTGCACGGCCGGCCGCGCTTCGTGCTCTCCCGCGGGCGGATCATCGCCGACGACGGCCGGTTCACCGGCGAGCCGGGGACCGGGATCCATCAAAAGTCCGCACCGTTCCGTCCGGTGCAGTTGTAGGAGTGCGCCGATGAGCGACACGGTGACGATCGGACTGATCCAAGCGCATCACGAGGCCGACGGCGCACAGTCGGTCGCGGTGCACAAGCGCAACGCGATCGAGAAGCACGTCGCGATGATTCGCGACGCCGCGCGGCGCGGCGCGCAGATCGTCTGCCTGCAGGAACTCTTCTACGGGCCGTACTTCTGCACCGAGCAGAACCCGAAGTGGTACGAGGCGACCGAACACGTCCCCGACGGGCCGACGACGCGGCTGATGCAGGATCTCGCGAAGGAACTCGAGATCGCGCTCGTCGTTCCGCTGTACGAGCGCACGATCAGCGGCGTGTACTACAACACCGCGGCCGTGATCGACGCCGACGGCTCGTTTCTCGGCCTCTACCGCAAGCATCACATCCCGCAAGTCGCCGCCGGACCGGCCGGCTGCGGCTTTTGGGAGAAGTACTACTTCAAGCCCGGCAACAGCGGCTACCCGACGTTCGCGACGCGCTACGCGCGCATCGGCGTCTACATCTGCTACGACCGGCACTTCCCCGAAGGCGCGCGGCTGCTGGGCCTGGGCGGCGCGGAGATCGTCTTCAACCCGTCGGCGACGGTCGCCGGGCTCTCGGAATATCTCTGGAAGCTCGAACAGCCCGCGCATGCGGTCGCCAACGGCTACTACGTCGGCGCGATCAACCGTGTCGGCTACGAGTCGCCGTGGAACATGGGCGAGTTCTACGGACAGTCGTACCTGGTCGATCCGCGCGGCTCGTTCGTCGCGATGGCGAGCCGCGACCAGGACGAAGTGCTCATCGGCGTGATGGACCGCGGGCTGATCGAAGAGGTGCGCAACACCTGGCAGTTCTATCGCGACCGCCGTCCGGAGACGTACGGCGCGATGGTAGAAGTGTAGCGCACGATGGTGACGCAGGCCGAACGCGACGGGATCGTCACGCTGACGCCGGGCGCCGCAAGCGCCGCGTCGCAGCGCGCCGAGCTCTGGAACGACGACCTGCGGCCGTGCACGCGCGAGGAGCACAACTGGCGCGCCTCGCGCTTTGCGAGCCTGTGGATCGGGATGTGCTTGTGCATCCCGACGTACTCGCTCGCCAGCGGGATGATCGCGCTCGGAATGAACTGGTGGGAAGCGACGCTGACGATCTTCACCGGCAGCGCGGTCGTGCTGGTGCCGATCCTGCTTGTCGCGCACGCCGGAACGCGCTACGGGTTCCCGTATCCGGTCTTCGCGCGGCTGTGGTTCGGGACGTTCGGCGCGCACGTCCCGGCGCTCGCGCGCGCGATCATCGGCGCGGGCTGGTTCGGGATCAACGCCTGGTTCGGCGGGCTCGCGCTCGACGCGATCCTCTCGCGCATCGCGCCGGGCTGGAGCGGGCTCGGGCCGCACACCGCGTTCGCGTTCGTCGCGTTCTGGCTGCTCAACGTCGGGATCGCGATGCGCGGACCGCAGGCGATCGGGCGGCTCGCCGCGTTCGCGGCGCCGACGCTGGGACTCGCGGCGGTAGCGCTGTTCGCGTGGGGGATGCACGCCGCCGGCGGCGTGGCGCCGATGCTGGCGACGCCCGCGTCACTGCACGGCGGGGCGTTTTGGGCGGCGTTCTTTCCGTCGGTGATCGGGGTGGTCGCGTTCTGGGCGACGCTCGCGCTGAACATCCCCGATTACTCGCGTTACGCCGTATCGCAGCCGGCGCAGCTGCGCGGGCAGCTCGTGATGCCGCTGGTGATGGCGCTGTTCTCGTTCGTCGGGATCGCGGTGACGTCGGCGACCGTCGCGGTCTACGGGAAAGCCCTCTGGAACCCGGTCGATCTGCTGGTGACGTTTCCGTTCCCGGTGGTGCTGCTCGGCGGCGCGATCGTGATTCTCTCGTCGATCACGATCAACGTCGGGGCGAACGTGATGGCGCCGGCGCGAGCATTCGAGAATCTGTGGCCGCGCACGATCACGTTTGCGATCGGCGCGGTGATGACGGGGCTGCTGGCGCTGCTGATGCAGCCGTGGTACGTCCTCGCGACGTTCCACAACTACGTGTTCACGTGGCTCGGCACGTACGGCACGCTGCTCGGTCCGTTCGACGGCATTGCGATCGCGGATTATTGGCTGGTGCGCGCGCGCCGGCTCGATCTCGCGGGCTTGTACGATCCGGCGAGCCGGTACAACTACGCGCGCGGCTGGAACGTCCGCGCGATCCTCGCGCTCGCCGCCGGCTGGATCCCGCCGCTTATCGGCTTCGTCGTCCCGGCGCTCGGATTTCTCTGGTCCGGCGGCTGGTTCTTCAGCATCATCGTCGCCGGACTGGCGTATGCTTACTTCATGCGCACCGACCACTCGCGCCTGAACGCCGCGGAGTACGCCACAATCACCGAACTCGACGAAACGCCCGCCGTCGGCTCCGCCGCCGCCTTCGCCGTCTCACGGTAACCGCGTCACGCTAGGCCGCGTGTCACGCTGAGCTTGTCGAAGGCAGCCGCCATGGCGCGCGAAGCGCTTCTGAAGGCCGCGGTCAGGGCTGCGCTTCGACAAGCTCAGCGTGACATGACTACCGTGACGCGGCGTGCGCGGCGGCGAGGTCGCCGACGGCGGCGTCGATGATCGCGATCCCTTCGTCGAGTTCTGCGTCGCTGATCGTCAGCGGCGGCGCGACGTGCATCACGTTGTAGCGACCGAAGCCGTACGCGCCCCGTTTGCGCAGCCCCGCGAACAGCGCCGGCATCACGCCCAACGACGCGCCCTGCCACGCCACCAGCGGCTCGCGCGTCTCGCGACTCGCGACGAACTCCATCGCGAAGAACGCACCGACGCCGCGCACCTCGCCGACGATCTCGTACTTCTCCCGCACCGCCTCGAGCCCGGCGCGCAGCCACTGTTCGATCGCGCGCCCGCGCGTAAAGAATCCACCCTCCTGATACGCGCGAATCGCCGCAACACCGGCCGCCATCGCCAGCGGATGCCCGGAATATGTGTGCCCGCCCGGCAGCGGCTTCGCATCGAACGCGGTCGCGTACCGCTCGCGAACCAGCACGCCCCCCAGCGGCACGTACGCCGAAGTCACGCCCTTCGCAAACGTCATCAGGTCGGGGACGACGCCGAACGTCTCGCTCGCGAATGTCGAGCCCGTTCGTCCGAACCCGGTCATCACCTCGTCCAAGATGAGCAGGATGCCGTGCCGGTCGCACAGCGCGCGCAGCCCGGCAAGATACCCCGCCGGATACACGATCACGCCGTTGGAGCCGACGACCGGCTCGATCAGGATCGCGGCGACCATCGCCGGATTTTCCGCGGCGATGACGTCGGTGACGTGCTGCAGCGCGCGCTGCGTCTCTTCGGCCGGATCGGCGGTGAAGAACGGGCTGCGATACGGATACGGCGCCCAGAAGTGCACCACGTGCCCCATCACGTTCGCGGGCTCGTTGAACCAGCGACGGTTCTCGCCGGTCAGCGTCGCCGATCCGGCCCCGGAGCCGTGGAAGGACCGATAGCCGGCGAGCACCTTCGGACGCCCGGTGATCTCGCGCGCGAACTTGACCGCGTCTTCGTTGGCGCCCGCACCGCCGGTGGTGAAGAACGCCCGCGCGCCCTCGTCGCCCCACGGCGCAATGCGGCTGAGCGCTTCGCCGAGTTCGGCGCGCGCATCGTTGAACCACGCCGGCGGGCTGAAGCAGAGCCGGTCGATCTGCGCGTGCATCGCAGCGAGCACCGCCGGATGGCCGTGCCCGAGGTTGACCGCGATCAGCCCCGAAGTGAGGTCGAGGTAGCGGTTCCCGGCGTCATCGTAGAGGTACACTCCCTCGCCCCGCACGATGACCGGCAGGTCGAGCCCGCCCTGGGCGGCCCAGGGCGTGAGAACGTAGCGGGCGTGCTTCGCAGCGAGCGGGTCGTGCGCGATCATGGTCTAGCATCGGCGTCCCGAACGCGCGGTCCCTGCTTGGCGTCGGAGCCGCCGTTCGAGAGCCCGCGAACAGCCCCGGGAAGCGGGAGCGAAAACCGGGCACAGCATCGTGCGCGAGCGCGTCGCCGTCGCGCAGCACGCCGCGTCCCTGAGCGAGTTTCGCGCGCGACAAGGTCACGCCGCGTGCGGGAAGAGGCCGATCAGCGCGTGCAGCAGACCGATGAGGCGGTGCACGATGCCGGGGACGAATTCGTAGAATGCGACCGCGCCGGCGAACGTGCGCGGCAAGCCGATCGTGACGAACGGCAGACCGGCGATGATGAGGATCGCGATCCAGCCCAGATACGGCGCGAAGCCGCGCAGCGGGCTCTCGCGCGTGACGATCGTGCCGCTGGCGAGATCGCCGAGCCTGCGGTGCGCGGGCGCGAGCGCGAGCACGAAACCAACGCCGAGCGCGTCGAGCGGACGCAGCAGCATGCGCACGAACGCGCGCGCGAAGCCGACGCCGCGTTCGCGCAGCGCGTAGACGTGCAGTCCGAACGCGAGTTTTCCGATCGTCGTTCCGGCGATCGCTTCGGCGACGATCACGTAGACGAGCGCGAGGATCGTGCCCATCAGCAGCGTGACGTCGAAACCGCGCTGCGTGTTCGTCGGCAGACCCGTCAGCGGGTTGATCGCGATCAGCGCGTACGCGAAGATGGTGAGCACGCCGGCAACGAGACCGACGTCGATGCCGAATGCCGCCAAGCGCGCGATCGCGTAGCTGAGCGGGCTGCCGACCGGGAAGCGCGGCCCGACGGGTTTGACGGGCGTGACGTTGCGCGGGGCCGGGCCGACGACGACCGCTTCCTCCACCGGTCCGGCCGCATGATACGCCCCGCCGCGCGCCGGCGGCGGCAGGTCGATGCGCGGCATCGCAACGGTGGGATCCTGGTCCCCGGTGTTCTGGTGCACGGTCGTGCCGGAGATACCCCGAGGGGCTCGCCGAGTTTCGTTCTCCGCGGCGCGGCGCGACAGCTTGACTTTTAGCAGGCCGATGAAAAATCGGCCGAGTTGATGTTGGCGTGACGGCGTTTTTCGCGTATTATAAGAGCAAGTCTCCTCATACCTTGGTGAGGTTGCGGCCGATGCGGACTCATGATGAGCAGCGTGCATCCGTTTGGACGACGTTGCAGCCGGAAGACACCGTGCCCGGCGATCATCCGTTGCGCCCGATGCGCGTGATGGTCAACGAAATTCTGCGCGAACTCTCGCCGGAGTTTTCCAAGCTCTACTCCCGACGGGGCCGGCCATCGATCGCGCCGGAGAAGCTGCTGAGCCTTGCTGTTGCAAATGTTCTACTCGATCCGCAGCGAGCCGATGCTGCTGGAGCAGTTGCGTTACAATTTGCTCTTTCGTTGGTTCGTGGGCTTGAGCATGGACGACAAGATCTGGGACCCCTCGACGTTCAGCAAGAACCGCGATCGGTTCTTGAATGGCGAAATCTCCGAGCGGTTCTTCGCCGCTGTGGTCGAGCGGGCGCGTGCCGACGAACTGCTCTCGAACGAGCATTTCACCGTCGATGGGACGCTAATCGAGGCGTGGGCCAGCCACAAGAGCTTTCGGCCCAAGTCGGACGACGAACCGCCGACCTCGAGCGGCGGTCGCAACGAGGGCGTGAACTTTCGTGGCCGGCCGCGCAGCAACGAGACGCACGTCTCGAGTACCGATCCGGACGCGCGGTTGTACCGCAAGAGCAGCGGCGCGCCGGCGATTCTCGGCTATCTCGGACATGCTCTGATGGAGAATCGCAACGGCTTGATCGTCGGCGTGAAGACCACTCGCGCGACCGGGATCGCCGAACGCGAAGCAGCGCTGGAATTGATTCGCGGGGTCAGCGGAAGCAACCGAATCACGCTCGGCGCCGACAAGGCGTACGATACCAAAGACTTTGTCGAGGCGTTGCGAGCGCTCAACGTGACGCCGCACGTTGCTCAAAATACGACCCGTCGCCGCAGCGCGATCGACCGCCGAACCGTCCGCCATCCGGGCTACACGGTGAGTCAACGCAGGCGCAAGTTGATCGAGGAGAGCTTCGGGTGGGGCAAGACGATCGGCCGATTGCGCAAGGTGCATTTCCGCGGGCTTGATCTGGTCGGCGACATTGTGCGCTGGACGGCCGCGGCGTACAACTTGATCAGGATACGCAATCTGAGGGCCGCGACATGATGCGAAGTGATGCTGACCCGAGGGGCGTTTTCGAGATGAACCGCTCGGCAACGGGCTTCGAGAGGTCCGCCGACCTCCCGAAAACCGTGCTGAACGGGCAGTTCGCGAACCACGCGCCGATTTTTTCACGGGGCTGTTAGACGAAGCCGCTGGCGGCGGTGGCGCCTTTCTTTTGGAGTTCGCGCTGGCGGAGTTCGACGCGGCGGATCTTGCCGGAGCGCGTCTTCGGGAGTTCCGCGACGAACTCGATCGCGCGCGGATACTTGTAGGGCGCGGTCACGCGCTTGCAGTGCTCTTGGAGTTCTTTCACCAGCGCATCGCTGGGCTCGAAGCCCGGACGCAGGACGATGAACGCCTTGACGATGTTGCCGCGATCGGGATCGGGCGAACCGACGACCGCGGACTCCATCACGGCCGGATGCTCGATCAACGCGCTCTCGACCTCGAACGGGCCGATGCGGTACGCGCCCGAGGAGATCACGTCATCGGCGCGGCCTACGAACCAGAAGTAGCCGTCGTCGTCGACTTGCGCGCGGTCGCCGGTGAGATACCACTCGCCGCGGCGCGACCCCGCGGTCTCGCCGTCGTTCTTGTAGTAGCCGACGAAGAGCGACGGCGGGTTGCCGCGCAGCGCGATGTCGCCGATCTCACCCGGCTCGCAGACCGCACCGTGCTCGTCGACGACCGCGACGTCGTGACCGGGCGTCGGTTTGCCCATCGAGCCCGGCCGCACCGGGACGCCCGGGCGATTCGACACGAGCAGCGTGTTCTCGCTTTGGCCGTAGCCGTCGAGAATCGTCAGCCCGATGGCGTTCTTCCAGATCTCGATGACTTCGGGGTTGAGCGGTTCGCCGGCCGAGACGCAGTGGCGCAGCTTCGGGAGTTTCCAGCGCGCGCCCAGATCCGGCAGCTTCGCTTCGAGACGGTATTCGGTCGGCGCCTGACACAGCACGGTCACGTCGAGATCGCGGATCATGTCCATGCGGCGTTCGGGGACGAACGCGCCTTCGTCGAGCACGATCGGCGCACCGCACGACCACGGGCCGAGCAGCACGTTCCACAGCGACTTCGCCCAGCCGGTTCCGGCGGTGCACCACACGAGGTCGGTCGGCTTCACGTCGAACCACGTCGCGGCTTGCGTGCGGTTCGCGAACGTCCACGCGACGGTATGCACCACGCCTTTCGGATCTTTCGTCGTGCCGCTCGTGTACACGATGTACGCCATGTCGGCCGGCGACGTCGGCGCGCCGTCCCAGCCCTGCGCGTCGCGCACGAGCGCGTCAGCGTTCGACCACCCGGCGCGCTCGCCGCCGACGAGCAGCCACGCGTGCACGCCGGGTGCGTCGGGGCGCAACGCCTCGAGTTCGGCGGCGTTGCTCGCGTGGCCGACGATGCCCACCGCGCCGCTGTGCGTCGCGCGATAGAGCAGATCTTTGGCACGCAGCTGCTCGGCGCTCGGCACCGCGACCGCGCCGATGCGCAGCAGCGCCGTCATGCAGAACAGCCACTCCGGGATCTTCGGGATGACGACCAGCACGCGATCGCCCTTGGCGATCCCCGCCTCGCGCAGCACGGACGCCCAGCGCTTCGTCGCATCCGCGATCTCGGCGAACGTGTACTCGCGCCGCTGAAGCGAGGCGTCGACGGCGACGAGGCCGCGGCGATCCTCAGCCGCGAGCCGGTCGACCACGTCGCGCGCAAAGTTGAAGTCGGACGGGACGTCCCAACGAAACGCGGAGTCGCTCATGCGGCCGAGGATTCGCAGATCGGCCCGGCGCACCCGCTCGCATGGCATTCCCCGATTTCGCCCGGCTCCTGCGCGCCTCGAACATTCGTGTCGGCGACTTCCGGGCACGCGGCGCGCCCGCAATTCTCATCGGCGTGAGCGCGGTGGTGCTCTCCGCCGGGACCGTGCGCGTGCTGGCGCTCGCCGCGCCCTCGCTCACCGACGTGCTGCGCGAGGCGACGAAGCTGGCCGCCGTCGTGCGCGGCGATCAGCGGCGGCTGACGCCCTAGGGAATCGCCGCGATCACCACGGCGCGGTAATCCGCAGAACGATCCGCCGCGGCGCGTTCCACTGCGTCGTGTTGAACCCGTTGTTCGCTTTGATCAGAAAGCGGTGATCGAGGAGATTATCCACCGAGAGCGTGTACCCGAGCGACCGCGCGGCGCGATCCGGCTGACGACCGACCGACGCGTCGACGAGCCAGTGCGCCGGCAGGCGGCCCTGACCGTTCTGGAACTGCACCGGAAAGCCGGTGCCGTACTCGGTCTGCAGCGTCGCAAACGAACGAAGGCCGGCGCCGAAGCGGCGCGTCGCGAACGCGTTCGCTTCCCAGCGCTGATCGTGGTCTTCCGGCTGCAGGGTGATGTCGCCGGCGCTCTGGGGCGGGAAGAGGAACGTGCTCCCGGAGACACCGCCTGCTTCGGCGCGCGAGAACGTCGCCGAGATCCCCAGATCGCTCCTGGGCGAACTCCCGTCCACGCGCAATTCCGCACCGCGCACGCGGCCCACCGCGTTGTTGAAGACCGCGAAGAGCGGCGTGTTCGCGAGCTGGGTCGTGTCGAGCACGTTCACCGCGGTGCGGTTGAACGCGTTGACGTATCCGCGCAGACCCGGACGGAACGTCCGCGCAATGCCCAACTCGACGTACGTGTCGCGTTCGGGTTTGAGGTCGTACACCGGCGCGGCCGACGAGGCCGTCTGCGTGACGACGGCGTCGCGGCGCGTATCCTCAAGCCCGGGTGCCGAGTAGAGCCGGCCGTAATAGGCGTGGAGCACGGTGCCGGGCGCGACCTCGTCGTTGATCTCGATGCGCGGACCGAGCTGCGCGCCGCCGACGTAGCCGGTGCTGCGGTCCCAGCGCACGCCGGCGTTGATCGCGAGCCGCGCGGCCGGCGTCCACTTGTCTTCGACGTAGATGCCGGTCTGCGTTCCGCGTTGCGCCGCGTTGTCGACGAAGTCGGGTGCGCCGGTGATGCGGATGAGCGCGTTCGAGCGGACGTTCTCTTGGGTGAGATCGATTCCGGCTTTGATCGCGTGCCGGTCGCTCGCGTGGAACGTCGAGATCCGCAGCCCCGCGTAGCTCGCCGTGCGATCTTGACGAAGCCCGTTCTGCGGCGTCGTCGTGCCGTCGCCGTTGTTCACGAACGCCTGCACGTCGCGCTCGAGGTCGCCGTTGTACGACACGCGGTTGTAGCGTGCCCACGGCACGACGCGGACGTAACCGTTGCCGTCGCGCGAGGTGCGCGTGAACGACAGGCTCGCGAAGCGATCGTATTCGTTCTGGACGTCGTCGGTGCCGGGCGCCGCGACCAGCGGTGAATTCGGATCGTTCGCCCTCAAGTTGATCGGAATCTGGAAGCTGCTGTATTGATTCGAGAGATCGAGCGCCAGCAGGTTGCGTTCGGAGAGCGGGACCGCAATCCGCAGGAACTGATCGGATGCCGATGAGTCGTCGTGCTGCGCGTCGCGCGAGGGCGAATCGAGACCGCGACCGGTGCGCGAGCCGTTGAACGCGAGCGCAATCTGCGCCTTGCCGGAGGTGAAGCGCTGCGTGAGCCGCACGTCCGCCGTTCCCAGTTCTCCGCCGCCCAGCGTCAACGCGCCGCCGCGCGCGCCGGCATCGGTGCCGCCGCTGATCACGTTGACGATCGCCCCCTGTCGCGAGCCGCCGAACTCCGCCGGGAACGCCCCGGTGAAGACCTCGACGGCTTGCGCGTTGCGCGGATCGATGAGCTGTGCGAAATTCGAACTCGTCGACTGCGGAAGCGGCGCGCCGTCGAGTTCGTAGCTCAAGCCGTGAAACCCGTGAGCGACCGGTTCGTCGTACGAAAAGCGCACCACGCCGGGAACTTGTTCCACGACCGCGTCGAGCCGGTCGTTCCGCGGCAGCGCCGCCAACCGGTTCGCGCCGAAGGCGTTCTGCGAGACCGGTGTGCCGCGCACGCCCGTCGCGGTCGCCGTGGCCCGGCCGATGACCGGCGCAGCGATCAGCGCGACGTCGACGACGGCGTCGCTCGCAACCTCGACGGTCGCCGACGCAGTCCCCGCGGGACCGCGCGCGGCGAGCCGATAACGTCCGAACGGAACGCGCGCGAAGGCAAAGCGGCCGTCCTCACCGGTGGTCGCGGTCAACGCGACGCGCTCGCCGGTCAGCGTGACGGCGACCTGCGGGAGCGGGCGGCGATCGGCGCCGGTCAGCGTGCCGCGGACGATCCCGACGACGTCGGCGCGGGCGGGCGCGACGGTCGAGCACAGTGCCGCGGCGGTGAAGACGAGCGCGGCGAGGACAAGGCGATTTCGATCCATACATGAACTCCGGTCGAGCGCAAAAGGCAACGGCCGCGCATCGCGCGCGTCCAACGCTGTGCCTCAGGCATAAGATTTCCGTGAAGGCTGCGGTCGGAGGCGCCGCGCGGCGGACGGACGCTAGCGGCGGAGCGGGGGAGCCCGACCCGGCGGTCGACTGAGCGGAGCGAATGCGGCACTCGGCGGAACGACCCGCAGCCGCGGCACGTGGAGCACGGCCCGCGGACTCCGGCGAGCGGCCGCCGCCGCGAATGCGCGGGCGAGCGGCGCCGCAGCCGTCAAGGCGGCGATCAGCGTCGAGAGGACGGCGGCGGCGGCGGCGATCAGGGCTGCATGCAGCAGCACCGGACACACCGCGCCCGGGCCCGCGACCGCGGTCGCCGCGTGGATCATCGCGGGCATCCCGTCCATGCGCATCGTCGCGGCTGCCGGTGCGGGCGCGTGGCAGAGCACCACGCCTGCTCGAGCAAGGAGCAGCAGCACCGCGGCGACCAAGGCGGCGGCCGCGGCGATCGAGGCCGACGCCGCAGCGCCTACGCAAATCCTCTGCCCCATCTTCGCTTGATAACGTACACCATCCGGGCTCGGATGGCGAGCCCGCGGCGGGTGGGCCGGGCGCGCGGGTCGTAGTGGTGGCGTCGCGTGACCGAAACGATGATCAGCGCAATGCTGCGCGAGACGATGCCCGACGCCGAGGTGCAGGTGTACGGCCTGGGCGGCACCACCGACCATCTCGAGGTGTTCGTACGCTCGAAGGCATTCGTCGGCGTCTCGCCGCTCGACCGGCACCGCATGGTCGAGAAAGCGCTTGCGCCGGGCCGCGCCGACGGCCGCATCCACGCTCTTCAGATTCGCACCGCAACCCCCGAGGACACCCATGGCTGACCTGCACGACGAGATCAAGCGCGAGATCGCCGACCACACGATTCTCGTCTACGGCAAAGGAACCAAAGACGCGCCGCGCTGCGGCTTCACGCTCGAGACGATTCAGTTTTTCAACAGCTTCGGCTACCCGTTCGAGGTGATCGACGTCCTCGAGAACATGCCCAAGCGCCTGGCGCTCTCGGAGCTCACCGATTGGCAGACGCTGCCGAAGGTGTTCATCGACGGGCAGTTCTACGGCGACACCGACATCCTCGGGCCGATGGCGCAGAGCGGCGAGCTCGCGAAGCTGCTCGAGACCACGTTCAAAGACAAAGGCGTCACGCCGACGATCCAGCTCCGCTGACGGCGCGCGTGCTCGAACTGTTCGACTCCGGGAGCGAAGCCGCATGGCTTCGCTCCTTTCGTTTCGCGCAAGAGGTGCGCCCGCGATTCTGCGAGATCGACGGCCTCGGGCACGTCAGCAACGTGATCTATCCGGTCTACTGGGAACTCGGGCGCTTGCGCTACTTCGGCGCGATCGGCGAGGCGGACGATGCCCCCCGGCGCGCGTTCGCGTTCAACCACATGGCGGTAGAGATCGCATTCCGCATGCTGCGCCCGTCGTTCTACGAGGAAGAATTGCTGGTGCACACGCGCACCGTCGCGGTGGGACGCAGCAGCGCGACGATGGAACACGCACTCACCGCCACGGAGAGCGACGAGATACGCGCGATCGCGCGCATCGCGATCGTCGCGAGCGACGGCGAACGCGCGATCCCCTGGACACCCGGCCAGCGCACCCGCCTCGAAGCCTTCGAAGGCCGCACGCTCTCACGCTGAACGTGCCCCCGAAAAGTGGACAGTTAGTGTTTAAGCTGCCGCCGGATCCCGCCCGATCGAGGCCGGGGTCTGGTGGCCTATCGCGCTGTGCAACCGGTGGCGGTTGTGCCAGACGGCGATGAACTCGAAGATAGCGGCCCGTGCCGCGTCCCGAGTCTTGAACCGGCGAACGCCATCGAGCTCCGTCTTGAGAGTCGAAAAGAAACTCTCCGGCGACGGCGTTGTCCCAGCAGTTTCCCTTGCCGCTCATACCCTGCACGATGCCGTGCGAGTGAAGCAGCTCTCGAAAGCGCGATGATGCATATTGCACGCCGCGGTCTGAGTGGAACACGAGGCCGGCTTTGGGACGTCGACGAGCTATCGCCATTTGCAGCGCATCCATGATAATGACCGTGTCGAGTGTCGGATGCATTGACCAACCGACGATCTCGCGCGAGTCGCGATCGCCAGATAGAGAAAACCTTCGCCGGTCGGCACATACGTGATGTCGCTGATCCAAGTCCGATCAATCTGGTTGTGTTCAGGCGCGAAACGTCGACTAACCAGATTGGGTGCGACCGGAAACGTATGGCCGGAATCTGTGGTGACGACTTTGAAACGGCGGCCTTTCTTTGCCCGTACGCCATTCTGACGCATCAGCCTGGCGATCAGCTTACGGCTGTGCTGAGCGCCCTCACGCAAAAGCTGTATGCGAATTCGCGGGCTGCCGTACGTCCCTCGGCTGCTTGTGAACGCCTTTGATCCTGGTCAGCAACTCGCGATGAACCACGACTCGCCTGCTTGTCGGCCGGCTGCGCCACGCATAGTAGCCGGCTCTCGAAACGTCCAGTACGTCGCACATTCGAAAGATCGGCCAGTGTTGCGCGTTTCCCGAATGAACGCGTACCACACTTGCTTTCTTTCGCGAAGTACGCCGTCGCTTTTTTTTAAAATATCGCGCTCTTCCGTAACGCGCGCCAACTCTTTGCGTAAGCGGCGCACCTCGTCCTCAAGCGGACCCGTCGAGGCCGCCTGCGCGACATCGCCGGAGCGCTTTTGCTGCTGTCGCACCCAGGTATGAAGTGATCCGGAATCGAGGTCAAGATCGCGGGCAACTTGCCGCACGCTCTTGCCTCCCTGCGTGACCATCCTAATCGCGTCAGCCTTGAACGACTCGGTATACGTTCGGCGACCCTTGACTCCCATCGGACAACCCTTCTCTCAGCCCCCGATTGGAGGCCTTGGATGTGTCCACTTTTGGGGGTCAGGTTCACGTGACATGTCGCTCAGCCGCCGAAGTTTTTCGTGATCGAGATGCGCACGTTGCGCGGGCCGATCACGTTTTGGTTCGTCAGGCCGAGTTTGCCGTTGACGAGCGGGACCGCGGTGCCGGCGAACGGCGTGATGTACGCGTTCGGATAGGCGTTGAAGAGGTTGTCGACGTTGAACCCCAGCGACGTCTGCGCGGAGAGGCCGCCGAGCGGGAGGCGCAGGTTGGCGTTCGCGACCCAGAACGGCGGGACGTTGAGCGAGTTGTTCTTCCCGTAGAACTGCTCGCCGAACGAGAGATACCCGCCGTTCGGCGTCCGGTAGTGCCCTTCCGCATAGCCTTGCGCGTACGGCTCGGCGTGGTTCGAGACGGAGTTGAAGCTGCCCGGCGATCCGCCCGTCCCGCTGTTCTGGAAGTTGACGCCGGAGATGATCGCGAGGTTCGTCGCGACGTTGCAGCTCAGGTTCGTCGCGTAGAAGCACGGCGGCAGATCGTATGGATACGCCCGCAGCAGCGCGCCCTGCGCTTTGAACCCGAACCCAACCGCCGGATCGCGCGTGACCGCGAGCTCGAGCCCTTCGTAGCGCGCGTGGCCGATGTTGTGGACCTGCGAACTGTAGAGCGGCGAGAACCCGTTCGGGCACTGGCCCGATGCGGCGAAGGCGGCGAAGCTGGTGCCGTCGGTGCAGCCGTTGGAGAACAGCGACGTGATGAACTGATTCTGCAGCGTCGTGCGGTACACGTCGCTCGTGAGGATCGTCTGTCCGTCGAACAGCCGGATGTCGGTCCCCAGATCGTAACCGAACGACGTCTCGGGCCGCAGATCCTGACTCGCCGCGGTGTTGGTGTAGTACGTCTTGTCCGCGGAGAGCACCGGCGATGTGGCGGTACGGTTGAGCAGATTCAGGTAGGGCGGCGCGATCGCCGAGCCCGCCGACGCGCGAACGATCGCGTTCGGGTTGAGGCGGTACGTCAGCGCCAGGCGCCCGTCGAAGTGGCTGTAGTTCGACGCGGTGAAGGTCAGGAACGGGTTGAACACCGTCTGTCCGCTCGACAGCCGCACTGCGGAGTTCGTCGAGTAGACCTGTTGATAGAGGTTGTCGTACGCGGACGCGAGCACGTTGAGGCGATCGGTCGCATTGTAGTTCACGCGCAGCAGGATCGTCCTGAACGTCTGGTTGGCGCCGTCCGGAACTCCGGGGACGGTCGGCGCGCCGCGATAGTCGTACGCGTACGTCCGCGACTTCGTCTGGTCATACGAGAGGGACACGAGGTTACCAGTTTCGCCGAACGGGTGATCGTACTCGAACGAGAACCCGTGCAGTTTGTCTTCTTCCGCCGCGCGGAAGTACTGCGGGCTGAGGTAGTACGTGAACGGGTTCGCGGCGCTCCCGCACGCCGCGCCGGCGCCGTTGAGCGTTCCTGCGCCGATGAAGCCGGTCTGTGCGTTGCCGCAAACGCCGCCGCTGTTTGTGAATCCGACGATCGCGTTCTGATCGTTGAACGCCGTGCTCACCGGCGTCACGGTGTACGGACCCCCGGCCGGCCCGCACTTCCCGCCGCTCAGTACGCTGCCCGGCGGGCAGAGGCTCACGGTCCCCGACAGGTTCAGATTCTGCGTGAACGTGTCGGTCGGATTCTGCAGCGCGTTGTACTGCAGGCGGTTGATCGACGCCGCGTAGTAGCGCGCCAGAATGTTGTCGTTGCGGAGCGCGGTACGGATCTCGGCCTGGAAGATCGGCTCGTTGTTGATCTCGTACTCGTTGGGCGGGAAGAAGACGCTCTGCCACGTGTTGACCGGCTGACCGGTCGGGATGCCGCCCGAATACGCGGCGCCCGGCGTGAAGAGCGAGCCGAACTGGTACAGATGGTTGCCATTCTGGTCGGTGTACGTCTGCGAGCCCAGGTAGCTCGCCGTAAACGCCGTCGTCTGCGAGGCGTTGTAGCGCAGCTTCACGAGCTCGGTCTTGTTGGTGTACGTCTGCGAGACCGGGAGACAGCACGCCACGAGCGACGTCGAGTAGTACAGCGGGTTGTTCTGTATTCCGTTGTTCGCGGCGCCCGGCGGCGGGTTCGTCGTGAAGCCCGACTGCTGCTGGCCGTTGATCGAATTCCCGCTCGAGAGCGTAACGTAGCCGGGCTGGTTGTTCACCGGCCCCGGCGTTCCGTTCAGCGCGTAGTCGAGCGCCCATCCGAGCTTGCCGCTCGTCGTCGTTCCGGTGTAGCGGAAGTTCGAGAACGTGCCGCCGAACGAGTCGATCCCGAACTTCACCTGGCCGGCGGGCTTGCGCGTCGGTTCCAGCGTGCGGAAATTAATCGTCCCGCCGATGGCGTAGTTCACCTCGGGTGAGTTCGCGCCGGGTCCTTTGACGATCTCGGAGTTGGCGAGCACGTCGGAGTTGAGGAACGTCGTCACGTAATCCCCGAAGTTACCGACCGCGAGCGGGTGGCCGTCGATGAGCGATGCCGTTTCGAAGCCGAGGCCGCCGCGAATCGACGGGAACGTGATCGCGCCCGGAGAGGCGTTGGTGGCGTTCGTCCCGGGGTGATCGATCACGATGCCGGGCGTCTGATCGAGCACGCGCTGCACCTGCAGTTGGCCCTGATCGATGTAGGTCTGGGCGCTGACGTTCTGCACCGACGCTGGGGTCGAGTTGAATGTCGAGCGGCGGTTCACCGAGACGCGGCCGATGGTCTGCAGCGACGAGAGGGTCGCGGCGTTGAGCCGCACGCTCAGCGTGTTGGGCTGGCCGGCGACGATCGCGAAATCGCTCTCGGACGCGGCCGTATACCCGGGATGCGAGGCGGTGACCGTGTAGATACCCGGCGCCGGATTGGGCACGGAGAACGCGCCGCGCGCATCGGTCGTCGCCGCGTACGTCCGTGCGCCGCGGAAGATGACGGTCGCGCCCGCGAGCGGACTGCCTGCGCTGTCGGCCACCGTGCCCGTGACTTGGGCCGCGGCGGCAGGGGCGTTCTGAGCGACGATCGGGGCGGTCTGCGCGAGTGCCGCTGCCGTGCTGAGAGGTCCAACGGCGAGCGCAAACAGACCCATGAAGCTCAGGACGCGAGGCGGGATGTGCACGTGAGCTCCTTCGACTCGTCAGAAGCCGTCGCACCGCAGGGATGCGACGAACGAGGCCCGCGACCAAGGCGGCGCGGGTGCTGAAAGTACCAACCGAATATTAGCACGAGATTATGCGATTACGTCCGAACGTCCCAAGGAAAAGTCGATAACGCTCGCTTAAGGCGACCACCGTAGGCTAGCGTCGGCCCGATGGGCCGATCATCCTTGAAAGGGAACCCCGTGCACAGACCCTACCGTGCGGCGGCGGCTTTCGCGTTTGCACTCCTCAGCCTCGTCGGACCCGTGAGTGCGGCGACGAGTTCGGATGTGATCGCTCAGGCCTCGACCGCCCAAGGAACCATCTCCGGCCGCGTCCTCGATCAGCGCGGCAACCCGCTCGCGGGTGCGACCGTCGTCGCGACCGGGCCGGCGGGAAATCGCACCGCGACAAGCGACGGCAGCGGCAACTTCAGTATCCCCGCGGCTCCCGGGGTGTACACGCTGCTGGTAAGTCACGCCGGCTATAATCAGTCGCAGAGCGATCCGATCCCGGTCGTCGCCGGATCGGGCGTCAAAGTGAGCATCACGCTCAGCGAGACGAACCTCCAGTCGCTGCGCGTCATCGGGCGGACGTCGACGACGGCGGCGGGACGCAACGCGTTCAACATTTCCGAATCGCCGGTCAACGTTCTGCCGCCGGCACTGATCTCGCTGCGCGAGAACAACAACCTCACCGACACGGTCGCGACGCTGCCGGGCGTCGTCGTCCAGCGCACGTTCTCGGCGACCCCGAACACGAACTTCGTCGTCCGCGGGGCGGGGCTGCAAACGCGCGTGACGCTGGACGGCCATCCGATCAGCTCCGGGATCGCCGGCCAGTGGAACACAAACTACGCCGTCGCCAGCATCTTCCAGGACGTCGAAGTCGCGAAAGGCGCCGGACTCAACGGTTCGATCGCCGGTGAATCCGCGATCGGCACGGTCAACGTGCGTACGCGCGACTTCACCCGCAGCAACACCGCCGGTTTGGAGATCGGCGCCGACAGCTATTCCGGCGGCTTTTACAACGCCTTCGCCGACGTCAACTTCCTCAAGGACAACCGCGCGAGCCTTATCGCTCAGAAGGCCTTCGTCGGTTTCAACGGTCCCTGGGACAATAACATCAAAGACCGCGCCGGGATCACCAACACGTCGTCGCTCGCCACCGCGACGAATCAGGTCCCTAGCTTCATCGGCCTCGATCAGTGGACCGGCGACTTCTCGAACCGCTACTCGCTGCAGGGCGAGCTTGCGAAGCTGCGCTACCGCTTCAGCGAATCGTCGTCGATCACGCTGGAGTATCTCGGCCTCCAGGGCCAATATCAGCCGCAGGGCGGTTCGTACGCGTCGTACCTGGGCTCGATGACGCTGCAGGCGTGTCAGAACGGCGCGGCGTTCCAGCCGACGCTGGCGACCTGCACGTCGCAGTCCACCTACACGGCGCCGTATACGTTCGGAAACATCGGCAATGCGGTGGATGCATACACGTGGTTTCCGAACTCGTTCATCCAGAACAACGAACCGACGTTCGCCGCCGAACTGCGCACGACGTTCAAGAACGACACCATCCTCTTTCGTCCGTACACGCACCTGATCAACCGTTACATCAGCGGCGTGGCTGAGAACCATTACCCCGGCAACGGCGGTGCCTGGTACGCGGTGACCAGCTCGGCGAATTGCCAGCCGCTGTTTCTGGCACCCGGCACGAAAGGCGGCCCCGCGACAGGCGCCGCCGGCCCATGCTTCCCGGCGAACTTGAGCCCCACGTCGCCCGCCTACATCGGGACCGCCGGCCCGTCGGTCGTCTTCCCGACCACGAACGCCGCGCCCGTCTGTTCCGCGGCTCCGCCGTTCACGTGCTACACGACGCGCACCGGTTTCCAAAACGACGGCACCGTCGGGTATTCGTCGCCGTTCTCGCAGCCGGAGCTCGACCGCCTCAACGGTTACACGTTCAGCTACATCCACCCGATGGGCAACAACGTCGTCAACTTCAGCTACGACTACCGCAAGGATCTCTCGCAGTCGCAGAGCAGCGACACCAGCGCCGCCGCCCCCGGCTGCTCCTTCGTGATCGGTTCGGCAACGGCGGGCAACGCGTTCATCAAAAACGGACCGCTGGCAGGGACGTCATACCAGCCCTCGTGCCCGCTCGGCAACTTCGCCGGTCCCTACGCGTCGTACGACTTCCTGCCGCGCTCGTCGATCGGCACGCCGCCGACGGTTTCGCAGTACGGCGACTTCGCGCTGACGGGCTCGTTCCAGGTGACGCCGCGGTTGCGCGTCGCGCTCGGAAACTACTTCGAAGTCTACAAGCTCAACGCGCAAATCGAAGATCCGAACGTACTCGCGGCGTATGCGGCGCTCGGAAACTCGGCCGCGGCTCCCGTCGCGCTCGTTCCGCGCGGGCAGACGTACAACCATTACGATCCGCACCTCGGATTCCAGTATCGCGCGACGCGCGATCTGAGCATCCGCGGCACAGCAGGATCGTCGATCACGCAGCCGTATCCGGCGCTCGTCTCGGGCTTCGGCTCGATCACGATCCCCAACGCCGCGCAGCCGAATTACGTGAACACGATTCCCAACTTCAACCTCAAGCCGGAGACGACGGTCGCATACGATCTCGGCTTCGACCAGCGACTCGCCGACGGCGGCGTGCTGTCGATGGACCTCTACGACAACACGGTTCACGACGTATTCCTCTCGAACACGACGAACCTCGGGACGATCGCCGGTATCTGCGGACCCGGCAGCGGCAACACGTCGTTCCCCAACGCCCTGTGCCTTCAGAGCAACCAAATCAACGGCCCGCTGCAGCGCACGTACGGCGTCGAACTTTCGCTGACGAAGAATCCCGTCAACGGCTTCGGGTATTTCGTCTCTGCGACGCTGAACCGCAGTTACCTCGACCAGTTGCCGCTGAGCATCTACCTCTCGAACACGTCGGCGACCAACGGCAACTTCAACGTCAGCGGCGCGCAGCTGTTCGGGAATCCGTTCTTCAAGGCGTACGGATCGATCAGCTACGGCGACGCGCGCGGCGACGCGTTTTCGCTCGGCGCCGATTATGAAGGTCCCAACAACTACACGTTCGGACCGGCGTACACCATTTGGGACGCGGCCGGACAGATCCCGATCGCCAAGCGCGCGCGGATCAAAGTCTCGGTGCAGAACCTGTTCAATCTCAACACCGGGACGGCGCTGGGGCGCAGCCTCAGCAACCAGGGGAACATCGAGCCGACGCTGTGGTACAACGCCGCGACCGGCCGGCTGCTGCCCGGGAACAGCACGTTTTATAACGTGAACGGCACGACCAACATCAACGCCCTGCCCCCGCGGACGGTGCGCATGTCGTTGAACTTCGCGCTCTAGCCTGCGGGCTGCGGGCCCGAATCGTGAAGAGCCCGTCGCGCACCGCGGCGGGCTCTTCGCTTCTCCGGATCGAAGCCGGCGGGCGTGCCGCGACACTGGCTCTTCAAAACCGAACCGGAGACGTTCTCGATCGACGATCTCGCGCGCGACGGAACGACGGAATGGTCGGGCGTGCGCAACTTCCAGGCGCGCAATCTGATGCGCGAGATGAAGCTCGGCGATCTGGGGTTCTTTTATCATTCGAGCATCTCGCCGCCCGGCGTGGTGGGGATCTGCAAGGTCGTCGCCGAGGCGCATCCCGACTCGTCGCAGTTCGTGAAGAAGGGCGAGTACTGGGATCCCTCGTCGAGCCGCGCGAACCCGAAGTGGTGGTGCGTCGATGTGGGATTCGTGGAGAAATTTCCGCGGATGATCGCGATCGAGGAACTGCGCGCGATTCCGGATCTCGCGTACATGCCGCTGCTGCGTCGCGGGCAGCGGCTCTCCGTACAGCCGGTCAGCGATCAGGAATGGGCGTTGATCGTGCGTTTGGGGCGCGAAGCGTGACTAGACGGCTTGGTAGCGTTTGAGGAAGATCTGCTGGGTGTCGATGCGCGGCTCACCAGGAAGCACGCCGCGGCGCTCGTAGCTGCCGTCGGGGAGCAGGGTTCGCGCCTTAACGTTGTCGGCGAGATACACGTCGAGGATGTCGTCAACGATCATGTCGCCCAGCATCGCGTCGAACACCGGGACCACGGTTTCGACGCGGCGGTCGAGATTGCGGCCCATCCAGTCGGCGCTGCCGACGTAGATCTCCCGTTGGCCGCCGTTGGAGAATACGAACACGCGTGAGTGCTCGAGAAATCGTCCGACGATGCTCCGCACGCGGATCGTCTCGCTGACGCCCGGGATCCCGGGACGCAGCACGCACATTCCGCGCACGACCAGGTCGATCGGGACGCCGGCGCGCGACGCGCGATAGAGCGCCTGCACGATGCCGGCATCGCTGATCGCGTTGAGCTTAGCGATGATTCCGCTGGGGCGTCCGGCGAGCGCGTGCTCCGTCTCACGCGCGATGAGCTCTTCGAAGCCGGTCCGCAGGCCGGTCGGCGCGACCATCAGTTGTTCGTAGCTGTCGGCTTTCGAGAAGCCGGTGAGCGCGTTGAAGAGCTGGGTCGCGTCGGCGCCGAGATCGGCGCGGCACGTGAAGAGCGAAAGATCGGTGTAGACGCGCGCGGTCTTGTCGTTGTAGTTGCCGGTCCCGAAGTGCATGTAGCGGCGGATCCCGTCGGGCTCGTCGCGCACCACCAGCGTCACCTTCGCGTGCGTCTTGAGCCCTGGCAGACCGTAGACGACGTGCACCCCGACGCGCTCCAAGGTGCGCGCCCAGTGGATGTTGTTTTCTTCGTCGAAGCGCGCCTTGAGTTCGATCAGCGCCGCAACCTGCTTGCCGTTCTCGGCCGCGTCGAGCAGCGCCGCGACCACGGGCGAGTTGCCGGAGGTGCGGTACAGCGTCTGTTTGATCGCTAGCACGCTCGGGTCGCTCGCCGCCTGCTGGACGAACTGCACGACCGGATCGAACGATTCGTACGGATGGTGCAGGAGCAGATCGCCTTCGCGAATCGCGGCGAAGATGTCCGTCTGACCGATCAGCCGCTTCGGGATCGCCGGCGTGAACTGCGGATCTTTGAGCGCGGGCTCGTCGATCGCGTAGAGCGTCCACAAATCGGCGGTCCCCATCATCCCGTCGACTTCGTAGCAGTCATTGCGGTCGAGTTCGAGCGCTTCGAGCAGTTTGGCGCGCAGGCTCTCGGGCATCTCGGGCTCGACTTCGAGCCGAACCGGTTCGCCGAAACGCCGCTTGCGGAGTTCCGACTCGATCGCGCGCAGCAGATCGTCGGCCTCGTCCTCCTGCAGGTCGAGGTCGGCATCGCGCGTCACCCGGAACGCGTGCGACGCGGTGACGCGCAGGCCCGGGAAAAGTGCCTCGAGGTTGTGCCCGATGATGTCCTCGAGCAGCACGAACCAGCGCTGTCCCGGCGGCGCGGAGTCGACGGGGACGAAGCGCGGCAGCGAGCCCGGCACCTTGACGCGCGCGACGTAGTGCACCGGTCCGTCCGCCGTCGTTTCGGAGAGTTCGACCGCCAGCGAGATCGAGAGGTTGGAGATGTACGGGAACGGATGGCCCTTGTCGATCGCCAGCGGCGTGAGCACGGGGAAGACCCGCTCGTCGTAGTACCGGCGCATCGCGCGCTTCGTCTCGGAGTCGAGCTGCTCGTAGCGCAGGATCCGGATCCCGTGGCGTTCGAGTGCGGGAAAGAGCTGATTCTGCAGACAGTCGGTCATCCGTGCGAGCGAACGGCGCAGCCGCTCGCTCACGAGCGCGAGCTGTTCTTCGGGAAGCCGGCCGTCGTCGGAGCGCTTGTGCACCTCCGCCGCCATCTGCTGCATCAGACCCGCGATGCGGATCATAAAGAACTCGTCGAGGTTGGTACCGTAGATCGCGATGAACTTCAACCGCTCGAGGAGCGGGTTGCGCTCGTCGAGCGCCTCTTCGAGGACGCGATCGTTGAATTCGAGCCACGACGTCTCGCGGTTGATGTAGAGCGCGGGGTCGTCCAGCGCGAGCGGCGCAGGCGCGGTCGGCGACGGGCGGAGGTCGGAGCCGACTTGCGAACCGGTGATCATGGCCACTGCCGGGTTCGTCGCGTGATCGCCGACCTCTTCGCGCACATCGGCTCCCACCTGGCCCTCGCGGTCTCCGCGCTCGCTCTCGCACTCGCCGTCGGCATCCCGTTCGCGGGGCTCACCGCGGATCGTCCGCTCCCGCGCTCGGTCCTGCTCGCCCTCGCCGGCGGACTCCGCGTCGTCCCTTCGCTGGCGATCCTGGCGCTCGCGATCCCGCTGCTCGGACTCGGCTTCGCCCCCGCGCTGCTCGCGCTCGTCGTCCTTGCGCTGCCGCCGATCCTCGTCAACACCGACGTCGCGCTGCGCGCGGTCCCCGCGGCGACGCTCGACGCGGCCCGTGCAGCGGGGATGACCGAGCGCCAAATCGGGGTACGGGTGCGGTGGCCGCTCGCGCTTCCGGTCGTCGCCGTCGGCGTCCGCACCGCGACGGTCGAAGTGATCGCCTCGGCGACGCTCGCCGCGTTCATCGGCGGCGGCGGCCTGGGCGATTACATCGTCGGCGGGCTCCAAACTGCGAACGTTCAGGAACTGCTGCTGGGCGCCGTCACCGTCGCGGTGCTCGCCCTCGCCGCAGACGCCGCTGTCGGCGCCGCGCAGCGCCGTCTCGAAGTCTAGGAGAACATGGATCTGTCACGCGCCCGCGCGCTCGGGCTCCTCGCCGCCGCACCGCTCGCCGTCTCGTGCGGTCCGCGCGACACGGTGCGCGCCGGTTCGAAGAACTTCACCGAAGAGCTCATCCTCGGCGAACTCTACGCGCAGGCCGCCGAGCATGCGGGATTCGCGGTGACGCGCCGCCTCAACTTGGGGACCACCGACATCGCGATGGCGGCACTGCACCGCAACGAGCTGGACTTCTATCCGGAATACACCGGCACGGCGCTGCTCAACGTCCTGCATCTCCCGCCGGAGAGCGATCCGAAGCGCGCCTACACGACGGTGAAGAACGCGTTCGAGAAGCAGTACGGTCTGGTCTGGCTCGACCAGTCGCCGATGAACGACACGCAGGCGTTGGCGACGACGCAGTCGGTCGCCGGGAGGTTCTCGCTCGAAAAGCTCAGCGACCTCGCGGCGAAGGCCGGCGAATTGCGGCTGGGCTGCGTCCCCGAGTTTCTCTCGCGCGCCGACGGTCTGCCGGGCTTGCAGAAACGCTACGGCGGCTTTCGCTTCAAGGCGACGAAGATCGTCGACAACGGGCTGAAGTATCAGGCGCTGGAGCACGGCGACGTCGACGTCGTCATCGCGTTCTCGACCGAAGGCCAACTCAAAGCCGAGCATCTCATCGTCCTCGAAGACGACAAGCATCTCTTCCCGGCGTATCACGTCGCGCCGGTCGTACGGCGCGAGATCCTCGCCGCGAAGCCGCAACTCGCGACCGTCCTGAACAAGGTCACCGCTTTGTTGAACGACGACGACATGCAGAACATGAACCTGGACGTGGACGGTTCGGCGAAGCGCGAACCGGCGGACGTCGCCCGTGATTTCCTCAAAGCCCACGGACTCGCGTAGCACCGGCGCCGCCGTCGCCTTCCGCGGCGTCAGCGTCGCGTATCCGGGCGCCGCGGCGCCGGCGGTGCGCGATGTCGACCTCGCGATCGGCGGCGGGACGTTCGCGGTGCTGCTCGGCCCGTCGGGCTGCGGAAAGAGCACGCTGGTGCGCACGATCAACCGGCTCGTCGAGCCGACGTCGGGCACCGTGCTGATCGACGGCGCCGACGCGCGCGAGCGCGACGCGACCGATCTGCGGCGCGGGATCGGCTACGTCATCCAAGCGGTCGGGCTGTTCCCGCACTACACCGTCGCGCAGAACGTCGGCGTCGTCCCGTCGCTGCTGGGCTGGGATCGCGCGCGTATCGCCCGCCGCGTCGACGAGCTGCTCGCGCTCGTGCGTCTCGAGCCCGCGCGTTACCGCGATCGCAAGCCGCGCGAACTCTCCGGCGGCGAAGCGCAGCGCGTCGGCGTCGCGCGCGCGCTCGCCGCGGAGCCGCGCGTCCTGCTGATGGACGAACCGTTCGCCGCCGTCGACGCGATCGTCCGCGCCTCACTGCAGGACGAGATCGCGCGCGTCCACCGCGAACTGCGCACGACGATCGTCTTCGTCACCCACGACGTCGACGAAGCGCTGCGGCTCGCCGACCGCGTCGTCGTCATGAACGCCGGACGCGTCGTGCAGACGGCCGCGCCCGACGACCTGCTGCGCGCACCCGCCGACGACTTCGTGCGCGATCTCGTCGGGGTCGACGCACAGACGCGCCGGCTGGCGTCGGAACGCCCGCTGATCGAGCGATGACCTACCTCGTCGCACACGGCGACCGCGTCGCGCTGCTGCTGGGCCAGCACCTCGCGCTGGTCGCTGCGTCGCTGGCGATCGCGCTCGTCATCGCGATCCCGCTCGGCGTCGCCGCCGCGCGCCGGCCGCCGCTGCGCGCGTTCGTCCTCGGAATCACCGGCGCACTCTACACGATCCCGAGCCTCGCCCTGCTGGCGCTGCTGGTCTACGTGCTCGGCTTGGGTTCGGCGACCGCGATCGCGGCGCTGGTCATCTACGCGCAGATGGTGCTCATACGCGGCGTCGTCGCGGGCCTCGAAAGCGTCGATCCGGCGCTCGTCGACGCCGCGCGCGGACTCGGGCTGACCGCGCGCCAAACGCTGCTGCAGGTGGAAGTTCCGGCCGCGCTGCCGGTCGTGCTCGGCGGCGTGCGGGTGGCGACGGTCTCGCTGGTCGCGCTCGCGACGATCGCGGCATGGACCAACGCGGGCGGCTTAGGGATGCTCCTCTTCGAGGGCATCTCGACGAACAACCCGCAGAAGATCGTCGCCGGCGCACTCGCCTCGGCAGCGCTCGCGATCGGCGCGGATCTCGCGCTGCGCGCCGTCGAGCGCTCCGCGCAGCGATGAACGAATCCGGCAGCCTCCCGCTGTTCGGGTACGGGACGTTTCGCGACGAGCAGTGGCGCGCGCGCATCCTGGGCGCGTCGTACGCGTGGGAAGACGCGGTGCTGGCGGGCTATCGGCGCGTCGTCATCACCGCCTCCGGCTATCTGAGCATCGAGCCAAGCGCGTTCGATCGTGTCGAGGGCGTACTGATCTCACTCGACGGCGCCGGCTGGGCCGTCGCCGACGCGTGGGAAGACGTCCCGAACTACCACCGCGTGCGCGTCGACGTGCAGACCGCGCGCGGCCTCGTCGCCGCCTGCACCTATGTCTACGCGGCGAGTACGCACGTCGAGCCGGTCGCCGGCTTGGCGCTGCTCGCCGCGCTCGCGAACGAGGAAGTCGAACGCGCAATCGGTGCGTTCGCGCCCGTCCGCGACCGGCTGCGCCGCGGGCGCTCAGGCGACGGCAAAGAGTGAGAGCGCGTAGCGTCCCGCCGCGTCGGTGTAGGACGCCGTCTCGGTGAAGCCGCAGCGCGTCGCGAGCATCGCGATCTCGTCGCGCGTGAACTTGTATGATGACTCGGTGTGGATCGTGTCGCCCGCCGCGAAGTCGACCGTGAGACCGGAGGCCGGGATCCGCACCTGCTGATCGCGCTCGCTCACCAGGAACGAATCGACCGCGCCGTGCCGCTCGTTCCATCTCGCGCGGAAGCGGAACGCGTTCAACTCGAAGCCGGCGCCGAGCTCGCGATTCATCCGCGCCAGCAGATTCTTATTGAACGCCGCCGTCACGCCGGTCGGATCGTCGTACGCGAGTTCGAGGATCGTCGGGTCCTTCTTCAAATCGTAGCCGATGAGCACGCCGTCGCCGGGACGCAGCGCGCGCGCAAGGAACGTCAGCAGTTCGCGGGCGTCCTGCGGTTCGAAGTTGCCGATGTTGGAGCCGAGGAAGAGCGCGAGGACGCGATCGTGGGTCACCAGCCGCTTCTCGCGCAGCAGCGGGAAGTAGTCGCTGGCGTACGCGACGACGCGCAGCCGTTCGTACGCGGCGGTGAGCGCGAGCGACGATTCGGTGACGGCGTCGGCCGAGATGTCGATCGGATGATACGTCAGCCGCGGCTGGCGCTCGAGGATCGCGTCGATCAGGATGCGGGTCTTGAGCGCGCTACCGCTGCCGAGCTCGACGAGTTCGAGGGGCCCCGCGAACCGGCCCGCGATCTCGCGCCCGTACGTCGCGAGCAGATCGCGCTCGACGCGCGTCAGGTAGTATTCCGGCAGCCGCGTGATCGCTTCGAAGATCGCAGACCCGAGATCGTCGTAGAAATACTTGGGCGAGAGCGCGAACGGTCGCGCACCGAGGCCTGTCCGCACGTCCTCGGCGAACGTCGCCACCCGCGCGGGGTGCGGATCGCGATGGAGCGCGAAGCGGTCGGCGAATGTCCCCGGCGTCGTCCAAGCCATGTCTATGTTCGAACCCCCGCGTTCCAGACGAGTTTGCAGTACTTCAGGAGGCAGCGTGATCTCTCAATCGCTCGAAATCGACGTCGCCGGCTCCCCGATGCCGGCCTACCTAGCGCGGCCCGATGACCCCGCGCCGCGGCCGGCCGTCATCGTACTGCAGGAGATCTTCGGCGTGAATACCGAGGTCAAGCGGATCACCGACCTCGTCGCCGGCGCCGGTTACGTGGGTTTGGCCATCAACTACTATCACCGCACGCACCCCTACCTCAACGAACCCTATACCCCCGAGGGGCTGCAAACAGGCTTCAAGGCGGCGGGAGCCGTCACCAAAGCCACGCTGCGCGCGGACGTAGCGGCTGCCGTAGACTGGCTCAATTCCCAGGACTTCGTCGAATTCAACCATATCGCGACCTGGGGATTCTGTTTCGGCGGGACGACCGCGTTCGTCACCGCGACCCTCCCCGGACTCTCGGCGGCGGTGGCATTCTACGGCGGCAATATCGCCGTGCCGCTTCCCGGCGGCGAGCCGGCCCCGATCGGCGACGCGGCCGAGATCCGGGCGCCGTTGCTGCTGGTCTTCGGTGGCAAAGACGACTACATCACCGCCGACCACATCGAACAGATCCGCGCGGCGCTGACCGCGGCGCACAAGCACTTCGAGATCCAGGTCTACCCGGATCAAGGGCACGCGTTCTTCCGCGACAGCGGCGCGCAGCTCGATCCGTCGAATCGCGCCGACGCGACGACGCCCCGCGACGTCGCCGACGCCTGGGATCGTGTCCAGGCATTTCTCGGGGAGCACCTCCGATGATCACCGAGGAGATCACGATCGACGCCCCGTCGGGTGCGATGAACGCGCATCTCGCGCGCACCGAAGACAACCGGCGCCGCCCGGCGGTGATCGTCCTCGAGGGGATCTACGGCTTCGACGACGAGATCAAGCGCATCACGAACCAAGCGGCCGCGGCGGGCTACGCGGCGATCGCGATCGACTATCTGCGCGGGCGCGACGCAAAGACCGTCTTCAACGCGCAGGACGTCTGCGCCGACGTCGCCGCGACGCGCGACTGGCTCGACGACCAGAGCTTCGTGCAGCACGGAAAGATCGCGACCTGGGGTTTCGGCTACGGCGGCACGGCGGCGTTTCTCGCCTCGACGCTCCCGGGACTCGCCGCCTCGATCGCGTTCTACGAGCAGAGCATCGCGCGCCCGATCCCCGGTACCAGCGCCACCGCGCTCGACGAGGCGGGCGCGGCGGTGCGCACGCCGCTGCTCCTGGTCTTCGGCGGCCACGACGAGCAGATCGGTCCCGACGAGATCGCGACGATCCGCAAACGGCTCAGTGAGAACAACAAGACGTTCGAGATCCAGGAATACGCCGACGTCGGACACTCGTTCTTCCGGGAAGACCTCGGCACGATCGCGACGCGTCAGATCGCCGATGCGTGGGATCGCGTGCAGTCGTTCCTGCGGCGCTCGTTCGCGTAACGCGGGCGTTCAGCGCCCGACGATCCGCGACCAGCGCAGACGCACCAGCCTGATGTAGAGCCGCGTCTCGTCGTACGGGGGAACGCCGCCGTAGTGCGCGACGACGCCCGGACCCGCGTCGTACGCGGCCAGCGCGAGCGCGTACGGATCCTCGCGGCCGCCGCGGTACTGGGCGACGTAGCCGCCGAGCAGTCTCGCCGCGCCGTCGATCGCGGAGAGCGGATCCCACGGCTCGACGCCGTAGTCGTCGGCCGTCGCGATCGTGAACTGGGCGAGCCCGATCGCCCCCGCCGGGGAGATCGCGCGCGGATCGAACGCCGACTCCTGCAGCAGCGTCGCGGCCAGAAAATTCGGCGAGATCCCGTTGCGCGCCGCGGCGTCGATCGTCCGCGTTGCGAGCAGCAGAGCATCGATCTCCCCGATCCGGGGATTGGCGCGCAGGATCTCGCGCGCAACCTTCACGTTCTGCGGCGCCTTGGGACCTGCGTCCATCAGCAAGCGCAGACCTCGCATAACGGGGACCGGCGGGGGTATATGCCACGATAGAGCGGCATCTTGAACTCCGTCGATCCGCACCGGAGCTACGGTCCAAGCGACCGCCACGATGGCAGCGGCAAGAGGGTTTCCAGGAATCGGGACCAATCCGCCGTTAGCCCTCTCCACTTAACAAGGATCAGCGTGAACACGACCGTGCTGGGCTCGCCGGTGTTCTCCGCGATTGCAGCAATGCTCACCGTTTTGCTCGTCGGAGATTTCGCCTCGACCTTCTTCTATCACGTTCCGCAGCATGCGTGGGGGAAACTCCACCTCCGGACGCACCACGATCGCCGTCGTTCGTATTGGGATCATGCGGTGCTCAGCCGCGATCCGCAGGTCCTCCTCGACGGTCTGCTCGGCGCGCTGCCGTACATCGTGCTTGCGATCGTTTGCGCGCGCATCTCGGTCGCCGGCGCGATCCTCGGGCTCGCCCTCGGTCAGACGCACGTGTGGTGGCGGCATACCTGCGAGCTCGGGTGGCAAACGCCGGCTTGGTTCGTTCGGATCGCACGCGCGACCGGCCTGGTGCTGCCGGAAGACCACAACGGTCACCACGTCAACCCGGAGATCGAGTTCGGCGACATCTTCCGTTTCTACGACGCGCCCGCGCGCGCCACGCTCGGCGTCCTGCGCAGTTGGACGCGGACGATGAAACGCCGCAAACCCGTCTCGGTACGACGAGCCGTGAGCGCGAAGCGGCGCACGGTTGCGCGACGAACCGTCGCGAAGCAAACGAGTTGAGGCGGAATTGACGAAACGTGTCCTCTTTCTGATCTCCGATACGGGCGGAGGCCATCGCGCCGGTGCACAGGCCATCGGCGCCGCCCTTGACGAGATCGAAGGAGCGACCCGCTTCGAGTGGCGGATCGACGATATCGCCACCCACTGCACGTTCCCGCTTTCCAAATTGGGGCCGGCGTATAGCGCGGCCCTTCGCTACGCGCCCCCCATCTACGGCGCGCTCTATCACGCCACCAACGGCCGCCGCCGGTACCGCACGATCGTGCGGTTCTGCGAGCCGCTCTACCGCGAACGGCTGCGCGAGGTCTTCACGCAGTACCAGCCCGACGTCATCGTCTCGGTCCACCCGCTGCTCAACCACGCCGCCCTGCGCGCGCGGGCCGACGCCGGGATGCAGGCCGTCCCGATCGTCACCGTCATCACCGACCTCGGGCGCGTCCACGAAGGCTGGCTCCTCCCCGAAGCCGACTTGACCGTCGTCCCCGCGCGCGAAGTCTACCAGCGTGCGCTCGACCGCGGCGTCCCGCCCGAGCGGCTCCGGCTCCTCGGCCACCCGATCCATCCGCGCTTCGAAGACGTCTCGGCGACCAAGAGCGAGCTGCGCAAGAAACTCGGCCTCCCGATCGACGGGACGATCTGTCTGCTGATGGCCGGCGGCGAGGGCGGGGGCAAACTGCTCCCCACGACGATGGGCTTGGCGAAAGCCGGACTCGACTACCACTTGGTCGTCGTCACCGGCCGCAACGCCGCCCTCAAGGCGAAGCTCGAAGAACTTGCCCCCAGCCTGCCGACGCCGATGACGGTCCTGGGCTTCCGCAACGACGTTCCGGAGCTGATGCGCGCCGCCGACCTGCTCGTCACCAAGGCGGGTCCGGGGACGATCGCGGAGGCGTCGGTCGCCGAAGTCCCGGTCGTCGTCTACGATTACGTCCCTGGACAGGAGCGCGGCAACCTCGACTACGTGCGCACCAACGGGATCGGCGTGGTCGCGCTGACGACCGCCGAGGTGGTGCAGTCGGTCGCGCGGATCGTCCACAGCCAGGAACGCCTGGCGAAGATGCGCGCCCAGCAGACGGCGGTCGCGCCGCGCGGCTCATCGCGCCGTATCGCCGAACTGATCGCGCAGATCGCCCGCGTCGGGCGGCGCGTCATCCCCGCCGCCGGGTAGCGTGACGGCAGGAATCCTCACCGTCGACGTTCCGCCGGCGGTCCTCGAAACGGTCGTGGCGACGCGTCGCGACCTCCACGCGCATCCCGAACTCGGCTTCGAGGAAGAGCGCACGTCGGCGGTCGTCGCCGAGCGTCTGCGCGGCCTCGGCCTCGAGGTCCACACGGGGATCGGCAAGACCGGCGTCGTCGGCGTCCTGCGCGGCAGCGCACCGGGGAAGACGGTCATGCTGCGCGCCGACATGGACGCGCTTCCGCTCGAGGAGGAGAACGAGGTTTCGTACCGGTCGCAGACGCCGGTGCGCATGCACGCGTGCGGACACGATGGACACGTCGCGATGCTGCTCGGCGCCGCCGAACTCGTCGTGCGGCGCCGCGACGAGGTTGCCGGAACGATCTGTTTCCTCTTCCAGCCGGCCGAAGAAGGCAAGGGCGGCGCGAAGGCGATGATCGAGGACGGCGTCCTCGAACGCTTCGGGATCGAGCGCGCCTACGGTCTCCACCTGGCGTCATCGCAGCCCGCCGGGATCGTCGGCTTTCGCGAAGGGCTGTTCTACGCGTCGAGCGACTCGATCGAGATCACCATCGAGGGTAAGGGCGGACACGGCGCCGCGCCCCACCTCTCGGTCGATCCCGTCTACGTCGCCTCGCAGTTCGTCGTCGCGGTGCAGCAGATCGTCTCGCGCAACATCGATCCGATCGAGCCCGCGGTCGTCACGATCGGCGCGTTCAACGGCGGAACGACGCACAACGTCATCCCGAGCCGTGTCCGCCTGCTCGGCACCGTGCGCGCGTTCGATCCCGGCGTGCGGGCGGCGATGGCGGAGCGCATCGAACGCGTGCTGCGCGGGATCTGCGAGAGTTCCGGCGCGACGTACGAATTCACGTATCTGTGGCGCTATCCGGTGACTTCGAACGACGTCGAGCAGACTCGCTACGTGCGCGCGCTCGGCGAGCGGATCGTCGGTGCAGAGCGTTGTGCCGACGTTCCGCGGCTGATGGGTGCGGAAGACTTCTCGTTCTTCGCCGAGCGCGTTTCCGCGTGTTTCTTCACCATCGGTTCGAACGGCGGCCCCGAGAGTTCGTGGCCTCACCATCACGCGCGCTTCAACATCGACGAGTCGGCGCTCGCCGCCGGCGTCACGATGATGACCGCGCTCGCGCTGGACGCACCGCAGCACGCCCCGTGAGCGCACTCGTCCGCGCGGCGTCGGCGGACGATCTGGCAGCGCTCGAACCGATCCTGCCGGCATTTCTCGCGCCGCCGCACAAACGCGGGCGGCTGCTGCGCGCGCTCGCCGCAGGCGACGTGTACGTCGCGGAAGACGGCGGTGCGATCGTCGGCTTCAGCTGGCTGACCGAGTTCTTCGCGCACACGTTCGTGAACGCGCTCGCGGTTGCGGCGGAGCGGCGGCGCAGCGGCTACGCCGGCGACCTGCTCGCGCACGCGGCGACACGCGCCGTCAGCAACCGAATCTTCACCTCGACGAATCGCTCCAACGCGGCGATGCACGCGGTGCTGTCGCGATACGGCTGGACACGCTGCGGCGAAGTCGATCACCTCGATCCCGGCGATCCTGAAGTCTTCTACGTACGATATCTCTCCGGTTGAGGCGTCCAACGGAGACGGACGGCGCGTTCTCGTACCGCAGTTCTGCTCGCTCGACGAAGCTTTTCTGGTGGCCTTTTCGTCCTCGATCGTCCGGCGCATGGCGGTCGCTCTCGGCGTCATGTTCCTCGCCGCATGCAACAACGGCACCGTCACGCCGCCGCCGTTCGCAACCGGGTCGGCGACGGCGCTGGCCCGGGCGGTACACGACTCCCCCGATGCCCGGCCCGTCGACCTCTACGCCTACCCATTGGGCAGCACGCGTCCGTCGTCGCCGACCGTCGCAGCCGCGGCGTATCCGCCGATCACCGGCTACCTCAACGTCCCCGTCGGAACCTACACGATCGACGTCATCGGCCGGCCGGCGCCGCGAGCACGACCGCTCCGGCGCATCGGAGAACGTGACGGTCGCTGCGCAGACGGCGTACAGCGTCGTTGTCGGCGGCAAGGTCGCTGCGAAGACGCTGCAGTTCGCGAACTTCGTCGAGCCGGCGGAGACGGCGGGCCAGATCGCGCTCCTCGTCCATCATGCCTCGCCGATCGTGCAGGGCGCGCTCGCGGCCCCCGTCATCGTCGGCGACTACGACGCGTCGGCGGCCGTGCCGGCCTCGCCGACGACCGTCTTCGCCTTCTCGCTGACCTCCGGCGTCAGCGGCCCCGCCGCGAGCGGAGCGGCGACCGGCGGCGCGTTCTTCCTCTCGCCGCTGCCGGGCGGTCTACCGGCGGCGATCGGCTTTGCGGCCGGCGCACCGGCGTCGAGCACGACGTTCAAGCCGCTCGTGACGGCGACCCCGTCGCAGCCGGCTTCCGGGCTGAAGAACCCGACGGCATCCGAGCAGGCCCTGGCGGCCGACTTCTCGTCCGCCGTTCGGCCGGGGCGCACCTCTCGATCTCGAATAGCCGCTACAACGCGGCTTGACGCTCGCGCACCTCTCCGGGTGGGCGCGCGGCCGGGTAGCGCGCCCCCAAGATCTCCCGCAGGGTCGTCTTGCAGCCGCAGGAGCGGCTCGGCGAGCCGCGCCCGAGCAGGAGGGCCCGGCATCCGTCCAGGTGGTGGAGTGAGGCCCGGTGGCCGCAGTCCTCACAGGTCGGGGGCAGCATCGCCGCCACGTCACGTTCGTTCACGCAATCAGCGTAGTGGGCCGACGTTACGGGCGGTTTACGTTCGCTTACGCAACGCTTACGGTTTCGGCAGACTGCGCGATGAGGCCGCCCCGCATTGCCGCGGTCGCCGCGCCGACGGCGCCGGCGTCGTTGCCGAGCGACGCCCGCACGATGCGGGTCGTCCCGGGCGGGACCATCGTCGTGCGCACGTCGACGAGCGGACGGACGCGGTCGAGCAGGAAGTCGCCGCCGCTCGAGACACCGCCGCCCAGCGCGATCACTTCGGGGTTCACGAACGCGATGACGTTGGCGAGTCCCAGCGCCAAGTCGTCGCAGAACGCGCCGAACGCGGCGAGCGCGTGCGGATCGCCCGCCTGCGCCGCTTTGCGGATCGCTTTCGATCCCAGTTTCTCGCGCGGCACGTCGAGCAGCGCGGAGCGCGGGAACGACGGCGCCGCGCGAAAGGCATGCCGGATCAATCCCGTTCCCGACGCTTGCGCTTCGAAACAGCCGACCTTTCCGCAGCCGCAGATGAACCCGCTGTCGGGCCGGATCTGGTGGTGACCGAACTCGCCGGCGCCCATCTGATAACCGAGCGCGAGGACGCCGCCGGCGACGACGCCGCCGCCGATCCCCGTCCCGAGCGTGAGCAGCGTGAAGTCCTTCGTGCCCGCGCCGACGCCGTGCACGTACTCGCCGAGCGTCGCGCAGCGCGCGTCGTTGCCGACGAAGATCTTGTATTTGGGGAACGCGGCGCGCACTCGCTCGCCGAGCGGGACGTGCGTCCACCCGAAATTCGGCGAGTAGCGGATCGTGCCGGTGATCGGGTCGACGTTGCCCGGCGAACCGATCCCGATACCGGCGACCTCGAATTTCGCCGCACCGATCGCCGCGTTGACGACCTCGGCGAGCGCATCGACGACGGCCGACGGTGCCCGGTCGTCGATGTCGCGCTCGTGTTTCGCTTGGATGCGCCCGTCTTCGTCGACCGCCGCCGCCATCACGTGCGAGCCGCCCAAATCGACGCCGATCGCTCCGCGCGCCACTAACGCGTTCCCATCCGCTTCGTCCGCATGCGCGCCGTTTCGCGGCGCGAGCGCCGCTCCCCGCCGGATGCGCGCGCGGCGCCCGGGTTCGCGGGACGGCATCGCGAAGATGCCGCGATGCAAGAGACGATCGATCTCATCGCCATGCGCGAGACGCGCAACCTTCGCCGATTCACGCGTGAGACCGGTCAACCCACCCGGCTCTCGGAACTCGATCTCGACCCGATGACGACGGTGCAGCAGATCGAAATCGACGAAGAACACGTCACGATCCAGTACAACAAGACGACGAAGCGCAGCTACAACGCGAACGAGATCAGCCACAAAGAGTGGGTCTACAAATACAACGACGACGCCGAGTTCGTCGAGGCGGTCCGGCGCGTGATCGAGCTCTCGCGCAAGCATCTCTACGATCTCCCGGAGAATGTTGCGTGCCCGCCGGGCTGCGCCGAATGCTGCAGCGGGTACGAGCCGTTCGTCTCGCGCGCCGACGTGCAGCGCATCGCCGACCATCTGCAGATGAGCTACGACGAAGCGTTCGCGGAGTACGTGATCCCGCGCGAATCCGCCGACGGCTCCTACGTCGGGTGGCTGCGCAAAGTGACCGACGACGTGGCCGACAAATGCGTCTTCCTCATGGGATCGCGCTCGGGCAAGTACTACTGCGGGATCTACGAAGCGCGCCCGCACGATTGCGCCGCGTTCACCCCCATCGGCTGCGACGACGTCGACACGGCCCTGCCGCGCGGCGGGAGGTATCAGGTCGGATCGCCGTTCCAGCCGAAACGCCGGCGCGTCAACGGCACGCCGGCAAAGCGGCTCTCCTGAGCGCAAGCCGCGAGCGCAGGCAACGCGCGGAGCAGGCGGGAAGGTCCTGCCTCCGTTCACCAAGCGTGACGTAGGAGATGAACCATGAACTCATCCGCATTCAGCGCCGCGCTCGTCGCGGCGATCGCCGCGACGGCGCTCGTCGCCGAAGCCGCTCCGATGACGATGATGACCAAGCCGCTCGCCGTGACGATGGCGGCGCAGAACGGCTCCGGGGAGACCGGCGCGGCGATGCTGCGCGACACCGCCCGGGGCCTCGTGGTCACCGTGCACCTCAAGAACGCCAAGGGCCCGCAGCCGATGCACCTGCACAAGGGCACGTGCGCCAAGCTCGACCCGAAGCCGGCCTACGCCCTGCACAACGTAGTCAACGGGATGTCCGTGACCACCGTCCCGGGCGTGACGATCGGGGAACTCCGCGGCAAGTTCGCGATCAACGCCCACAAGTCGACGACCGATATCGCGACGTACGTATCGTGCGGAGACGTCAAATAGCTCCGGTGGAGAACCGCACATGAAGACGCCGTCGCCGGGCCGAATGGCCCGAGACGCGCTTCATTATCAGGAGGTTATCTTGTCGCTGAAATTCGTGACCGCCGCGGCCCTTGCTGCCGCCGCGCTGACCGCAACGGCGGCCGGCGCTGCCACACCCATCCAGATTCCGATCCTCGCCCAGAACGGTTCCGGGGAACACGGCACCGCGACGCTGCTCCAGGGCGCGGCCGGCGTCATCGTCCGCCTCCGCATGAGCGGCGCGGGCGACGAGCCGCAGCCGGCGCACATCCACAAGGGCACCTGCGCGAAGCTCGATCCGAAGCCGACCTATCCGCTGCACAACGCGGTCAACGGCTTCTCCGAGACGACGGTGCCGAACACAACGCTCGCCGACCTGCAGAAGGGCGAATGGGCGATCAACGTCCACAAGTCGACGAAAGAAATCCCCGTCTATGTCGCCTGCGCCGACCTCGGCAAAAAGTAGCCACCCGCCGTTCAATGAAGGCGCCGCACACGTTGCGGCGCCTTCGCGTTTCGGCGTCCCGTCGCTCGACGAGATGCCCGACGACATCCGCGCGATCTGCGAGGAGACGCGCGCGAAGATCGGGTTCGTCCCCAACGTTTTCCTCGCGTACGCGAAGCGCCCCGAGCACTTCCGTGCGTTCATGCACTATCACGATCTGCTGATGAAAGGCCCGAGCGGCCTCTCACGTGCCGAACGCGAGGCGATCGTCGTGGCGGTCTCGGCGGAGAACGCGTGTCTGTACTGCGTGACCTCGCACGGCGCCGCGCTGCGCATCCTCGGCAAAGATCCGTTCGTCGCCGATCAGATCGCGGTGAACTGGCGCACCGCCGAGCTCTCGCCGCGCCTGCGCGCGATCCTCACGTTCGCGTCGCGCGTGAACGATCGCGGCTTCGCCGCGAGCGACAAGGAACTCGCGGAACTCAAAGCGCTCGGGCTCACCGACGACGACGCCTGGGACATCGCCGCGGTCGCGGCGTTCTTCGGATTTTCCAACCGCATGGCCGGTCTCATGGACATGCGACCGAACCCTCAATTCTACGCGATGGGGCGAGCAGCCGACGGGCGGTGACGGCGATGCCCTGACGGGGTAAGCGCAACGTCATGCGTTCACGCATTGCGATGATCGGCGCGGCCTTCGCCGCAATCGGACTCGGCGCTCCGGCGCTGGCACTCAACAACCCCTTGGTGGCACCCATCAGGCCGGTGAACGGCACCACCGTGCACGGCAACGTCACGCTCTTCCAGCTCGGCGGCAACGTGCAGGTGGGGCTCAACGTGACCGGCACGGGCGCCACGCCGTCGTCGGTCGACGTGCGCAAGGGCACCTGCTCGTCGTACGCGCAGGCCGCGAAGTGGCCGCTCGGCACCGCGCAGGAGACGCGCCTTCCCAACACCACGCTGCAGGCGCTCGTCGGCGACGTAGTGCTGATTCACAAGACGAGCGAAGAGACGTCGCCCGTCGTGGGGTGCGCGGCGATCAAAGGCTAGCGCGTTCGGCTAAAGGGACCTAGCGGCCACCAGCGTAGTGGGCCGCATGAAGGCTCTCGTTCGCGCCGCCGCGGCGCTCGTTACCGCGGCGGTGCTCGCTGCATCGCTGCTGCCCTCGCCCGCGCTGGCCGGCACCACCGGCACGATCGTCGGGCACGTCGTCGACCTCAACACGAACGCCGCGATCGCCGGCGCCAAGGTCACGGCCTCCTCGCCCTCGCAGACCGAGTCGTCGACGACCGATGCGAGCGGCGGGTTCCGGTTTCTTTCGCTTGCGCCCGACACGTACACCGTCGAGATCGCGCGCGACGGATACGACACGCTGACGCTCGCAGGGATCACGGTGCAGGCCGATCAGGCGCAGACGCTCAACCGCGCGCTCGCGCCGAAACTCAAGACGATCGGCAACGTGACGTCGCGTCGGGCGAGCGACCTGGTGAAATCGGGGACGACGAGCGACGTCTACTCGGTGAGCGGCGCGAACGCCGACGCCGCGGCCGCGCTCGGCGGTCCGGGCGGGTTGACGAACGCGTACTCCGCGATCCAGTCGGTCCCGGGAACGGTCGTGCAGGCGGGCCAGCAAGGCTGGTATCAGCAGCTCTCGATTCGCGGCGGCGACATCGATCAAGTCGGCTACGAACTCGACGGCATCCCCGTCAACCGCGTGTACGACAACGCGCCGCAAACGATGCTCTCCACGCTCGGCCAGCAAGAGCTGCAGGTGTATACCGGCGGCACGCCCGCGACGTCCGACGGACAAGGGCTCTCGGGCTACGTGAACCAGGTGATCCGCACCGGCACGTATCCGCTCTCGCTCACGGTGAACGCGGGCGTCGGCGCACCGGCGTTCTTCCATCGCCTCTCGGGCGAGGTCGGCGGGGCGACGAAAGACCGTCTCTTCACCTACTACGTCGGCGCGTCGGGCGCGAACTCCGACTATCGCTATCTCGACAACAACAACGGCGCGAGCGATCCGCGCTTCTTCTACCCGATCGCGTTTCCGTTCGGCGACAACTTCAACCGCTTCAACATCTACGACGGCTCGCCCAGCTACGTCTCCGGCAATCCGGCGACGCCCGGCGACGGGCTCTACTTCGCGCCCGGTCAGACGTACGCGATCTCGACGGTGAGCCAGCGCGACAACGTGATCAACCTGCACTGGGGGATCCCGCACAAGCACGGCGGGCTCAAGGACGACGTGCAGGCGCTCTACGTCACGAGCGAACTCTTCAACGCGTACTACAGCTCGGTCAACGATCAGGGCGGCCCCACGTACGTCGCGAACGCCCTCGCCGAAGGGAACGGCGGACCTGCGGCGACCGGACCGTACCAGGCGTTCTGGCACGACGGCTACGTGTACAACGGCCCGCTCTTCGCGGCGCCGAACGCTTCCGCCGTCGTCCCGTACTATTTCAACACCAGCCCCGCAAACCGTCCGTTCGGCGGCAACCTCTCCAACAGCGCGCGCGATACCAACGACAACGGCGTCGCCGTCGTCAAAGCGCAGTATCAGCACGCGATCAACGAACGCTCGTTCGTCCGGCTCTTCGGCTACTCGGTGTACTCGCGCTGGCTGATCGCCGGTCCCGCCAACCAGAATTTCACCTGCTGCTTCGGCGCCGAACTCAACGACTACGAGATCCCCAGCCACACTTACGGCGCGAGTATGCTGTACTCCAACCAGCTCACCGACAAACATCTGCTCACGTTCTCGGCGAACGAGAGCCAGACGAAGATCCAGCGCCGTTACTTCTACGCATTTCCCGGGAATCAAGGGCTGGGAACCGCGTTCACCAACCTGATCGATCCGCGCACCGCGGCGCAGACCGGAAACTGCTACGATCCGGGGACGGGCGGCTTCACCAGCTGCTTCAGCGGCGCGGGGACGACGCGCGGTACCTTCACCACGCCGACGCTTCCGATCGCCGCAGCGGCGTTCGCGAACGGCGCGAGCCCGCAGTGGCTCGTCACCGAGAACGGCCCGCTGGGACGCGTCAACAACGTCTCGCCGGTGTTCACCGCCGCGTCGCTGACCGACGTGTGGAACGCGACCGACAAGCTCACGCTCAACCTCGGCGTGCGCTTTGAGAACTACACGAACCGGCTCTCCGGCACGACGGCCGCGCCGATCGGCGGGAGTTCGCTCAACCGGGCGTTCTGGATCAAAGCCTACAACAACGAGTACTGCTTTAAGCCCGGCGTCTTCGGAGCGGTCAACGTCTCGAGCTCGCCGCCCGACGCGAACGGCGTGTTCGCGACGCCGGCGAACTGCGCCGCCGTCGGACCGGGCTACGTCCCGGCCAACTTCCGCAACAGCACGCTCGACAAGATTTCGAACAGCGTGGTCCAGCCGCGCCTCGCGTTCACCTACACGTTCAACCCCGATACGGTGGTGCGCGGCTCGTTCGGCGTGTACTCGCGTCCGGTCAACACCTCGTGGCTGCAGTACAACGACCTCAACGACCGCGACTGGACGAAGTACGCGGCATCGAACTTCCTGGGCTACGGCTTCAGCACGCCCGCCCACCAATTGCGGCCCGACACCTCGTACAACTACGACCTCTCCCTCGAGCAGCACATCCGCGGGACCGACACGTCGTTCAAGCTGACGCCGTTCTACCGCAGCACGCGCGATCAGCTCCAGGCGTTCCCGATCGGCGTCGGCGGGATCGTCAGCGGCTTCAACGTCGGGCATCAGACGTCGTACGGCGTCGAACTCGCGCTGCGCAAGGGCGACTTCGCGCGCGACGGCTTCGCCGGCCAGCTCGCGTACACGTACACGCACAGCCGGATCAAGTACGCGCAGTTCCCGTCGGGGACGAACGTGATCGACTCGATCAACCTGTACGTCAAGGACTACAACGCCTACACGTCGTTCTGCGGAACGCATCCCGCTGACCCGCGCTGCGGGACGACCGTCAGCGGCGGCGCGCCGGCGCCGTGCTACGACGCGGCGACGAACGGCCCGGTCGCGGCCGTCGGGGGCGCGTGCCCGGCGACGGCGACGGCGAACCCCTACTACAGCCAGCCGGTGCAGAACCTCTTCCCCGTCAACGCCGAGTACACGACCTACGATCAGATCCCGCAGCCGTTCGTCGGCGAGAACGGGTACGAAACGCCGCACGTGCTCTCGGCGATCGTGCAGTACAAGCACGGCAAGTTCGCGATCACGCCGAGCCTGACGTACACCTCCGGCGCGTCGTACGGTTCGCCGCTGAGCTATCCCGGCTACATCCCCGACGGCGGCTGCAAGATGCCGGGCGTTCCGTACACGTGCTCCGGGTTCACCAGCGCGAGCGGTTTCGGCCTCGATTACCTCTTCATCCCCAACGCCTTCACCGGTGCGTTCGACAACCTCGGCGCGTTCAAACAGCCCTCACGTCTCACGCTCAACCTCGCGACGTCGTTCGAAGCGAGCAAGAACGTGAAGCTGGTCGTCACGCTGACCGGGCTGATCGACAAGTGCTACCAGCGCGGCTACGCGTGGGACGACCCGAACATCTGCGTCTACTCGGAGCTGCCGTCGGGCGGCGCCGGGCTCGGACCGTCGGGGAACTTCATCCCGCTCGCGCAGACGCCGGTGCAGCTGCGCTATCCGTACGGCGACTTCAACAACAACCTCAATACCGGGAACGTCGGCGTGAAGATCCCGTTCCAGGCGGCCGTCGATCTGCGGATCAAACTCTGATCACTCCTGAGCGATTGAGCGGTCGAATGCGACCCGGATCCCTTCGCCGAGCAGGTTGAACGCGAGCAGGGTGACGACGATGAGCGCGCCGGGGGCGACGATGAGCCACGGCGCGTTCAAGCCGGCTTCACCGAGCGCATCCTGGAGCATGTTGCCCCAGGATGCGGTCGGAACTTGCACGCCCAGGCCCAAATAGGACAGACCGGCCTCGATCAGGATGTTGTCGCCGATCGCGAGCGCGGCGGCGACCGCGATCGGCGCCAGCGCGTTGGGCAGCAGATGGCGTGCGATGAGACGGACCGGACCGGCGCCGAGCGCGCGCGCGGCCTCGACGAAGTCGCGCTCGCGCAACGTGAGCACTTCGGCGCGGACGAGCCGCGCGACGCCCATCCACGACAGCAGACCGATGATGAGCACGATCAGCGCGACCGAGAAGCGGTTCGTCAGCGCTTCGACGGTGATGATCAGGAAGAACGTCGGGAACGAGAGCATCGCGTCGACGAAGCGCATCATCAGCGCGTCGACGCGTCCGCCCGCCAGTCCCGCGATCGCACCGTACAGCGATCCCAGCAGCATCGAGACGAGCATCGCGGTGACGCCGACCGTGAGCGAGATGCGCGCACCCTGCAGGGCGCGCGCGAGCTGATCGCGCCCCAGCACGTCGGTCCCGAACGGGTGCGCCGCCGACGGCGGCTGCGGCAGGCCGAGCACCGCGTGGTTCACGGCGCTCGGCGACGGCTGCCAGACCACGGGCCCCAGCAGGGCGGCGGCGACGATGACGATCAGCACCAGCGCCGCGGCGACGGCGGGCGGCTCGCGCACAAAGCGGCGCAGCAGTCCGCTCATTCGTACCGCACGCGCGGATCGAGCAGCGCGTAGGAGATGTCTGCGAGCAGGTTGCCGGCGATCACCAGCGCGGCGGAGATCAGCGTGATCCCCATGACCGTCGGATAGTCGCGCTGGAAGACCGCGTTCAGGCCGAGATAGCCCATCCCCGGCACCGAGAAGACGTACTCGACGAAGTAGGCGCCGCCGACCAGCGCGGGCAGGCTCAGCCCGAGCAGGGTGGCGATCGGGATGAGCGCGTTGCGCAGCGCGTGCGTATAGAGCACGCTGCGTTCGGAGAGTCCCTTGCTGCGAGCGGTGCGGATGTACGGCTGGCCGAGCACGTCGATCATCGTCGCGCGCTCGTAGCGCATCCACGACGCGAAGCCGACGACCGTCAGCGTCACGATCGGCAGGGCCAGATGCCACAGCCGGTCGAGCGGATCGCCCTCGCGGCCGAGCGACGACACGCCGGACGACGGAAACCAGCGCAGCTTCACCGCGAAGAGATCGATCAGCACGATCCCGAGCCAAAAGATCGGGACGCCGTACGCGGTGAACGCCAGCGCCGTAGCGCCGACGTCGAACGCGGAGTTGCGCTTGGCCGCCGCGGCGATGCCGAGCGGCAACGCGATCGCCAGCGTGAGGATCGTCGCGAGCACGATCAGTTCGAGCGTCACCGGCATCTTCTCGGCGATCCGTTCGAGGACGGGCCGGCCGTCGACGAACGAACGCCCGAGGCTGCCGTGCAGCACGAGTTCCTTGAGCCAGTAAAAGTACTGCACGTACCACGGCTTGTCCAAGCCGAGCGAGGCGGCGAACGCGGCGCGCGCCGCGGGGCTGAGCGCGCGGCCCTGCTGCGCGAGGATCCCCGCCGGGCCGCCGGGGGCCAGCCCCATCAGCGCGTACGACACGAACGAGACGAACAGCAGCAGCGGCAGCGCGCCGGCGACGCGGCGCACGATATACGCGGTCACGGGTCGAGCGTCCAGTCGGTGACGTTGGTGTAGAAGTACAAGCCCGGCATCAGCGGACCCGCGACGTGCACGCGCTTGCGGTACGCGGCGAGGTAGTTCTCGTTGTTTCCGAACAGGACGGGGATGTTCTGTGCGTTGCGCTCTTGCATGTCGTCGTAATAGCGGCGGCGCTTCACCGGATCGTTCGTGAGCAGCCCGGCTTCGACGTCGCGGTCGACCGCGGGATCGCGAAAGTAGCCGTAGTTGTTGCCCGTCGGCGGGATCTGTTTCGAGTCGAGCAGCGTCAGCTGATCGGGATCCGGCGCGCCGCCCCAGCCGGTCCATGCCAGATCGAACTTCGACGCGTTCGTCTCCTGGATGAACGTCGCGTAGTCGATCAGCCGCGGAGCGATGGCGATCCCGATCTGCCGCATATCGGCTTGAAACTCGGCGGCGATGTCGTTGTCGAGCGGACCCTGCGGCATCAGCACCGTGAACGAGAGGCGCACGCCGTTCTTGGCGCGGACGCCGTCCGCGCCGCGTGCCCAGCCGGCGCGGTCGAGCAGCGCGGCGGCGCGCGCGGGGTCGTACGGATACGGCTTCACCGCGTCGTCATGCCAGGGCGGCAGTCCGGCCGGGATCACCGACGACGCGACCGTCGCCGTGCCGTGGCGCAGGCCGCGCGCGATCCCTTCACGGTCCCACCCGTAGAGCATCGCGCGACGCACCGTCACGTCGTCGAGGCCGCGCACGTGGAAGTTGATCTGCATGAAGCGCGTGTAGAGGTCGGGGATGTTGACTTGGACGATCCCGGGATCGGTTCGCAGCCGCTCGGAGGCCTCGGCGCCGATCCCGTCGTCGACGTCGGCATCGCCGTTGAGCATCGCGTCGGTCGCGCCTTGCGCGTCGAGGATCACGCGCACGTCGATCTGGCGGACGCGCGGCGTCCCGCCCCACCAGAGCGGGTTCGCGCGCAGCAGGCACTCCTGGTCGTGCTGCCAGCGCACCAGCGCGTACGGGCCGGTGCCGATCGGGTGCTCGCCGAACGGCGTTGTGCGAATCTGCGCGTGCGGGATTCCGGCGAAGACGTGCGCCGGCATGATCCACTGCGACTGCAGCGCGTTGGCGACGAAGGTGGCGTTCGGCGAACTCAGCTCGAACCGCACCGTGCGCGGATCGGGGGCGACGACACGCTTGATGAACGCGTACTGCCCTTGATACGGCGAGCCCGTCTTGGGATCGATCAGCGCGTCGAACGTCCACACGACGTCGGCGGCCGAGAACGGCGTGCCGTCCGACCATCGCACGCCGCTGCGCAGGTGCACGGTCCACACCGTCCCGGCCGGATTGGACTCCCAGCGCAGCGCGAGCTTCGGCGTCGGCACGTAATTCGCGCCGGTACCCAGCAGGGTGTCGAAGATCAGGTTCTGATAGAGAAACGCGTAGTACTGGTTGGTGAGCAGCGGTTCGATCGAGCCGGCGTCACCGGCTTCGAGGATGACCAGCGTTGAGGGATCGTGCGCGGCGCTCCCCCGCGCCGCACAACCGCCCAGCGCGAGCAGGAGCAGCGCGCACACAAACGCTCTCACCGGGTCGCGATGCACTCCGCGAACGTCGCCGGGTCGACGTTGCCGCCGCTGATCGTCACGCCGACCCGCGCGCCGCGCACGTCGACGCGGCCGGCGAGCAGGGCGGCGAGCGCCGACGCGCCGCTCGGCTCGACGACGAGCTTCAGCCGCTCGAACGCGAAGCGCATCGCGTCGCGAATTTCGTCGTCGCTGACGGTGACGATCCCCTCGGCGAGCCGGCGGACGATCGGCCACGTCAGCTCGCCCGGAGCCTGCGTCTGCTGGCCGTCGGCGATCGTCTTGGGAACCGGAATCGAGACGATGCGGCCGCCCTGCCACGAACGCACCCAGTCGTCACCGGCTTCGGGCTCGACGCCGTAGATCCGCACGCCCGGCGAGAGCGCGCACGCGGCGAGACACGAACCGGCCAGTAGTCCGCCGCCGCCCAAACACACGAAGAGCACGTCGAGCGGTCCCGCGTCTTCGATCAGTTCGAGCACCACGGTTCCCTGGCCGGCGATGATCGCGGGATCGTCGTACGGCGGGACGAGCGTCGCGCCGCGTTCGTTCGCGATCGACGCGGCGAGTTCGGCACGATTCATCCGCTCGCGATCGTAGAACACGACCTCGGCGCCGTACCCCCGCGTCGCCGCGAGCTTCGCGGCCGGCGCGTCCGACGGCATGACGATCGCCGCCGGGACCTCGAGCAGTTTCGCCGCGAGCGCGACGCCTTGCGCGTGATTGCCGCTCGAGAACGCGACCACGCCGCCCGCGCGCTGATCGGGCGTGAGCTGCGCGAGGCGATTGTAGGCGCCGCGGAACTTGAACGCGCCCATCCGCTGAAAGTTTTCCGCTTTGAGATACACGCGGCCGCCGGTCCGTTCGTCGAGAGTGCGCGACGCGATCACCGGCGTGCGGTGGGCGGTCCCGCGCAGGCGCTGCGCCGCGCGCCGCACGTCGTCGAACGACGCGGCGTGCGCGACCTCGCCGATCACGTCTTCGGCACCGGCGCGTCGTAGCGGAAGCGGAAGACCTTGTTTTGCGGATCGAACTGCAGCTTCTCGTGGACGGTGCCCTTCTCGAAGGTGACGTCGAACTCGTGGACGCGCGGCGTGGTGTCGTTCGTCGGCGTCTCCTTCACGCGCTTGATCTTCCCCAGCGGCCCGAACGCATCGGCGCCGCGCCCGAGCCGGCCGTGCGTCGTATCGGCGGCGGTCTGACTGTTCTCGAGTTTCTGCACCGCCGCGAGGTCGTTGTTCTGCACCGCCTGGGTGAACTGGTGCGCGATCTTCTCGTACGTGTTCTCGCCGCCCGCGCACGCGCGCAGGACGAGCGCGACGACGACGACCACGAGGGCGAGGATCAGGATCGAGTTCTGCCGCGCGCGCGGCGGCGGGGTCACGTTGCGCAGACCCGGCGCCGGCGCGCTCACGCGCCCACCTCGGCGAGTTCGCGCGCGCCGAACGCCTCGAAGCGCAGCCCGGGATTCCACTGCTGGACCAGACCGATCCCCCACTCGCTCTCGAACAGCGCGATCGGTTTGCCGTCCCAGTCCTCGACGAGCCGCGCGCTCGACCCGAGCGTCGCGGCGCCGGGATTGTCGCCGGCGACACGGCGCGCCGTGGTGTACGGCAACGTCTGGAACGCGGTCTTCACGTTGTACTCCGACTCCAAGCGATACTTCACGACTTCGAACTGCAGGGCGCCGACTGCGGCGAGGATCGGCTCGATCCGCGTCTGCCCGAATGGATAGAAGACCTGGATCGCGCCCTCCTCGCGCAGCTGCGCGATCCCTTTCTGAAACGACTTGTAGCTCGCCGTGTCGATACTGCGCACCAGCGCGAAATGTTCCGGCTCGTACGCGGGGATCGGTTCGAAACGCACGCCGTCGCCCTCGGCGAGCGTGTCGCCGATCGCGAAGACGCCGGGGTTCGCGAGCCCCACGACGTCGCCGGCGAACGCGACGTCGACCGATTCTCGGTCGGAGGCGAACAGCTTCATCGCGCGGGTGAGACGCACGTCCTTCCCGGTGCGCACGTTGCGCACCGTCATGTCGCGCTCGAATTTGCCGCTGCACACGCGCAGGAAGGCGATGCGGTCGCGATGGCGCGGGTCCATGTTGGCCTGGATCTTGAAGACGAAGCCGCTGAACCTGCCGTCGGTCGGCTCGACGAGGTGCTTCGCGCTGTCGAGCCGGGGCGCGGGCGGCGGCCCCATCGTCACGAACGCGTCGAGGAAGAGCTCGACGCCGAAGTTGGTCACGGCGCTTCCGAAGAACACCGGCGTGACGTCGCCGCGCAGCATCGCATCGCGCTCGAACGCCGCGCCCGCGCCTTCGAGCAGGTCGAGCTGATCGAGGAACTCGCGATACGTGCGTTCGTCGACGAGCGCGGCGATCTTCGGGTCGCGCGGATCGGAAGCGGTGACCGGCGCGCGCTTCGCACCGTGCCGGGTGCGCTCGAAGACGTGCACGTCGCCCGACGCGCGGTCGTAGACACCGCGGAACGTCTCGCCGTTGCCGAGCGGCCAGTTCATCGGATAGGCGCCGATCCCGAGCACGTTCTCGAGTTCGTCGAGGAGTTCGAGCGGATCGCGGCTGGGCCGGTCCATCTTGTTGATGAACGTGAAGAGCGGGATGCGCCGCGCGCGGCAGATCGCAAATAGCTTGCGGGTCTGCGGCTCGACGCCTTTGGCGGCGTCGATCAGCATCACCGCGGCGTCGGCGGCGAGCAGCGTGCGGTACGTGTCTTCGCCGAAATCCTGGTGGCCCGGGGTGTCGAGCAGGTTCATCGTGTGGTCGCGATAGGGGAACTGCAGGACCGTCGAGGTGATCGAGATCCCGCGTTCGCGTTCCAGCTCCATCCAATCGGAGGTCGCCGCGCGGGCGCGCCGGCGGGCGGCCACCTGACCGGCGGTGACGATCGCCCCGCCGTACAGGAGCAGTTTCTCGGTCAGCGTCGTCTTGCCGGCGTCGGGGTGCGAGATGATCGCAAACGTCCGCCTGCGAGCGACTTCCTCGCGCAGGTCCATCAGCGACGAGGTTCGAGCGCTCCCTCCCCGCGCCTTCGCGCCGGTCACCTCAGGGTGACGGGGAGGCGATTGTAGACGCGGAGTTCGGCGCGGCCGGCGTGCGTGTGAAAGAGCGTGAGGCCCTTTGGCGTGTCGTAGAGCGCGGCGTCGGGCGGTACGCGCAGGCGGTCGCCGTCGCGTTCGATCGTGACGTCGTGCGCTCCGACGACGAGCGTACAGTTGCCGCTGTGCAGGCGCGTGCCGGGGGCGACCCGTTCGCGTGCCGGCGGCACGTCGAACGCGAGCTGCAGCGCCGTCCCCGTCAGCGACGACTGTTGGGCGAAACACGACGGCAGCGCGCTGAGCACCCACGGTCCGTCGCCGGCGAACGTCTGCGCGGGCGGCGGCACGCCGTCGCGCTGCGCGCCCGCTGGCGACGGCGGTGCCCCGGCGCCGGCGCGCACCTCGAAGTCGCGCAGCGTCGCGACGCGCCGCGCGAACACGATGCACCCGAACGCGACGACGATGATCGTCGCGATCAGGTAGTAGCGGGCCATCCCGTCAGGCCGCAGGTTCCTCGACGCCGGCGAAGGACGGCGCGAGCTCGAGCCGCGCGCGGCCGATGCGCGCATCGGCCATTCCGTAGAAGAATTCGTAGCGGCGCTCGCCGATCGTTTCGATCGCGGTCGGGAAGACGACGTTGTTCACGATCCCGTGCGTCTCGTCGGCGCCTTCGGGAACCATCACCGGCGTCTGCGAGCGGTAGCGCACGATGTGCGGACGCTCCGCATCGTGCACGACGAAACCCGCGCTGTACTGCATCGTGTAGTGGCCGTCGCCCACGTCTTTCGCGTCGACGCCGTGAACGATCGAAAACCAGCCTTCGGCGACGCGCACCGGCGGGGTTCCCGCGCCGGTCTTGATGCGGCACCATGGCGAGTCGGGGATTAGCACGAGCGCGCTCTCGCGCACGTCGAGCAGGTTTCGGATATCGCGCTGCACCGGTTCGAGCGGGATGTACGCGATGCGCGTGCACTCGCGCTCTTCGGGCCGCAGATCGAGCAGGGTCGGGATCGCCCCGCGTCCGTCCATCGTCGAGAGCCGCAGCATCGGCCGATGGTAGAGCGCGATCGAGCGCACGCCGTCGGGCGAGAGCACCGGCTCGGGGAAGAAGACGCCGTCTTTGTCGTCGCCCTGATGCAGGCCGGCGGCGAAGCGCACCAAGCCGAGCCGTTCCCACCGGTAGCCGTCCTGCGAGAGCGCGACGGCGATGCGCGGACCGTCGGGACCGAACGCCGTGTACGCCATCGCGTAGCGATCGAGCACCGGGATGAACGTCACGCGCGGATCTTCGCAGCCCATCCCGCCGGGCGCGGTGCGCACTTCGTACGGAGCCGACGGTTCGAGCGCGAAGCCGCGGCGCGCGAACTGCAGGTCGTCGCCGTGACGCTCGCCGACGCAGAGGCCGACCCGCGAGACGTTGCCCTGCGCCACCGCGCGCGGATACAGCAGCAGCGTCCCGTCGCGCGTGGTGGCGCTCGCCGGGTTGAGGACGCCTTCGATCTCTTCGGGCGATCCGTCAGGGCTCAGCACGATCCCCAGCCGGGTGATCGTGCCGTCGAACCGCGCCAGGGCGTCGAGCATCATGTGCAAGCAAAACCTATCACGAACTCGTGCGGGCTGATCCCCGCGCGGGCGGCAAGCGTATCGACGTCGTCGTCGGCGCCGACGAGCACCTGCGGGTCGTTTCCGTCGGACGTTGCCCGCGCGGTGTACTGCATACCTACCGAAAGGATATCGGCAGTCCCGGCCAGCGCTTTCGGGAATCCGTCACCGTAACCGCAACGCAGGACGACGGCCGAAAGATGCGGCGGCAGCGGGACGTCGCCGTAGCCCGCCCAACTCGTGCTCCCGGGCACAAGCCGGCGCACGACCGGCGCGTGCACGCGGATCGCGCACCGGACCGCGACCCCGCAGCCCATCCGCGCGCCGAACAGCCCGGCCCCGATCCGCAGACGGTCGAACGCGATCGGCGCCGCGGCCGACGCCGTGCTCGCGGCGTCAACCGACGCGACCGGGACGCCGGCGTCCTCGAAGGCCCGGCGCGCGGCGGCGAACTCGCGCAGGATCGTGCCGGCGCGCGCGGGCGAGGTGACGTGCGTCCACAGCTCCACCGCGAGGCCTGCGCCCGCGAGCGAGGCGGCGAACGCTCCCGCGTCGGGCGCGCGGATCGCCGCCCACAGGCTGCTGTCCACGATCCCGACCCGGACCGCGAACGGGCCGCGCCGCGCGGCTTCGACACGCGCCTCGGCGACCGCGCCGGCGGTGCTCACGTTGGGGATCCCGCCCAAGTCGAGGATCCGGGCCAGCATCCCCGGCGGCGCGTCGGCGAGGAGACGGATCGGACGACCGGTCGCCGGCCGGAGCGCAGCGAGTTCCACGTCGTCGGCGACGACGTACGATTCCACGACGTCGTCGAGCTCGCGAGCGAGCGCACGCGCTCCCCAGCCGTAGCCGTCGCGCTTCACGACCGCGGCGACCGGCGCGCCGAGCGCCGCGAACGCGGCGGCGTTGGCGCGCAGCGTCGGGCCGTCGAGCCGAATCTCGGGACTCAACGCAGCGTCGTCGTGGCGATCGTTTCGCCCGAGGGGGAAACCACCTCGACCTTCGCCCCGGGCCGGTACACGGCGTTCGGGACGATCCACATCGTGAACGTGCGGTACTCCCTGGGCGCCGGCTCCCCGCCGTCGAGCGGGCCGCGCTCGAACGCGACGATCCGGACGCGGTCGCTGTTGGCCCGGATCGACTCGACGATCTGGCTCCAGCCCGTCTCCTTGTGCGGCCCCATCAGGAGCAGGACCGCGAACTCCTTGCGGAAATCGACCGGCGCCGCGACCCCGAGGCTCTCAAGGGTGCGCTTGTCCCGCACGACGGTCACCTCGCGGCCTCCGGAGATCGGAGTCGTGCCGGACTTCTGCTGGTTGACGCGCACCTCTCGACAGCCGGTGAGAACGGCGGCCATCATCAGGGCGACGAAAATTCGCCGCATCGAGGACCGACCGTTCGACGGTTGACTCCGAGGATACCCCGCAGGTGCGACGGAAGTCGGCGTACATGCTGAGCCTGCTGCCGCTCCTCGTGGCTCTGGCGAGCCAACCTTCTCCCGCCCCGAGCGCGGCGCCGCGCCCGACGCCGCTCACCGAGATCGGACGCGTGCGCACAAGCGTGTGCACGACGATCGTCGTGCACGCGAACGGCGCGATCACCAACGCGCTCGACAACGACCGCCTCCTCGGGATCATCACGACCAACCTGCGCAACGTCGACTTCGATCGTCTCAACGATCTGCAGCGGCGCAACGCGATCAACGATCTGATGAATCAAGCCAGCACGATCCGCGTCGGCGGCAAAGCCGCGGACGGCGAGATCAAGAAGCTGCGCGAGATGGCGGAGACGTCGACCGACCCACAGCGCAAAGCGGAGCTCAAAGCCTTTACCGACGCGCTCGGCGGCGCGATCTACCGACAGACGAAAGCGGCAGCCGAGTTCATGCGCGACGTGACGATCATGCAAGGCCGCGAAGAGTCGACCGAAGCGCACGACTTGATGACGCGCGCGAACCCGACGCCGCCGTGGATCAACGAAGCGGCGGTGAACCAGCAGCGCCAAGTGATCAACACCTCGCCCAAGTCGTACAACAAGATCATGCGCACCATCGCGGAGGATCTGGGCGACCGCAATGGCGCGATTCTGTCCGACGAGGGCGTCGCCGCCGACCATAGCGTCGCCGCCGCCTCCGGGTGCTGAACGCGGTCGGTAAGTGCGACCTGAGTCGTTTCGTTCCGACGCCGGCCGCGGTACGCTTCGCCTGATGTTCCGGGCCTTTTCGCTGGCGGCGGCCGTCGGTGCGTTTCTCCTCGCGGTTCTCGGCAGTTGGGTGCGCATCAACGGGGCGGGGATGACCTGCCCCGACTGGCCGCTGTGCAACGGCGCGCTGATCCCGTCGCTGGCGGGCGGCGTTATCTTCGAATGGTCCCATCGCCTGGTCGCGCTGGTCGAAGGCGTCGTCGTCCTCGCGGCACTCTGGGCGGCGTTGCGCGCGCGCCGTGAGATCGCCGGGGTCACGCAGACGGTCGCGTTCGTCGCGGTCGTCTTCGTCTTGCAAGTGTCGCTCGGCGGTCTGACCGTGTTCCTTGCGAACAGCCCCTGGTCGGTCGTCGTGCACTGGGGGACGGCGATGCTGTTCCTCGCCGGACTGACCGCGCTCGCGGTCCTGGCGATCGTCCGGCCGCGGCACATCGTCATCCGGCACTCCGTGCTGGGCGGCGTTCTCAGCGTCTGCCTCGTCCTCGCCTTCGCGGTGATGTGCGCCGGCGCGTACGTCAGCTCGAGCGGCGCCGGCCTGGCGTGCTCGACCCTGCCGGCCTGCGACGGCGGCAGTTGGACCGGGACGGGCGCCCTGCAGGCGGCGCAAATGACGCATCGCTGGCTGGCCGCGGCACTGTTCGCCGCCGCAACCGTCGCCGCATACGCGGCGGCGCTCGGGACGACGCCGCGCGTGCGCGTCGCCGCGCTTTTCGCCTACGCGCTGATCGTCCTGCAGGCGATGCTCGGGATCGCGAACGTCGCGTGGGCCCTGCCGATGGTGCTGCGCGAAGCACATGCCGCAAACGCCTGCGCGACCTACCTCGCGTTCCTCGGCGCGGTCGTGTTCGCGGCGATCGACGGTACGGTGCCGCTCCGCAGCGCGCACGCCGTCGAGCGGCGCACCGTGAGCGTCGGCCGCGGCGCCGAAGCGCACGGGACGCCGCAATGAGCTCGACGCTCTCACGCGTCGACGGTGCCGCGCCGTTTCCCGGCGCGAAGAGCGGTTGGCGCGCGATCGTCGACGATTATTACGAGCTCGCGAAACCGCGCATCATCTTCCTGCTGCTCGTCACGACGTTCGCGGCGATGGTGATGGCGGCGCGCGGCATCCCGCCGCTCGCGCTCACGTTCTGGACCCTGCTCGGCGGCGCGCTCTCCGCGGCCTCGGCCGGCGCGATCAACTGCGTGTGGGATCGCGACATCGACCGACTGATGGTGCGCACCAAGTTCCGGCCGGTCGCGCGCGGTGCGATCGCGCCGTGCGACGCGCTCGTCTTCGCGGCGGTCGCGCAGCTCGCCGGTTTCGCGATGCTCTACGTGCTGGTGAACCCGCTGGCCGCGTGGCTCTCGCTCGCGGGGAACGCGTATTACGTCGCGATCTACACGATGTGGCTCAAGCGCATCACCCCGCTGAACATCGTGATCGGCGGCGCGGCCGGCGCGGTCCCGCCGCTGGTCGGCTGGGCGGCGGTGACGCATCAGCTCGGCTCGCCGGCGTTCGCGCTGTTCGCGGTGATCTTCCTGTGGACGCCGCCGCACTTCTGGGCGCTCTCGCTGATGACGAACATTGACTACGACAAAGCGGGGATCCCGATGCTGCCCAACGTGAAGGGCGTCGCGCGCACGAAGCGCGAGATCATGATCTACTCGCTCGTGCTCGTCGGCGTCTCGCTCGCGTTCTTCCCGCTGCACGTGCTGGGTCCGTGCTACGGCGGCTGCGCGCTGATCCTCGGCTGCGTGTTTCTCTGGGACGCGTGGAAGGTCGCCGGCGACCCGACGAAGCGCGCGCCGCGCGTGCTCTTCAAGTACTCGCTGCTGTATCTGGCGCTGATGTGCGCGGCGATGGTGCTCGACCGCGTCGTCCCGCTGCCGCACGTCGTCTAAGCCGCCGGTACGCATCTGATGGCCGTCACCGAGACTCCGCCGGTCGCGGCCGACGCCGCGACGACCCTCGCCGGCCACCGGCTCGACCGCAGCACGATCCCGCTCCTCGTCACGCTCGGTTTGGGCGTCTTCGCCGGCGCGCTCGATTTGGGCGTGCTCTCGCCGGCGCTTCCGGCGCTCGGCAGCGCGTTCAACGTCGGGCCACACGACCTCGCGTGGGTGTTCACGCTGTACCTGCTCGCGAACGTCGTTGCGATTCCGGTGATGTCGAAGCTCGCCGACGGCAACGGACGGCGCCCGATCTACATCCTGTGCGTCGCGATCTTCGGCGCCGGAAGCGTGCTGGCGATCGCGTCGCCCAACTTCACGGTCTTCCTGATCGCCCGCGCGATCCAGGCCGCCGGCGCGGGCGGGATCTTTCCGGTCGCCACCGCGGCGATCGCCGATCGCGTGCCGGTGGAACGCCGCGGCGCCGCACTCGGACTCGTCGCCGCAACATGGGGTTTGGCGGCGATCATCGGCCCGGTCGTCGGCGGGCTCGTCACGCACGTTCTTTCGTGGCACTGGGTGTTCGCGTTCAACATCCCGCTCGCGATCGTCGTGATCGTGATGGCGCGCCGGCACGTCCCCGCGAACGCGGCGAACGTGCGCGGCCCGCTCGACGTCGCGGGGATCGTCTCGCTCGCCGCCGGCCTGCTCGCGACGATGGCGCTGCTGACGCGGCTGTACCGCGTCGACGGCGTCGCCGATCAGGCCCGCGGCTGGGCGCTGGTCGCGATCGCGCTCGCGTCGTTCGGGATCTTCGCGGCCGTGGAACGGCGCGCTGCCCAGCCGGTGATTCCGCCGGCGTTCTTTCGCGACCGTCAGCTGCTGGTGACGTACGCGCTCGAAGTGCTGATCGGCGCGCTCGAGGGTTCGCTCTTCTTTATCCCGGCCGCGCTCGTCGCCGCGCAGCATGTCAGCTACGCGGTCGCGGGCGGCGTGGCGGCAGTCGGCGCGTTCTGCTTCGTCGCCGTCATCCCGCTCTCGGGCCGCGCGCTCGACGTCGTCGGCAGCCGCGCCGTCCTGTTCGCGGGCACGCTGCTCACGGCGCTGGGGATGGTGATTTTCGCGCTCGGGTTCGCGAGCCTCGGGCTCGCGCTGCTCGCGATGGTCGTCGCCGGCGCCGGCTTCGGGTCGCTGCTCGGCGCGCCGACGCGATACATCGTGACGAACCGCGCCGGCCAGGAACGGCGCGCGAGCGCCGTCGGTCTGCTCTCGATCATGCTGATCATCGGACAGATCCTCGGCGGCTCGCTCGGCGGAGGGGTCGCCGACTCGCACGGCGATCCGATCGCCGGCTATCGCATCGCGTACTTCGTCTTCGCGGGGATCGCACTCGCCGCGGCCCTGCTCACCGCCGCGCTCGCCTCACGCTCGCAAGAGCGCGCCGCAACGTCACGCTGACGTTGCGCTATGCGAAGATCGTGCGCGCGAGCCGGTAGACCGCGTAGCCCAGCGCTGCGAAGATCGCGAGGACGACGAGCAGGTCGGTGAGGCCGCTGAAGCCGGCGACGCTGTTGCCGCAGATCGCGGTCGCGCCGGTTTTCAGGAAGAGGTCCAACCGCGCCAGCCAGTTGCCGCCGCGGCCGTGCGCAGCGTCGATCTGCGCGAGCAGTTCGTTCGGCAGCCACGCGGTCTCGGTGTTCATCTCCGTGATGCGGCCGTCGGGGCCGATCAGCACCGTGTTCTCAGCGTGGATGATCCCGACGCGCGGATCGGCGAACGCCGTGATCCCGAAACGCGCGGCGAAGTCGAGCGTCGGATCGGCATCGCCCACGGCGAAGCTCCAACGGCGCGGATCGGCGCCGAAGGTGCGCGCATAGCGCGCGAGTACCGGCGGGCGATCGTACGCCGGATCGAGCGTCACTTCGACGAGGTGCACGCGACGTGCGCCGGCGAGCTGCTGGAGCTGGCGGAACTTCGCGCTGATCAGCGGACACATGCGCGCATCCTGACAGCGAGTGTAGATGAACGAGAGGACGACATCCTGACCACGCAGCGACGAGAAGCGGAACGGCGCGCCGCGCTGGTCGACGAATGCCGCGTCGGGGACGACGTCGCCGATCTTGAGCTGCGGCACGTTGCGCAGCGGCGAGGAGACGTCCTCGGTAAGCCGCTGCCCGCTTGTGCTCTGTACGTTCGACAGCGTCCACGGTTCCGTTTCGGTGTCGACGTCGGCGTCGATCGTGGCGCCGGCTTGCAGTTGCAAGGCCCGGCTGCGGGGAACGATACGAAACTCCATCGTCATCGCCGGCATGGAACCGAAGGCGTCGTGGCGCACGATCACGTTCCCGGTCTTCGGCGTGACGGCGAGCACGACGCCGTGCACCCGCTGACCGGCACGAGCAATCCCCGGAACGAGCATCATGATCGACACGAGCAGCAGCATGATCCACGGCGTACGGCCGAGCAGACTCACCGCCGACGACCGTGCCGAGCGATTGATCCGGCGGCCCTGGACGCGCAGCGAACGCAGTGTCGTGCTCACCGGCTTCTTCGGGCGCGCAAGCATCGCGATCGAGCCGGTCATCTGCGGGATCGTGTTCTCCGTGCTGACCGTCGGCATCTTCGCCGCGCCGCACCTCTCGCCGAAATGGGTTCCAAAGGACATCATCATCGTTGCGCCCGTCTTTGCCCTGGGCGTCCTTGGCTGCGCCGTCTGGGCGCTGTGTCGGTAAGCCGCTGCCCGCTTGTGCTCTGTACGTTCGACAGCGTCCACGGTTCCGTTTCGGTGTCGACGTCGGCGTCGATCGTGGCGCCGGCTTGCAGTTGCAAGGCCCGGCTGCGGGGAACGATACGAAACTCCATCGTCATCGCCGGCATGGAACCGAAGGCGTCGTGGCGCACGATCACGTTCCCGGTCTTCGGCGTGACGGCGAGCACGACGCCGTGCACCCGCTGACCGGCACGAGCAATCCCCGGAACGAGCATCATGATCGACACGAGCAGCAGCATGATCCACGGCGTACGGCCGAGCAGACTCACCGCCGACGACCGTGCCGAGCGATTGATCCGGCGGCCCTGGACGCGCAGCGAACGCAGTGTCGTGCTCACCGGCTTCTTCGGGCGCGCAAGCATCGCGATCGAGCCGGTCATCTGCGGGATCGTGTTCTCCGTGCTGACCGTCGGCATCTTCGCCGCGCCGCACCTCTCGCCGAAATGGGTTCCAAAGGACATCATCATCGTTGCGCCCGTCTTTGCCCTGGGCGTCCTTGGCTGCGCCGTCTGGGCGCTGTGGGTGATGGCCGCGCCGGTGCGCGCGCTCTTCAATACGTTGCGACCGGTCTATATCGTAGACGGTTACATCCGCTACCGCGGACGCGACGCGTACTCGGACGAGATGTGCAACGGCTACGTCGCCGTGCTGACCGAGGATCGCAGCGTCGCTTGCGAGTGGCCGACCCTGGGGCCGGTCGAATTGCCCGAATTTGTACGTCCCGCGCTCTGCGAGTTCACCGAATACGGCGGCGTCCACACGATCGACGGCCGCTCGACCGGCGTCCTTCCGGCCCGCATCCCGGCGCTCGGCGTCGGGATCCACGGGCGCAAAGAAGAGATCGCCTAACGCGCCGCTAGAGCGGTACGGTCAGCGACTTGTCCGCCGGCCAGACGTGGCCGAATCCGGCCGTCGAAAGCACCATCCCCGCGACGATGAAGATGAGGACGACGCACGCGATCGCCGACCACGTCACGATCGGCGGAATCCCGGTCGAGATCGGCACGCCCCGATCGTCTTTCAAGTCGTACATTCTAACGGCGCTCCGCCCCAGGCTCCGCGCTCCCCATCGCTGCGCGATGGGGCCCCCACGCAGCGACCGCGCTCGCGATCATCGATCGTGCGCGATCCCCAGAGGGCGCGCTCCTCATCATGGTCTTCATTACGCACCGCCTCCGCGCGGAAGAACACCGAACGACGCCAGCAGCACGAGGATGCAGCCGAACGCCATCAGGCCGAGAAGTACCTTGGTGACGTTGTCGTCGAGCCCGGTCTTCCGCCACTCGCCTCGCAATCCGATGATCGCGAACACAAACACCGCCACCGCGCCGATCAGCGCGATGATTTTTTCAACTCCGGCCAGTCCTTCCATATCGAATCGCCTCGCTTACCAGAGATAGAACAGGAAGAACAGTGCGACCCAGATGACGTCGACGAAGTGCCAGTAGAGCGTGCCGGCGGTGAGGCCGAAGTAGCGTTCCTGGTCGTAGACGTTGCGCTGGGTTTGCAGCCAGAGGACGATGAGGTAGACCACGCCGACGAAGACGTGGAAACCGTGCATCCCGGTGAGCGTGAAGAACGACGCGCCGAAAATGCTGCCGCTCCAGCCGCCGATCTGCGCGTGCGCGTACTCGTAGGCTTGACCGCCGAGAAAGCCCGCGCCGAGCAGGATCGTCAGCAGCATGAAGAGGTTGTAGCGCGGGCGGTTTCCGTGCTTCCAGTTCTCCAGCGCGTAGTGCATCGTGACGCCGGAGCCGAACAGCACCACCGAGTTGACGGCCGCGAACGCGGTGTCGAGCCGCGGCAACTGGTGGCCGTCCAGGATCGGCGGCCACGTCGGTGAGACGGTCGTGCGCAGGTAGATGTACGCGAAGATGAACGCCGAGAACAGCACGACGTCGGAACCGAGGAACAGGACGAACCCCAGGAGACGCATGTCGCGCGTCTCCTGGTAGATCACCAGTTCGTGTTCGTGATCGCCGTGCTCGCCGTGTCCGAGGTTGTAGCCTTGTTTGGCGATGGAGACCGCCATGTCGCTTCCCTACGCTCCCTTTAGTACGCGGGCACCGGATGCGACGACATCGTCGGCGTCGCTTCCGTCGCGCCCGGTGCGGCGTCGAGGCCAATGTACGGGAGCGGGTTTCCGAAGTCGTACGGCGTCGCGAGAACGGCCGGGATCTTCTTGTAGTTGTAATACGGCGGCGGCGACGCGATCATCCACTCCAGCGTGCGCGCACCCCACGGGTTGGGCCCCGCGATCTTCCCGCTGCGGAACGAGGTGAAGAGGTTGTAGAGGAACAGCAGCATCGACGCGGCGAGCACGAACGACGAGACCGACGCGAACTGATTCCAGAACTGGTACGCCGGGTCGTAGTAGGGCACGCGGCGCGGCATCCCCATCAGTCCGAGCCAATGCATCGGCATGAACGTGCCGTTGAAGGCGAGGAACGTGATCCAGAAGTGGATCTGGCCGAGGCGCTCATCGTACATGCGCCCGGTCATCTTCGGCCACCAGTAGTAGATGCCGGCGAACAGCCCCATCACCGAGCCGCCGTAGAGCACGTAGTGGAAGTGCGCGACCACGAAATAGGTGCCGTGCTCGTGGTAGTCGGCCGGGACCGCCGCGAGGAAGAATCCGGTCAGCCCGCCGCACGTGAACGTGATCAGGAAGCCCGTTGCGAAGAGCATCGGCGTCGTCCAGCGGATCGATCCCCCCCACAACGTCGCCATCCACGAGAAGATTTTGATCCCGGTGGGGACCGCGATGACCATCGTGAGGATCATGAACGGCAGCTGCAGCCACGGCACCATCCCGGAGGTGAACATGTGGTGCGCCCAGACCGAGAAGCCGAGCAGCGCGATCGCCACCGACGAGAACGCGATCATCTTGTAGCCGAAGATCGGTTTGCGCGAGAACGTCGGCAGCACTTCCGAGACGATCCCGAACGCCGGCAGGATCATGATGTACACGGCCGGGTGCGAGTAGAACCAGAACATGTGCTGCCACAGCAACGGCGAGCCGCCGTGCTTGGGATCGTAGAACGGGACGCCGAAGGTGCGTTCGAGGAAGAGCGCGAGCAGCGCGCCGGCCAGCGCCGTCGTCGCGATGAACGAGAGACCGGCGGTCGCGAGCTGCGCCCACACGAAGAGCGGCATGCGGGTGAACGTCATCCCCGGCGCCCGCATCTTCACGATCGTGACGATGAAGTTGATCCCAGTCAGCGTCGAGCTGATCCCGATCAGGAAGATCGCGATGCACCACATCGTGGTGCCGGGCGGTCCCTGCAGCGAGATCGGCGGGTACTCGGTCCAGCCCGCATCCGGCGCCCCGATCAGGAACGACGAGAACAGAATCACGCCGGCGACCGGGAACATCCAGAACGCCGCCAGGTTGAGCCACGGGAACGCGACGTCGCGCGCGCCGATCTGCAGCGGCATCACGAAGTTGCCGAACGCTCCGGTGACCAGCGGGATGATCACCATCCACACCATCGCCGAGCCGTGCATCGAGTACACCTGGTTGTAGGTCGCCGCGGTGACGAACGTGTTCTGCGGCGAGAGGAGCTGGACGCGGATGATCTCGGCGAGCAGACCTGCGATCAGGAAGAACAGCCCGCCCGTGATCATGTACTGGATCCCGATGACCTTGTGATCGATCGAGAAGATGTACTTGCGGATGAAGCTGGTCGGCTCGGGGTGGATGTGGTCGAGGACCGCGTGATACGAGCCCGTCTTGACTCCGGGGGCGAGCGTTGCCATAAGTCGGCTGTTCTCCGTTATTTCTTCGAGAGGCTGACGAGGTAGGCGACCAGATTCGCGATGTCGGTGTTCGAAATCTGGTTCACTTGCGAACTGGGCATGATGCCGAGATCACCCTGGTATCCGTTTTTGAGGATCATCGCGACGTTCTGCGGCGTCGGGTCGGCGCCGTTGACGAGCTTAGGATGCGCCGAGTCGCTGAAGATCTGACCGAGGCCCGGACCGACGAGCTTCTGCGCGTACGGGCCGACCGAGTGGCAGGCGCTGCACTTCTGCCCGAAGAGCGCCTGTCCAGCATCGGCCTTCCCGGCGCCCAGCGCGATCGCCGCCGAACTTCCGCCGCCTGCGCCCGCGGTGCCGCCCTGCTGGTGGAACCACTTGGCGAAGTCCTGCTGGTTCTCGACCACGACCTGCGTCTTCATCAGCCCGTGGCCGTCGCCGCAGAACTCGGTGCAGATGATGCGGTACGTCCCCGCCTTGGTCGGCGTGACGCGCAGCGTGTTCACCAAACCCGGCACCATGTCGGCCTTGATGCGCATCTCCGGGATCCAGAATCCGTGCAGCACGTCGCGCGAGGTCACGTGGATCGTCGTCGGCGTGTTGAGCGGCAGGTGCATGATCCCGGTGACGGGCTGCGCCAGCTTTGGATAGCGGAACTGAAAGCCGAACTGATAGCCGATCGCCTCCACGGTGAGCACGTCGCCTTGGGTGTTCTGGATGTCGCTCCAGATCTTCACCGAGAAGATCGCAAGGATCACGACGAGGATCGTCGGGATCACCGTCCACCAGAACTCGAGGACCGGCTGATCGTGGATCTGCACGCCGATCGCGCTCGCGGGCGCGTCGTTCGGCCGGCGGAACACGATCGCGAAATAGATCGTGTAGATCGTGACGATGTTGAAGATCCACGACGCGACAATCCCGAGGAACTTGAACAGGAAGTCGGTGGAAGGAGCGGGATCGCCGGCGGGGATCAGCCCGATCGGCCAGTCGCTGATCCAGGTGAAGTAGCTCATCAGCGCCGACACGATCACGATCAGCGCGGTGATCTGCCAAAATCCAGGGCCGAGATTCGTCTTCGGCTTGACGGTCCGCTGTGCCAAGAGCTCCTCGCTACGCGATATGTCGCCTCCCCCCGGCGGCGCTCGACGCGCCTTGTTCTCCTCGCGAGGTGGCTGCAACTCCTACTATCGTGGACGAGACGAACGCGGTCGCTGACTTTTCACGATGTCGCCGAGGTGAACCGCCGCACGAGCACGTCGACGTTCGTGATCGCCGTCCCGACGACGACCGCCTGCGCCCCGGCGGCGAACGCCGACCGTACCGCCGCCGGCGTCCCGACCCCGCCTTCGCACACGGCGAAGCGTCCCGTCGCCGCGCACGCCCGCACCAGGTCGAGCGCCGGCAGCTCCGTCCCCCGCGTGGCCTTGGTGTACCCGCAGAGCGTCGTCGCCGTCACGTCGGCGCCTGCCGCGGCGGCGCGGCGCACGTCGTCGGCGGTGGCGCAGTCGGCCATCGCGAGGGCGCCCCGCGCGTGGATGGCGCCGACCATCGCGGCGTCGTCCCAGCCACCCGGCCGCGGCCGCCCGGTCGCGTCGAACGCGACAATCTCCGCGCCGGCGGCGACGACCTCCGCGATCTCGCGCTCGGTCGCCGTGATGTAGGGTGCGAACCCATCGTACTGACGTTTGACGATCCCGACGATCGGGATGTCCACGGCGCGCCGCACCGCGCCCAGCCGCGCGAGGCCCTCGGCCCGGACCCCGGCAGCCCCGTTCGCCGCCGCGACCCGCGCGAGCAGGGCGATCGCCTCCGGTGCGTTGAGCGGCGAGCCGCCTTCCGCCTGGACCGAGACGATCACGCCGCCGCGCAGTGCTTCGAGGACGCTCACTCGACGATCCGCTCGGGGTGCGCCAGCCCCGCGTCGTCGAATGCCAACAGCGCTGCGCCAACCGCCGCGTCGTAGCGAGGCGGTACGACGATCGCCGCCGGCGCGAGCGGGGCGAGCCGGTCGCGAATCGCCGCCCGGAACCCCTCGCCGCTCACCGCGCCGCCGACGAACGCGACGCGCGGGGTCCGTTCGCCCAAGTCGAGCCGGGCGATCGTCGTCGCGGCGAGTCGGGCGAGCGCGCGTGCAGCGTCGTCGACGACGGCGGCCGCGTCGGCGTCGCCGAGCCGCGCGCCGTCGTGGACGAGCCGCGCGAACGACGCCAGCGCGGCGCGCGTGATCCGGCCCGTCAGCGCCGCGGTCGCCAGCGCGCGCAGATCGCGCACGTCGAAATACGAGAGCGCTGCGTCGCCTAGCGGCGCGCGCTCGCCGCGATCTTCGGCGCGCATCGCGCTTGCGAGCGCCTCGCGAGCGATCGCATACGCGCTCCCCTCGTCGCCGAAGAGGTGGCCCCAGCCGCCGACGGTCACCGTCCGCGTGCCGTCGTCACCGTAGCCGACCGAGCCCGTCCCGGCGATGACGACGATCGCGGGCCGCGCCTGCACAGCGCCGGCGAGCGCGATCGGCGCGTCGTGCAGCAGACGCATTCGGCGCGCGGGCAGGCGCGGCGCAGCGCCGTCGAAGTGCCGGTCGTAGCCGGAGATGCCGGCGACGGCCGCTTCGAGCATCGTCGCGGGCGGAAGGCCGCCGGCGGCGAGCGCGCGCGTCACGGCGGCGCCGAGCGCGTCGGCGCAGCGCGTCGATCCCGGCGGTTCGTCGACGTGATCGGCCGGGCCGGCGGTTCCCCGGCCGCGGATGCGGCCGTCGTCGCCGACGATCACGGCGGTCGTCGACGACTGTCCGCCATCGATGCCGGCGACGTAGCGCACTACGCGTCGCGCGTCACGTGCGCGGCGAACGCGTCGGCGGCGCGCTCGCGCGCGGCGCGGTCGCCGAGAGACGGGATCTCGCCGATCGCTTCGCGGTGATGGTACAACTCGTGCGCGATCGCGCGGTCGATCGCATCGCGCACCTCGCACGACGACGCGCGCGGGAGCGCGCGCTCGTTGATGCGGATCACCGGACCGCGCGGATCGTACTCGGCGACGAGCGTCGTGCCGCCCCATGCGCCGAGGTCGCCGACTTCGATGCGCACGCCGTAGGCGGCGGCGATGCCGCGGACGTCAGGCACGTTCACCGCTGCCCTTCGACGAGCTCACGGTGACGGGAACGTTCGCGGTGACGGAGGAGCGGCGCAAGTCGACGCCGTCGGCGATCAGGCGGGCGCGCAGGCGTTCGGGGTCGAGTTCGCGCGGGCCGACGCCGGCGTGGAGCGAGAGCGCCGCCGCCGTTCCGGCGGCTTGGCCGAGCGTCATCACCGTCGGCGTCAGCCGCGTCGACGCGAGCGCCTCGTGCGTCGTCGAGATGCAGCGGCCGGCGACGAGCAGATCGTCGACGTTGAGCGGGACCAGACAGCGGTACGGGATCTCGTACGAACCGCCGGCCGGCGGCCGATGCGTCGTGGTGCCGCTGCTGGACGGATTGTGGATGTCGATCGGGTACGCGCTGCGCGCGACGGCGTCGGGAAACGCGCGCGCGTGCAGGACGTCGTCGGCGGTCAGCGTGTACTCGCCGGCGATGCGGCGCGACTCGCGCACGCCGATCTGCGTCGCGGTCGCCGCGATCCGCGCGTTCGCAAATCCCGGCACGTCGCGGCGAAAGAACGCGAGCAGCTGCATCACCTGCGCGCGCGCTTCGATCTCCGCGCGCGTGAGATCGTCGGGGTCGAGCGGATCGACGTCGACGACACGGGTCATGTTGACCGTCACCTCGTCGTCGTAGGGCGTCGCGAAGAGCGAGACCAGCTCGCGCGGAACGCTGACGTCGCCGCGCTCGCGGGCCGCCTGCCACAGCTCGTAGAGCCCGGCGACGGCGGTGAGCGCTTCGGGCGTTCGTTCGTGCGCTTTGAGCGAACTGCGCATCTGTTCGGGATTGCGGCGAACGTACTGCGCAAGCGCATCGCGATCGACGTGCGAGAGCCGGAACATCAGGCTCGCCGGCTGGACGCGGCCGCGCGCGTCGCCCTGCTGCGTCGGCACGCCCGCACTCGCCGCGACGTACGCGTCCGCGGTCGCGTCGATCGTCCGTTTCGCGCGGATCTCGCGCGTCCCGCCGACGGTCGCGAAGCGGCCGCCCGCGACGCGCTCGCCCGACATCACCGCGTCGAGGAACCACGCGTGCAGCAGCAGCGCGACGCCGCTCTCGCGCATCATCTCGAACAGCAGCGCCTTGTGCATCTCCGGGTCGAACGGCGTGATCGTCGGGACGTAGTCGGAGGCGTCGCGGATGTGTCCCGGCGAGCCGCCCCGCGCGACGAGCCGCTCGACGATCTCCTGCGCGATCCCGCCGACGATCCGGTCATCGCCGGAGTGAAACGTCATCCACGGTCCGACCATCGACGCGGTCGCGGTGCCCCCGAGAAAACCGTAGCGCTCGACGAGCATCACGCGCGCACCCGTGCGCGCCGCCGCAATCGCGGCGGCGCACCCGGCGTTTCCGCCGCCGACCACGAGGACGTCGTACTCGCGCATCTCCGCGCCTTCGCGCACCGCGTTGCCCGCTCCGTTCGCGACGAAACGTTCGACGGTTGGGCGAGTCGGCGGGCCCTCGCGCGCGCCGTCGCGGGGGCTTCGCTGGAGTGCCTGCCGCTCGCTGCGGTTTTCTACCGCTGACGGCGGCGCCGTCAGGCGCGTTTCGTCACGGTCACCACGACGACGGGCTCGGCGGCGTCGACGCCGTCGAGTTCGTCGCGCACGAGCCCCGCGATCTGTGCGGCCTCCGCCATCCCGCTGAACTCGGCGATGCGCGCGCCGCGCAGGAGAAACACATCCGGCAGCGATCGGCCCACGTCGCCGAACGTCGTGGCGTCGTCGATCTCGCGCGGCAGCGCGTCGGCAACGGTGCCGGCGGCGAGCGTACGCGCGCGCGCTGACGGGAGCACGAGCCGCACGACCGCGCGCGCATCGACGACCGCGAGTTCGCGCGCGCCCGCGGCGACGAGCAGGCCAGGGGTGCGCGCGACGATGCGCACGTCCGCGGCCCGTTCGCGCAGGTGCTCGGCGGCGGCGGCGATCCGTTCCGTCTCACCTGCGGTCGCCGAGCCGCCGGCGTCCTGCGCCATCGCCGTGGCGCCGGACGCGGTGGCACGCACGCGGTTGCGCGCCGTGTCGATCTCGACCGCCACCTCGACGAAGTCGCGGTTGGCGCCGGAGGCAACCGCAGCGTCGATCGCCTCGCGCCGGATACGCGCGAGGTCGGCGGGTTGGGGATCGACGATCGTCCGTTCGACGACGTCGCGGACGAGCGCGAGCGCGACGCCGACCGGCGAGATCACCGCCGCGTCGCGCGCAATGCGGTGCGCGAAGCCCAGCCGCTGCGCGGCGTAGGGAACGAGCGCGGCCGCGCCGCCGCCGCCGCCGACGAGCACCACGGTCGCCGGATCGAGCCCGTAGTCGGCGATGAGCTCCTCGATCGTCGCCCGCAGACGGTCGGAGGCACGATCGAGGATCGCCCGCGCAAGCGCGTCGGCGTCGGTGCCGAGTTCGGCGGCGACGAGCGCGCACGCGGCGCGCGCCGCCTCGCGATCGCCGGCCGCGAACGCGCCTTGGGGGACGGCGCCCAGCGCGTTCGCCGCACACGTCGGCGTCACCGCGATCCGCGTCCCGTCGGCGGCAACCAGAGCGCCCACGCCGGCGGAGAGGTCGGCGCGCGCGCTTGCGATCGTCTCGCGGGCGGTGAACGCTGCGTAGTGATATCCCGCGATGTGCGCGGAGCGCGGACCGACCTCGACGACGCGCCCGTGCTGCAGCCGTGCGAGCGAACCTCCCGCGACGGCGATCGTGCGCACGTCGAGCGTGCGCAGGAGCGTACGGTGGCCGCCGATCTGTGCCGGACGCATCTGCGGCTGACCCCGCCGGATCACCGAGCAGTCGGCACTCGTCCCTCCGACTTCGATGAAGATCCCGTCGGTGACGTTCTCGTGAAAGAGCGCGCCGGCGATCCCCGCCGCGGGACCAGAGAGCATGGTGAGGATCGGGCGCCGCTCGACTTCGCCGACGTCCATCACGCCGCCGTCGCTCCGCATGATCATCAGCGGCGCGGGGATGCGCGCGTCGGCGACGGCACGCGCGGTGACGCGCGACGTGCGCAGCATCCGCGGCAGGATCGCAGCGTTGAGCGCGGCGGTGCGAGTGCGCGCGCGCAGGCCGTATTGCGTCGACACCTCGGCGCCGCTCGTCGCGGCGATCCCGCGCGCGCGCGCCGCGCCGACGAGCGCGGCTTCGCGCTGTGGCCGGTCGACGCCGAACGCATCGCTGACCGCGATCGCGTCGACGCCCCCCGCGGCGGCGGCATCCAGCGCGGCGGGATCGCGTCCGTCGTACCACCGCGGCGCGAACTGCACTCCTTCGGCGAGCGCGAACGGCGCGAATCGCGCGAAGGCGCGCACGACCGGTCCGCCGAGGAGCAGGACGCCGACGGTCGCGATGTCGCCTTCGAGCAGCGCGTTCGTCGCCTGCGTCGTCGAGTGCGCGATGAACGCGATCGCGTGCGCGTCGACCTGCGGCTCGGCGAGGATCCGCTCCAGGCCCGCCACGATCCCGGCCGCGACGCCGTCGGGATGATCGTGCGTCGTCGGCACTTTCACCGCCGCGATCAGTTCGCGCGTCGCCGCGTCGACCGCGACGACGTCGGTGAACGTCCCGCCGACGTCGATTCCGATGCGCAGCCGCGCGCCGCTCAGCGGTCGGGGCCCATCAGCTCGTCGACGGTAAACGTCACGTCCGGGAACGCGAGCCGCGCATCGAGGCGGCTCCGCAGGACGTCGGCGATCCGCGCAACGACGGAGACGTGCGGCGGTCCTTGCGGCGGCGCCACGATGACGTCGCCGTCCAAGCCTTCCACGCGTTCGTCGTCTCCGAGAATCCCCGCTTGCGCCATCGCATTGTATTCCGTGACGCTGACGTGACGCCGTATCGCTTCGACTGCCATATCACTCATCGCGTCACGCGCCGTCGCCGCCGACGTCGCCGATCGAGACGATCGTCAGCATCCGCATCTGCACGCGGCCGTTCGCGGCGAAGCGAGCGAAGAGCTCGCGCGATTCCGCGCGCAGTTCTTCGGCCGCAGCACCGCCTTTCGGGAGGTACGAGGTGCTGCGCGTGCGCGCGAAGAGCCCGTCGGCGTCGAGGTCGTGGGTGTTGGAGAACGTGAGCCGCCGCGGCTGATGCCATGCGCCCGCGGACGCGAGGCGCTCGAAGGCGCTGCGCGCATCGTCGCGGCGGCGCTCCGTCTCGTCGGTCGCGTAAAGCCGCACCAGATCGCCGTATGCGGCGGTGAACGCGTCGCTCTCGTCGCGTTCGTTGTACACGAGCGCGACGCGCCCGCCGGGCCGGAGGATGCGCAGGAACTCGCGCAGCGCGGCGTGCGGGTCGAGCCAGTGGAACGCCTGGAAGACGGTCACCAGATCGACGCTCGCCTCGTTGAGTCCGGTCTCTTCGCCGGTCGCCGCGATCCACTCCACGTTCGGATGCGGCTCGGCGGCGCTGCGCATATCGGCGTTCGGTTCGATCGCCAAGACGCGCGCGCCGGCGGCGGCGAGCAGACGCGAGGAGATCCCCGTCCCGGCGCCGATGTCCGCGGCGAGCACCTCGTGCGGGTCGCCGAGCCCGTCGAAGAGCGCGTCGATGGCCGCCTGGGGATACGACGGACGGCCCGCGACGTACGCGCCGGCGCGATCGTCGAACCGCGTCGTCGGGTTCACCGAAGCGCCTTCGCCAACTCGTCGTACAGGTACGTCATCGTCTCGATCCCGCCGTAGAACTGACCAAGATCGAAGCGCTCGTTGGGCGCGTGGATCGCGTCGTCGGGAAGGCCGACGCCGATCAGCACCTGCGGCAGGTGCAGGATGCGGTCGAACGACGAGACCGGCCCGATCGTCCCGCCGGTCCCGATGAAGACCGGCGGTTTGCCGAAGCCGAGTTCCATCGCGCGCGCGGCGGCGGCGACGGCCGGGTGATCGCGCGATGTTTCGACCGCACGCACGTCGCCGTGCTCCTCGATCTCGACCGTCACGCCCTTCGGTGCGACGCGCTTGAGGAACGTCGTCACCGCGTGACGGACCGCATGCGGATCCTGATGCGGGACGAGCCGCGAGGTCAGCTTCGCCTTCGCGTACGACGGGATGATCGTCTTCGAACCGTCGCCCTGATATCCGCCGTACATCCCGTTGATCTCGAGCGTCGGGCGCATCCACATCCGCTCGAGCGGCAAACGCACCGATTCGCCGCTGAGCTCGGGGACGCCGAGCGCCGCCGCTTCTTTGGCGGGATCGAACGGCAGCGCCGCGATCTCCGCGCGCTCGGCCGGCGAGAGCTCGCGCACGCCGTCGTAAAAGCCGGGGACGACGACGCGCCCGTGCGCGTCCTTGAGCGCCGCGAGCATCTGCGCGAGCGCCTCCAGCGGGTTCTTCACGATCCCGCCGTAGTAGCCCGAGTGCAGATCGGTCGCCGGGCCGTGCACGGTGATCTCCCAGCCGACGAGACCGCGCAGCGACGTCGTCAGGGACGGGACGTCTTCGGCGAAGACCGCGGTGTCGGAGACGACGACGCAGTCGCAGGCCAGCCGCTCTTTCTCGCGGGCGAGAAAACTCTCGAAGTGCGCCGAGCTGACTTCTTCTTCGCCTTCGATCACCACCTTGACGTTCAGCGGCAGCTTGCCGTTGACGCGCAGGTGCGCTTCGATCGCGGCGAGGTGCATCAGACATTGCCCCTTGTCGTCGACGGCGCCGCGGCCGTAGAGCTTGCCGTCGCGGACCTGCGCGTCGAACGGCGGCGAGGTCCAGAGCGCGATCGGATCGTCGGGCTGGACGTCGTGGTGGCCGTAGATCAGGATCGTCGGCGCGCCCGGCGCGCCGAGCCACGCGCCGTACGCAACCGGATGGCCGCCCGTTTCGAGGACTTCCGCATCGGTGAGCCCGGCGGCGCGCATGCGCGCGACCGCATGCTCGGCAGACCGTCGCACGTCGCCGGCATGCGCCGGCTGCGCGGAGATCGACGGGATCGCGATCCACGCGCGCAGTTCGTCGAGATAGCGCGCGCGGTTGGCGCGGACGTGTTCGACCAGGGCATCGGCGTGCGGAGCGATCATGGCCGATGGCTTCGCCGCCGCGACGGTCAGTTCCAGGCGCCGCGCGATTCGACCGGTTCGGGCGTCGCGGCGCCGTTTGCGCCGCCCGTCTCCGCATGACGGACCGGGCGTTCGTCGCGCGGTTCGTCGATGTCGATGCGCACGCGCAGGCGCCACGCGCCCAGCACGATCGCGAAATGCGTAGCAAGGATCGTCACGTCACGCCTCCCGAGTCGACCACAACCGTGCGGCAAGGAATATCGCGACGACGGCAATCGCCCAGGCACAGATCGCCCGCGCTTCCGGCGTCATCGCGATGACGCTGGTGTTGCTCGTCACGCCGTCGCTGACACGAATTCCGCCTAAATAGACGAGCGGGTTGAGCAGGTTGAGCGCCATGATCGCCGCGTGAAGCCACGGTGGGAACGGCGCCTGCGTCAGCCCGGCGGCGATGACGAATACACCCCAGCTCGCTCCGGCGAGCAGCGGTCCGCGCCCCGGAAGGCGCGACGCGGCGAGGCTTATCAGCGCGTACCACATGAACGCGGCGCCGAGGCTCAGCACCAGTTCCGTCACGGCGACGCCGGTGTCGACGTGCATCTGCCCCCGCGCGTGAAAGAGTGCGAAGACGATCCCGATCGGGACGGCGGCGAGCAGAATCCCGCCCACGTACGCGATGAGGATCGCCAGCGCGTCGACCGCAACGTACGCCCACGCGATGCGGTCGCGCGTCGCAGGCCGCGTCCACAGCAGCGCGATCGTGCCGCCTTCGGCACTGAGGCCCGGCGCGAGCGCGGTCGCGGCGATCAGCGCGAGGAACGCTCCCGGCGCGAGGAGGGCCGAGAGCACCATCGACCCGTGATCGTGGACCGGTCCGCCGCGCAGCGCGTACGCGAGCGAGACGACCGCGATGAGCACGAGCGCCGCTTCGATCGCGAAGATCCACGTCAGCGCGCGGCGCGCGCGCAGGACCTCGACGTACGACATCAGACTGCTCCTTCGCCGTCGCCGACGGCATCGAGAAAGACGTCTTCGAGCGAACGGTCAACGACGCGCACGCCCGCGGCGCCGAGCGCGCCGAGCCGTGCCGTGACGGCGGCCGCGTCGCTGTTCGCATGGACGCGGATGCTGGTGCCGATCTGTTCGACGCGCATCGTCCGCTCGAGTCCGCCCAAGTCCGGGACGCTTCCGATGAAGGTCGCCTCGACGATCCGCGCGGCTTCGCGCAGGTCGTCGAGGACGCCGGCGAGGACGATCTTCCCGTCGCGCATGATCGCGACGCGGTCGGCGGCGCGATCGATCTGCCCGATCTGGTGCGACGAGAGCAGGATCGTCGCGCCGCTCGTCCCGGCGTCGATCAGCAGGTCGAGGACGACGCGCTGCATCAGCGGATCGAGACCGCTGGCGGGCTCGTCGAGGATGAGGATTTGCGGCCGGTGCGCGAGCGCAAGGATCAGCGACAGCGCCGTCTGCTGGCCTTTCGAGAGCCGCGACGACTTCTTGCGTGGATCGAGCCGGAACGTCGCGAGCAGTTCGCTCGCGAACGCCGCGTCGTACGACGGCTGGGTGCGCCGCGCGAACTCGAGATGCTGCGCGACCGTGAGCCAGCCGTAGTGCGCCGGACGTTCGGGGACGTACCCCAGCGACGCGAACGTCGCCGGCGTGCGCGGCACGCCGTTGAAGCGAACCTCGCCGCGCTCGGGCTGTGCGAAGCCGAGCAGGCACTTGAACGTCGTCGTCTTCCCGGCGCCGTTGCGTCCGAGCAGTCCGCAGACCGAGCCGCTCGGAACTTCGAGCGAGACTTCGTCGACGGCGAGGACGTCGCGATAGCGCTTGGTCAGCCCGCGGATCGCGATCATCGTTCTTCCTCCGGATACCAGCGCGCGACGGCCGCTCGGGCGATCGCGTCGAGTTCTTCGCGCGTGACGCCGAGCGAACGTGCTTCGCGCACCGCGTTGTCGAGGGCGATCTCGGTGACGTTGGTCGCCATCCGGCGCGCTTCGCCGACCGCACCGTTCTCGCGAACGAACGATCCGCGTCCGGGCGTCGTGGCGATCACGCCGTCGCGTTCCAAGTCCCGGTACACCCGCGCGACGGTGTTCGGATTGAGCTTCAGTTCGTGCGCGAGACCCTTCACGGTGGGCAGGCGCTCGCCGGGGGCGAGCGCCCCCATCGCAACGGCGCGCTTGATCTGATCGGCGAGCTGCTGATACAGCGGACCGCCACCGTGCGGGTTGACCGAGAAGAACGCGGGCGGCAAGTTAGATCGAGACGCCCCAGCCGCGGAAGCTGGCGAAGTCGGGCCGGGTGCGGCCGACGCACGGGCGGGCCGGTTCGGGACGGACGGTGCGGACGTGGGCGCGGGCGCCGGACACGGCGGCGGGAGCGGGGGCGGCGGCGGTGGTCATGGCGGGCTCCTTAGCGGCGGACTTGTACTAGTTGAACTAGCCCAATATAAAGTACTAGATGTACTAGTACGCCGTCAAGTGGGGTCGGAGGGAGTTTTTCAGCCGCTGAAGGGTGACCCGAGTTCGATGTGCTGGGCGGGGCCGCCGACGCGGCCGCGCTGCACGTCGAACGCGTGGGGCTTTCCGTCGTAGGCGCGCAGCTGCGTCTGGTACGTTCCGTACTCCCACCAGAAGCGGCCGTCGAGTTTGTCGATCACATCGCCGGTCCGCAGGCCGGCCGTCCACGCCGGTCCGCCCGGGCGCACCAGCGCGCGCATGTAGCCGTCGCTCGGCTTGAACATGACGTAGAAGTACGTCGGCGTCGCCGATTGCGGATCGTACGCAAGCCCGCGATCGAAGACGTTCGCGGCGAGCGCGGAATGCTCGCGCGACCACACGCGCAGGCGGAACAGCACGTCGCGCGCGGCGGTGCGCACGTCGCCCTGCGCGTGCCATTGATCGACGCTCCAGCCGGCGCAATCGGTCAGTTCGGCGCCGAGATCGCGCTCGTCGCGGCCGAGCGGCGTGACGCGCACGCGCAGCGCCGCGGAGTACGGCTTCGCACGGCAATCGCTCGCCGAGGGATCGCCGTTGGCGTCGACGATGCGATAACCGCTCCAGCCGCGCGCGATCTCCTCGCGCATCTCGCGCGCCGCGCTCGCGCCGTCGGCGCTTCCGTCGTCGATCACCGCGATCGCGCGCGCGGCCGAGGGCGGCGCATAGAGTCCCGCCGGATCGCTCGCCGCGCCGGCCGGTCGCGCGGCCGCGAACGGCGCCGTGCCGAACAGCGCGCCGCCGGCGACGACGACCGCGAGGACGCCGATGGTCGCGACGCCGACCTGCCACGGCAGCGTGAGCCGCGTGATCCGTTCGACCGGAACGCCGGTGAAGTTCGCAACCCACACGTTCTGCGTGTTGGTCGGATCGCAGACGTTCTGCACTTGCACCACGGCCATCACCGCCGCGACCAGCGCGACGGCGGGGACGACGCCGAGCGTCGCGAGCACCGTATAGACGCCGATCCCGACGCCGTACGGGTTGAGCGGTCCGCGGTAAAGCGCGAGCGGCGAGAGCAGGCCGAACAGCAGCACGTACGCGAGCGGCGAACGCGGCGCGACCGCCGAGACCAGCGGCTTCACCGCCGCCTGCACCTCGGTCGTGTTCGCGGCGACCAGCAGCATCCCGATCCCAATCATCAGGATGGTCGCCGGCGCGACGTCTTCGATCCCGCGGATCCACGCCGCCAGCAGCGTCTGCACCGCGCTGCGCGGACGCGTCACCAGCACGCCGTAGAGCGCCGCAATCGCGAAGCCGACGATCGCGTCGACGTTGAAGCCGCGCAGCAGCACCAGCGGCAGGACCGGTGCGATCAGCGCGAGCGGGCCGACGCGCTTGCGCGGCGGTTCGCCGGCCTCCACCTTCGTCGCGTAGCCGCGCGTCGCGCGCGCCCGCACCAGCGCGTAAGCGATCAGCACCGCCGCCTGCACGGCGAACAGCACGAACGCGTAGTTCTGAAACGCCGCGCGGTCGACGCCGAACACCGTGCCGTAGAACTTCCACTGCGCGATGTTGAGGACGTACCCGAGGCCGAACGCGAGCAGAAAGAGCGTCGCCGACGTGGCGCGCGGCAGACCGACGGTCATCATCACCGGCAGCACGATCGTGCCGATCATGATGATCGCGCCCAAGCCCGTGACGGTGGTGAAGAGCACCGCGACCACCGCGCACAGCAGCAGCGAGAGCACCAGCGGACGATCGCCGCCGAACTCCGCGGCGTACGTCACCAGCGTCTCGGCGATCCCGGTCGAGAGCACGACGCGGCTCAGCAGCGCGCCGAAAAACAGCGTCGCGTACACCGGCGCGAGTTTCACCGCGCCTTGCGTCACGATCCCGGTAAGATCGTGCACGCCGGCGAGCGCCGCCGTCGCCAGCGCCATCAGCGGTACCGCCAGCAGGGCCGGCAGTTTGCGCGCGATCATCAACCCCGCGAGCGCGACGAAGACAAGGACGATCAGGACGCCGGTCACGGGGCGGCGTCCGCGTCAGGGACTCGGATAGACACCCTCCGTCACGTTGCGCGCCTCCGCATAGCAGGAACAGGTGATCGTCTCGAGCTTCGCGCGATCGAGGATCCGCACGCCTCCGCGTTCGGATTCGATCGCCCCGGCCGCGACCAGTTCGTTGACCGCGAGCGTCACGGTGGGGCGACGCACGGCGAGCATGAGCGCCGTCGCTTCGTGCGTGAGGCGAAAACGGTCGCTGCCGACCCGGTCGTGCATGCGCAACAGCCACCGCGCCAGGCGCGCCGGTGCGGCATGCCGCGCGTTGCATGCGACCGAGATCCCTGCGGAGCGCAGCATCGCGATCGTGTAGCGGTTGACGAGGGCCTGCATCGCGGGCGACTCGCGTACCGTTTCGGCGAGATGCCCGGCCGAGACGGCGAGCGCGTGGGTGGGCACCTGTACCAGACGCCGTCGCTGCTCGCGCGGGGCGCCGAGCGCCGCCTCGAGCGGGCTAAATCCTTCGGGCCCAGTCACCGTCACCTCGGCCGCGCCGCCGTCGTCCTGCTCCTCGATCTCCGAGATCGCGCCCGTCAGCGGAAAATAGACGGTCGTCAGGGCCTCGTCCCGCTGGGCGACGTTGACCCCCAGCGCGAGTTCGATCGTCGTCGCGGTCGCGGTCAAGGCCGCCGCGTCCGCCGTTGGAAGTGCATCGAGAAACCGGTTACCGCTTGCCATAGGTTCTCCGCTACCCGGCAATCGCGCAGACGATATGCGAGCGAGCGCGCGCCCTCACTTTGCGCTTGGGATGACGGTCTCCCAGGGCGGTAGCGTCCCGGCTCCGTCATAATCTTCGCGGGCGGCAGTGTCGAGCCGGTCGGCACAGCGCTGCGCGTCCGCCGCCGCGGCATGGTAGTGCACGAGGATCCGCGGCAAGCCGCCGTCGGTGCTCTCGGCTCGCCAGGCGCGCACGTACAGCGGTTCGATCGCCGCGAGCGCGTCGCGCATCTCCCAGCACAGATACTTCGCGACGTTGAGGCTGCGATAGACGGAGCCTACGTTGCGTTTGGTGGCGTGCGCGCGCGCGTCGTCGTAGTAGTCGCGGGCCTCCTTCCCGATCTGCAGACGGCGCGCGAGATGATCGTACCGCAGCGCGCCGACCGTCATCGGCGCGACCGCGTCGGCATGAAGGGGTGGGCGCGCGGTCCACACGTGCGCGAGTACCGCCTCGGCGCGCGTGCGGATCGCGGCGAGATCGAGCCGTGCGGCGCGGGCCTGCACCCGCGGGTCGAACGGGTCGCGCCAAAAGAGATAATCGGGCGCGTCGCCCTCGTCGGCGCGCAGCAGCAAGCGGATCGCTTGCAGACCGTCGAGATCGGCGGCGTACGCCGGGTCGTCGGAGCCGAAAAACGCGCGCGCAAACGTACGATGCCACGCAGCATCATCGACCGGCCGCGTCTGCCACGCCGTCGCCGCGGCGTATGCGACGGCGGGCCACGTCGCCTCGTATAGCGACTCGCCGTCGTCGTGCCACACCGTCATGAACATTCCCAGCATCCCGCGCGCGCCCTTCGCGTCGGCGCCGAAGCGCGCGACGTTGGCGTACGCGGTTTCGAGATCGGGATAGATCTCGTTCCAGTTCGCGGCGCCGGGTGCGATCATCTGGTCGAAGCCGGCGTTCGCGATCGGATCGACGTAGCCGCGAAACGAGCGCTCCGCGCCGTAGTGAAACGTGACCACCACCGTCGAGCGCGGAATCAGACCGAGGATCGAGGGGTCTTTCTGGATCGCGTCGTCCCAGATCATCGGACGCACGCCCGCCGGCAGCATCGCAGCGACCCGGTTCACGTGGTCGGCGAAGACCTGCGGCGTGCGCGGCGTGCGCCCGCGCCCGAGATCGAGCGGTTCGTCGGCGCCGAGATGCACGAACGGCACCGGCATCGCGGCGCCGGCGACGCCGCGCACAAGCGGCGCGAGATAGGTGTACGTGCGCGGATCGCTTTCGGCGAGGAGATACCCGTGCGGCAGTTCCGCCAGCGGCGCGTACGTCTCCCATTTGAGCGTTTCGTGCATGTGCGCGAACGTCTGCTGCTCGGGGATCAGCGTGACGTGATACCGTCGCGCGTAGCCGGCGAGCTCGCCCAGCTGCGCCAGCGTGTACCCGTTGGGCCACGCCACGTAGGGCGCGCGCGGATCGACGACGACGTGCTCCATGTACGGCGACCAGCCGTTCATCTTCAAGGACGCGAGCGTACGAATGCGCTGCTTCGCATAGGCCATCGTCGGGAACGGACCGCGCGAGACGTCGTCGGAGAGGACGCGCCAGCGCAACGCGGGCGCGTCGGCGATGCGCACGCACGGCAGCGTCCACTGCCCGTTCGTGCGCTGCGGCAACTGCGCGAGCGTCGCGAGCGCATCGAACTCCGACGCGCTGCCGCTCCGGATCCCGATCGCGACGTCACGACGCGTCACCGTGAGATCGTAACCGTCGCCGCCGGCGGACGTCCGCAGGCGCCGCACGTCGGCGATCGCGGGCGGCGGCGCGAGGACCGGTGCCGGGATCCCGAGCGCGCTCCAGCGTTCGCGCAGCAGTTCGAAGCCGCCGCGATCGGTGCCGGCCGCGAACCGCAGGGGGCGGTCGAGCACGTAGGGTGCCGCGCATGCGGTCGCGTCGACGGAGTTCGGCTGCGGCACGAGCGCCGCGAGGGCCAGCGCGACCAGGAAGGTTGGCACGTGCCGCGCTACACCGGCGCGTGCACCGTCTCCTCGCCGCCGTTCTCGCCTGCGCGTTCGTCACCGGCGCTTCCGCCGCGCGCGCCGACGCTCCGCTCGCCGTCGCCGCACGCCTTCCGCCCGACGCCGCCGCCGCGCTCGACCGGCTCGTGAACGACGCGATCGGCCGCGGCGATCTTCCCGGCGGCGTCCTCGTCGTCACCTCGTCGCACGGCGTGCTGTATCGCCGCGCGTACGGGATCCGAACGCTCGAGCCGGCACGGGTTGCGAACGATCCCTCGACCATCTACGAGTTCGCGTCGACGACCAAGCCGATGGCGACGGCGAGCGCGATCATGCTGCTCGCCCAGCGCGGCGTCCTGCGGCTGGGCGATCGCGTCGGCACGTGGATCCCCGCCTTCGCCGCGAACGGAAAACACGACGTCACGCTGCTGCAGCTGCTCACCCATACCGGCGGGATGCAAATCGACTACGTCAAGGCCGATTACCAGGCGGACGTTCCGGCGATTCTGGCGCACACCTACGCCGCCGGCCTGAGCTTCGCTCCGGGGACGAAGTTCGAGTACAGCGATCTCGCGTTCATCACGCTCGCCGACGTCGTCGCGCACGCCGCGAAGACGCCGTACGAGCGGTTCGTGCAGGACGAGCTCTTCCGTCCGCTGGGGATGCGCGACGCGTTCTTCGACACGACGATCGACGCCGCGCATCGCGCGCGGCTCGCGCCGCAGATCCGCAACGAGTCGGAACAGCGGCTGCGCGATGCATACGGCACTGTCCCCGGCCTCAACGGCCACGCCGGGATGCTGGCGACGGCCGGCGACGTCGCGCTCCTCGCGCGCGCGTTCTTGCGCGCGGCGCGCGGCCTCGAAACGCCGGGGTTCGCGCTGACGCCGGCGACGGTGCGCGCGATGATCGAGCCGCATTACGCCGGCGACGGTCAGGTGCGCGGGATCGGCTGGGACCTCGACTCGGTGTACTCGCGCAACCGCGGCGAGATCTTCGCGCGCGGCGGATTCGGGCACACGGGCTCGTCGGGGACGAGCGTGTGGATCGATCCGGCCTCGGACGTCGCCGTCGTCTTCGCATCGAACGCGCACTATCCCGACACCGGCGGCTCGACGCTGTACCTCGAAGCGAAACTCGACACGCTCGTCGCGGCGCAGATCCGACACCAGGGCGGCGAGCGCACCGCGATCGACGCGGCGCGCGAACAATCCGCGCGCTACAGCGCCGACGCCGCGCGCAGCGCGCTCGGCTTTCCGGCCACGCCGGGACCGGCGCCGACGCCGGCTCCATCGCCGTCACCATCGCCTTTGCGGTAGGCACGACCGTCACCAGCGAATCGCGCTCCGGGCGCGGGCCCGCTCTCGCGCAAAAAAAAACGCGCCGGCAGCGTAGCTGCCGCCGGCCTGGAGAGCACGCCGCCAATCGTACGCGGCGCGCACCGGCGCGGCTAGTAGTATCTCAGGAGAAAGTGGTCGGAGCGCTCATCCCGCCGCAGGCATCAACGCGTCGGCGTGGGCCATCGACCACTCGCACAAGGCGTGGATGTGCGCGCGCAATCCGTCTCCCATCGGGGAGAGACGGTATTCGACCTTGGGCGGCGACACGTCGAACGACTCGCGCACGACGAATGCCATCTCTTCGAGATCGCGCAAGTTGCGCGTGAGCACTTTCGCGGTGACGGGCGCGAGCGCGCGTTCGAGTTCCTTGAACCGTTTCGGACCGGTCGAAAGCTCCCAGAACACCGCGAGTTTGTGTTTGCTGGCGAGCACGTTGGCGACGCGCTGCACCGGCGTGCGCCCTTCGCCGATCATCCGGCGAATCGCCACTTCATCGCGTTCCGTCCAGCTCCCCGACCCGTCGTTCATCAGCCCGCCTGCTTAGAAGAAAGGGTTTGCGCCTCCCGCTTTCCCGCGAGATACTACTGTTCAGCGATCGTTCGCCCCGCTAGCATCGTGGACATGAAAATTCTTGCGGCACTCGCCGCGGCGTTCATCATGTCGTCGGCGGCTGCGTCCGCCCAGACGCAAACGTCGATCTCGAAGATCGCCTTCGGCCCCGCGAACACGCTCTTTGCCGCCGATTGGCGAACGGGCCGCATCTATGCGTACACGCTGGGTCCCGCGACCTCCGCGGCTTCGCGGCCCTTCAACCTGCTCGACCTCCAGGTGCCGCTTGCGAAGGCCGTCGGCACCGAACGCTTCCGCGTCGACGACCTCGCGATGCGTCCGGGGACGAACGAAGCGTACATCGCGCTCGACGCCGGCAGGCGCAACGAACCGGCGATCGTGCGCGTCACGCCGGCGGGTACGGTGACGAAGCTCGACCTCGCCCGCACGCATTCGACGTCGGTCGCGCTCGAAAAAACCGGCGGCGGGGTGACGTTCTGGGACAAGGTCCCCGAGCGCGCCTACACCGTGACCGACATGAAGTGGCACAAGGGACGGCTTTACGTCGCCGGGCTCGCGAACCAGAGCTTCTCCTCGACGCTGCGCATCCTGAGCTATCCGTTCGCGAGCCAGACGATCGCGTCGGTGGAGATGTACCATACGGTGCACAACCAGTGGGAGACGCGCGCACCGATCCGCGCGATGACGTTCGCGAACGTCGGCGGCGTCGACACGCTGCTGGCCGGATACCTGTGCTCGCCGCTCGTGTCGATCCCGGTCGCGAGCCTCGTCGACGGCGCGCACGTCAAAGCGAAGACGCTCGCCGAGCTCGGGGTCGCCGGGATCCCGCAGAGCATGATCGTCTACGATCAGCCCGACATGCAAAGCGGCAAGAGCTACCCGTTCGTGCTGATCACCGAACGCTATCGGCCGTCGGTCGCGATCCCGTTGAGCGGGATCGAAAAAGAGAACGCCGGCGCCGGGATCACCGCGCCGCCGTCGATGACGGCGCCGCCCGGCGCCAACCTCGGCGCGATCGTCGAAGACTTCGACGGCGCGTTGCGCATCGACAACCAGGACGCCACGTTTTTCGTCGCGCTGCGCCGGAATCTTGACACCGGTGCGCCCGAACTCGTCTCCTACGACAAGCGCGCATCGTTCCGGCTCTCGGACGCCGATGTCTCCGAGTACGACTTCCCCGCGTATAAATACAACGCCGACTACCAGCAAAAGTACATCCTGCCGATGCAGAATATGCTCAAGAAAGAAGAAGGATATCGGGACCTGGTCGTTGCGCCGAAAGCGCCGTAACGCGGTGCTCGCGCTCGCGGGGACGCTCGCCGCCGCCGTGCCGCAGGGTTCGGCGGCGGCGCCCGGCGTGCGCGTGTTTCCGTCGGGCGGCATGGTCTCCGAAACGCTGCTGCGCATCTCGATCGTCTTTCCGTAGCCGTCCGGTGAGGCGGTTGCGAAACGCGTGCGGCTGCGCCGCGCCGACGGGTCGTTCGTGCCGCATCCGTTCGTCGATCCGCCGCTGTGGTCGGCGGATCGCCGCACCGTGACGCTGCTGCTCGATCCGTCGCGTCAAAAGATCGGTCTGGCCCATCATCGCGCCTACGGTTTCGTCCTGCAGTCGGGTGCGCGCACCCGGCTGCTGCTCGGCGATGAGGTGGTGAAATCGTGGCTGGTGAGCCGCGGCGGCTGCACGCCGCTCGATCCGGCGCAATGGCGGATCGCGACGGTGTACGCCGGGACGCGCGACCCGCTGGTCGTGCGCTTCAACGGGCCGATCGACGCGCTCGCGAGCGAGTATCTCGCCGTCGCGCTGCCCGACGGCGCTCGCGCCCGCGGGAGCCCGCAGCTGGCCGTCGGCGAACGCGCGTGGACGTTCGTCCCGGCGGGCGCGTGGCGCCGCGGTGCGCGCCTCGCGATCCACCCGCGGCTCGAAGATCCGTGCGGCGACGAGATCGGCGAACCGTTCGAACACGCGCCCGGCCGCGGCCTCGGCAGCGCGCGCACCACCACCTTCGTTCCCCTTCCCATTCGCACCGCCGACTGATCGGAGTCCGTCATGCCGCCGCCAATCGCCGTCGTCACCGGAGCGTCCGGGGGCTTGGGCTCGCAGCTCTGCGGGCAGCTCGCCGCGCACGGCATCTCGCTGGTGCTGCTCGACCGCAACGACGACAAAGCCCGCGCGTTCGCGCGGACCCTCGAGGCGACGCGCTCAGGTTCGGTCGCCGGGACGTTCGCCGTCGACCTCTCCAGCCACGCCGACATTCGCCGCTGCAGCGGCCAAATCGTCGCCGCGTTCCCTGCGGTGCAATATCTGTTCAACAATGCGGGGCTGCTGCCCGAGCGGCTGGAGTTCTCCGGGCACGGCAACGAGCTCGATTTCGAAGTGAATGCGCTCGCGCCGCTGCAACTCGTCGATGGCCTGCGGCCTGCGCTGGTCAATGCCGGCGGCGCGACGGTCGTCAACACCTCGGCCGGCCTCTCGCTGCAGGCGACGTCGCTCGACTGGAACGATCTCGTACGCCCGCAGACGTTCACCAAACTCTTCGGCCCCTACGTGAAATCGAAAGCGGCGCTGAACGTCATCACCACCGCGCTCGCGCGCGAGCTCGCCGCCGACCGCATCATCGTGCGCGCCGTCGACCCCGGCCCGAATCGCACGCGGCTGACGAAAGGCGCGGGGACGCCGCTGTGGATGCGGCTCTTTTTCGCTTTCCTGCCCTCGCCCGACAAAGGCGCGCGTAAGCTCTACGACGGCGCACTCTCCTCAAAGTGGGAGGAAACGACCGGCGCGTTCATCAGCGGCGGAAGATTCGCTCGCTCCCGCCGGCGCTCGCCGACCCGCAGTTTCAGACCGAGTTCCTGCGCCGCTGCCGCGAGCGCGCGGCGCTCCTCTGAGCCCGCGCAGGGAGCGCATCCGGCCGCACGAACCCTGCGCGGATGGCGCTGAGCGGCCTCGACATCGCGGTGATCGTCGCGTTCTTCGCGATCAATCTGGGCATCGGACTGTACTTCGCGCGCGGGAGCGGTAAGAATGTCGCCGAGTTTTTCCTCTCCGGCCGCAGCGCGCCCTGGTGGCTCACCGGCGTCTCGATGGTCGCCACGACCTTCGCCGTCGACACGCCGCTCGCGGTCACCGGGTTCGTCGCGCAGAACGGGATCGCGGGCAACTGGCTGTGGTGGAACATGGCCGCGAGCGGGATCCTCACCGTGTTCTTCTTCGCGGCGCTGTGGCGCCGCTCGGGCGTGCTCACCGACGTCGAATTCATCGAACTGCGTTACGGCGGCGCGCCGGCGTCGGCGCTGCGCGGCGTGCGCGCCGTCTACCAAGGCGTGCTCGTGAACACGATCATCATGGGCTGGGTGAATCTCGCGATGGTGAAGATTCTCTCGCTCACGCTGCACGTGCCGACCTATCTCGCGCTGTGGCTGTGCCTGGGATTCACGGCGCTCTACGTCACCATCGGCGGCTTCTGGTCGGTGCTGGTCACCGACTTTCTGCAGTTCGTCGTGAAGATGACGATGGCGATCGTGCTGGCGTGGGCGGCGGTCGCCGCGGTCGGCGGGATCGGCGCGCTCAAAGCCGGGCTCGCGACGCTCGACGCGCAACGCGGCGGCGGCTCGATCCTGGCGTTCGTCCCCTCCGGCGACGCGGCGTCGTGGATGCCGGTGACGACGTTCCTCGTCTTCATCGGCGTCGCATGGTGGGCGTCGTCGTATCCCGGCGCCGAACCCGGCGGCGGTTCGTACATCGCGCAGCGCATCTTCGCGTCGCGCAGCGAGAAGGACGCCGTATGGGCGACCCTGTTCTTCAACGTCGCGCACTACGCGCTGCGGCCGTGGCCCTGGATCCTCGTCGCGCTCGCCGCGCTCGTCCTTTACCCCCACGGCGTGATCGGCGCGAACGGCAAGCCCGATCCGGAGCTCGGCTACGTGCAGACGCTGGTCGACCATCTCCCCGTCGCGCTGCGCGGATTGATGATGGCGGGCTTCCTCGCCGCCTACATGTCGACGATCGGGACGCAGTTGAACCTTGGCGCGTCGTACCTCACCAACGACCTCTACCGCCGCTTCATCCGGCGCGACGCGAGCGACGCGCACTACGTCTCGGTGTCACGGGTGATGACGATCGTCGCCTGCATCCTCGCCGCGGCCGTCACGCTGTTCATGTCGTCGGTCGGCGAAGCGTGGAAATACATGCTGACGCTCACCGCCGGCGTCGGCCTGGTGATGATCCTGCGCTGGTACTGGTGGCGCATCAACGCGTGGAGCGAGATCTCCGCGCTCGCCACCTCGGCGATCGTCGGCAGCTGGTGTTATCTCAGCGGGATCGTCGTCGGCGACGATCCGAACGCGACCGCGAAGCGCCTGCTGATCACCGTCGCCGCGACGACCGTCGTGTGGCTCGGCGTCACGTTCGTCACCAAACCGGAATCCGAAGCGACGTTGACGCGTTTCTACGCGCGGGTGCGGCCCAGCGGCGCCGGCTGGGGGCCGATCGCGCGGCTGGTCCCCGGCGGCAGTGAAGACCGCCTCGGGATCGCGCTGGTCGACTGGATCGCCGGGCTCGGGCTCGTCTACGGGACGCTCTTCGGGATCGGCCGGCTCGTGCTCGGCGACGTGCCGCAGGGGCTCGCGTGGTGCGCGCTCGCGGTCGGCTGCATCGCCGTCATCGCGCGTACGCTGCGCACGCCCAGCGTGAAGGTCGCGGTCGCGACGATGATCGCATTCGCCGTGTGCCTCAGCGCGGCGGGCTAGCGCGTTACGTCGACGGCGCGTCGGCGATCGCGCCGAAGCGCTCGTCGAGCACGCGCGCCGCGTCGTCGAGCACCGTCCCGAGCTCGACGGCGTCGCCGACCTGACGGACGCGGTCCGCGATCTCCGCCAGCGCGCGATCGAGCGCGTGGACGCGTTCGACGAGATGCGCGTCGAAGCGCGCGTGGTCGGCCGCGCGGATGACGCGCTGATCGGAGAACTCGCAGCGCAGGATCAGGCCGTCGATGCGCTCGCCCAGCGCATCGGCCGGCCGCAGGCGTTCGCGGGCGAACGAGAGCGCCTAGCCGAGGTAGGCCCGGATCTGCTTGTCGACTTCGTGACGCGCGTCGCCGTTACCGTAATCGGCGTAGCCGGGGATGCGGGCGCGCACCGCCTCGAGATCGTCCATCGGTGCGAGTTACGCCGGTCGACGGCCGAACACCCGGGAAGATGAGGCGTGGCGGCGCTGGAGCGGAACGGCGCGGGGCGGCCGCGTGCGCGCTCCAGCCCGGCCCGACCGATGCCGCTCGATCTCTAGCGCTATCGCGCGAGCGACGCGGCGAACAGGTTGACGCTGACGACGTACGCGACGGCGACGATCGCAAACGCCAGGATGCGCGCCCAGATCGGAAACTGCGCCATGCGCACTGCATAGCCGAAGCGTCCGCGCCCGCGCAAGAACGCCGGCGCGAACGGCCGGTTCCGGCGCGCGAAACGCCGTCGCGGCGGCGCGGCTACGCGCGACGGTAGAGGCGCGCGAGCACCGGCTGCAGCGGCGCGCCCTGCGCGACGATCGTGATCAGCACGACCGCAAACGTCGCGTCGATGATCTGCGGACGTCCCGGCAGCGTCGCGGGCAGCCCCAGCGCGAGCGCGAGCGGGAGCGCGCCGCGCATCCCCGCCAGGAACAGCGTGACCCGATCGCGGCGGCTGCGGCCCGCGACGAGCGCGAGCAGGGCGCGCGCGAGCCACACCGCGCCGACCGCCGCGATCACGAGCACCGGCTCGTGCACGATCCGCTGCGGCTGAATCAGGATCCCGGTCGCCAAGAACACGACGGCGTTCGCGATGAACGCGAGCGCGATCCAGGCGCGGTCGACGTCGGCGGCGTTGGTGAGCGCGGCCGGCATCCGCGCCAACGCCGCGCGCAGCGCGACGGCGCCCGCCGCTGTGGCGAACAGACCCGAGCCGTGCCACGCCGCCGCAGCGACATAGGCGAGGTACGCGAGCACGATCGTGACCGTCACCTCGTACTCGAGCGCGTCGGTCGCGCGCAGTGCAAACGCGCACGCCAGGCCGAACACGACGCCGACGGCGATTCCGATCGCGATCGCGGCGATTCCGGCCGCGATCTCGACGCCGACCGGCGGCGACGCGCCCGACGCGAACGCGAGCGCTAGCGCGAAGAGGACCAGCGCGACGCCGTCGTTCGCCAGCGACTCACCCTCGACCAACGTGCGCACGTCGAGCGGAACGTCGACGCGGCGGAACGCCGCGACGACCGCGACCGGATCGGTCGCGGAGACGATCGCACCGAACACGAGGGCGGAACCCGGCGTGAAGACGCCCAGCGCGATGAGCGCGCCGGCGACGAGCGCCGCGGTCGCAAGCGTCCCCGGAACGGCGAGCATCGCAATCCGCACGCCGGTGCGGCGCAGCGCGCCCAGATCGAGATTCCACGCCGCTTCGAAGACGAGCGGCGGCAGAAAGACGAACAGCAGCACGTCACCGAACGCGAACGGGAGGTCGACGTGCACGAACGTCCCGACGGCGACCAGCGCGACCGCCACCGGAACGCGCAGCCGTTCGGCGAGGATCGAGACGACGACCGCGGCACCGAGCAGCGCGACGAACGCACCGACGCCGCTCGCGACCGCGTTCAACCAGCCAGATCCGGGAGCACGTCGGAGGCGCGGGCGCGCATCGAAGCGTCGACGTGCGCGGTCAGCGCCGTCTCCTCCGGGTTGATCTCGACGACGAACGCATCGGTGCACTGCTTCGTCGCGAGCGACGCCGCCGGCTGCACCATTCCCGAGGTTCCGACGACGAGCATCAGGTCGGCGCGGCGCGCGGCATCGAACGCCGCCTCGAGCGCGGCGCGCGGGAGCGGTTCACCGAACCACACGATATCCGGCCGCCACATCCCGCCGCAGTCGTGGCGGAGCGCCTCGACGCCGTCGCGGGTGAACTCGACGAGCACGTCGTCGAGCGGACGGCGCAGATCGCAGATCGTGCAGCGCGACTCGCGCATCTTGCCGTGCAGTTCGAGTACGTTGCGCGAGCCGGCGCGCAAGTGAAGCGAATCGACGTTCTGCGTCGCCAGCGTGAAGTCGTCGACGCGCTCTTCGATCGCGGCGAGGGCGACGTGCGCCGACGACGGTTCGACGCCGGCGTGCGCGCGCCGCCGCTCCGCGTACCACGTCCACACCAGGTGCGGATCGCGCGCGAACCCGCGCGGCGACGCAAGGTCCTCGACGCGGTGCATGCGCCACAAGCCGCCGACGCCGCGAAACGTCGGCAAACCGCTCTCCGCCGAGATCCCCGATCCGGTGAGCACGGTGAGCGAGCGCGCGGCGGCGAGGCGCGCGCGCAATTCCGCCGTCTCCACCTACGCCGCGTCGCGCTCGGAACGCGGCGCTTCGACGTGCGGCGCGCCGCCCTCGAGGAGGCGCAGCGCCGGCAAGCCGCCCCGCGGCGGACGCTCCGGCGGATCGCCGCTGTCGAGATAGGTCCGGATCGACGCGTAACAACCCGCGAGCGCGACGCAGCCCCACGCGGCGATCTCGGCGAACGCGCTCGACCACGGCCGGTGGTGCGCGGCCGTCCAGAACGGCATCGCGACGGTGAACGCGATCGCAAGCACGCCGCCCGCTCCGGCGAGGGCCGCCGAGACAAGAAACGTGGAATCGCGCGGACGACGACGCTGCTTCATACTGTTCCTTGACCGAATCGCATGCGCCGGGGAGCATCCGGCGCGGACCTCTCCACGTTACCCCATGCGAGGTGACCGCTTCAACGGCGCGAAGCCCGAACCAATGGACCCAGGGGTGCGGTTGATGGATCGAATCCGAGCGCGAGACCCCGTCGCGTTCGAATCGCTCTACGATGCGTACCACCGGCTGGTCTTCGGAATCGGTCTGCGCATGCTGGGCGATCCAAGCATGGCTGAAGACTTGACGCAGAGCGTTTTTCTGAAGATTTGGACCGCTCCGGACGCGTTCCGCGGCGGTTCGTTCACGGCATGGGTTTCGCGCGTCGCCCGCAATCGGGCGCTGGACGTCCTGCGTTCGCGCGCCGTCCGCCCCGAAACCGAGATCCCCGCTGATCTTCCGCTCGACGGCGCGCTCGACGACGACGTCTTCACGCGCATCGACGCGCAGCGCGTTCGCGATGCGCTGGCTCAGCTTCCCAGCGATCAGCGCGATTTGATCGAACTCGGTTTCTTCGGCGGCGTCACCCATCAGGAACTCGCGCAGCGCACCGCGACGCCGCTGGGGACCGTGAAGACGCGGATCCGCGCCGGGTTGCGCAAGATGCGCGAATCGCTCGGCGAGCGGGTGTCGCAATGAGCGTGCCGATGCCGCGCGACGAGATGATGGAAGTGGTCGCGCTCTACGCGCTCGGCGTTCTCCCGCGTGAGGAGAGCGCGCTGGTCGCGGCGTTCGTCGCCGGCGACGACGACGCGCGCCGCGAGTATCACGATCTGCGTGCGGCCGCCGACACGATCGCCTTCGCCGCCGAGGAACCCGTCGATTCGGCAGCCTCGGCGCGGATGAAGGAGCGCTTGGTTGCGAAAGTGCGCGCCGACGCGGCGGGCGGCAATCCGGTCGCGCGGCGCCGCATCGGCCCCAACCCCGGCTGGCTGTGGGGGACGGGGCTCGCAGCTGCGGCCGCGCTCGTGTTCTCGTTCGTCACGGTCGCGCAGGATGTGGCCCTGCGCGGCGATCTGGCCCAGACGAAGCGTCGCGCCGAGACGCTCGCAAACCAGCTCGCCCAGACCGAACGGGTCTCCCGCAACGACCGGCAGACGCTGACCGACCTGGTCTCGTCCGACGCGCGCCGCTACGAGGTCGCGCAGGGGGCCGTCGTCGTCCGCGGCGATCACGTCTACTTCGCGCTCTCGAAACTGCCCGCGCTCCCCAAAGGGAGAGTCTACCAGGCGTGGACGGTCCTGAAGGGCGCGAAGGCGGTGCAGCCGAGCGTCACCTTCACGCCGAACGCCGACGGTGTCGCCGTCGTCCAGCTCCCCGTCGACGCACTGAAGATCGGAGCGGTGGCGGTGACCGTCGAACCGGACGGCGGAAGCAAGGCGCCGACCACGTCGCCGACCTTCGTCCGCCCCCTCTCCTGAACGCACACCGCTTCTGCTCGAACCCGTCACCCGGGCGACCCGCCGCGACGCCGTCGCGTTCGCGGCGCGCCGGCCGTACGAAAACGTGTTCCTTCAATGGCTGCTCGAGGGCGGCCGCGGCCCCGGCATGCCCGATGAGATCGTCGCCAATCGCAACGCGCGCGGAGAACTCACGGGTCTGGTCTATTACGGCGCGCAGCTCATCGTCGCGGCCGACGATGCCGCGGCGATCGACGCGATCGCCGTCGAGACCCGCAAGCATCCCGGGCTGCGTAGTTTCGTGGGGCCCAAGGACGTCGTCGACGCGCTGTGGGATCGCGTGCGCTCGTGGCACGCTGCCCCGACGCTCGTGCGCACAGTCCAGCCGCTCTACGTGCTCGAACCGCGAGCGCTGCACGATTCCGGGCGCGACGTCGACGTGCGCCGCGCGCGCGACGACGAAGCCGACCTGGTGGCGGAACACAGCGCGCGGATGATCCTCGACGAGCTCGGCTACGATCCGCGCGCGAACCGCGGCAGCTTCGTCGCGAGCGTGCGGCGCGCGATCGCGGCCGGGGCGTGGTGGGTGTGGGTCGTCGACGGAGACCTGCGTTTTCAATGCAACGTCGGCCCGCGCAGCGCGGCGACTGCGCAGGTGCAAGGCGTGTGGACGCCGCCCGAACAACGGGGACACGGGTATGCGACGCTCGCCCTCGCGGCGGCGGCGCGCCGGCTGTTCGCCACGGAGACGACCCTCTCGCTGTACGTCAACGACTTCAACGCGCCGGCGATCGCGCTCTACGAACGGCTGGGGTTTACCCGTGCCGGGACGTTCACGACGTACCTCTTTCCGTGATCCGCGCGCTGCTGCTCGACGGGATCGCGGTCGCGCTTGCGATCGTCGCCGCGGCGGCGCCGCTCCCGGCCGGCTGGATCGAGCACGGATATGCGAACGGGCTGTTCGCGGCGATGAACGCCGCGTTCGTCCCGCTGACCGACGCGGTGCCGTTTCCGCTCGGCGACCTCGAGGCGCTCGCGGTGCTCGCTGCGCTCGCGGCGTGGTGGGTGCGCGCGCTGCGCGGTGCGCCGCGCGGACGGCGCCTGCGAACTGCCGGCGCGCTGACCGCGCACACGATCGCCTGGGTCGCCGTCGGCGTCGTGCTCTTCGAGGTGCTGTGGGGCTGGAACTATCGCCGGGCGACGATCGCGCAGCGCATCGAGCTCGCGCCGCAGGCCGTCACCGACGCGCGCGTCGCGGAGTTCAGCGCGCGCATCGTCGCCATCCTCAATCGCGACGTCGTGGCCGCGCACGCGGAGACGCTCGACCTTGCAAAGCTGCGCGCAGCCTACGCGCCGCTGATCGCGCGGCTCGGCGACCGGTGGGAGGTGCGCGTGACGCGGCCGAAGCCCACGATCCTCGAACCCTATTACGAGGCGGCAGGGATCGGCGGGCAGTACTCGCCGTTCGCGTTCGAGACGCTGCTCAACGCTTCATTTCTGCCGTTCGAGGTGCCGCGCGCGCTCGCACACGAGTGGGCGCATGTCGGCGGCTTCACCGACGAGGGAGACGCGAACTACGTCGGCACGCTGGCGTGCCTGCGTTCGAGCGATCCACTGATCCGGTATTCCGGTGCGTATTGGACGTACGGCGAACTCCCCGAGAGCGAACGCCGCAAACATCGGCTCGATCCGCGCGTGGTCGCCGACTTCGATGCCGGCCGCGCGCGGTTTCTGCGCCACTATCTGCCGCAAGTGTTCGCGATCCAGTGGCACCTCTACGACCGCTACCTGCGCAGCAACGGCGTCCGCGGCGGCGTCGCGTCGTATGGGTATTTCCTGCGGCTGCTGGTGGGGACGCAGCTCGACGCGGACGGTTTGCCGCGCGTCAAGGCGCCGAGCGCGCGAGCGCCGGCGCCAAGCGCCGCGCGTTCTCGCGCGTGATCGCGTCGAGGGCGCCCGGCGAGAGTTCCATCGCCTCCAGCGCGCGCAGTTCGCTGTCGTACGCGTGCGGGATGTTGGGCCAGTCGGTGCCGTAGACGATCTGGCCGGCGGCGCGTTCGATCGTGTCGTGCGGAAAGAACACGTGCATCGGCGACTCGCGCGCGAATACCATCGTCGTGTCGAGAAAGAGCCGCGGCTCCTGCGCAGCCATCTCGATATAGCGCAGCGAATCGGGGACGCCGAAATGCGCGACCACGATCCGCAGGCGCGGGTGCGCCGCGAGCACGCGCGCGATGCGGGCCGGGCCATCGTGCGTGTCGTCGGACCACGGGATCGCGCCGACGTGCACGAGGACGAACCCCTCGGCCGCGGCGACCGCATCGAGCACCGGCGCGAAGCGCGGATCGTCGAGGTGCAGGCGCTGGACGTTCTCGTGCACCTTGAGCCCGATGCATCCGTCGCGCAGCGCCTCGCGCATGTCGCCCGCCGGATCAGGATCGTCGAGGTGGACGGTCGCGAGCGCGAACGCCCCCGCGCCGAGATCGCGCGCGGTCTGCGCAAGCCACGCGTTCAGTTCGCGCGAGATCCCCGGCTTGTGCGCGTACGAGCAGAAGACGAACGTCTCGACGCCGGCGTCGCGCATCGCCTGCGCGACCGCGCGCGGCTCGGTCGGATGATGCTGGATCTCCCACGGGCTGCGCTCCGCGAACCAGCGCCTGATCGCCGCGAACAGGCGGGGCGGGTGGAGGTGCGTGTGCACGTCGATCATCGAGCCGAACAACCCCCCGCAACCGTCGCGCGGTTGTGGATTTTTCTGAGAGGCATGAACACGCCTGACGATATCGCACGCACCGCGTCCGTCCACTGGACGGGCGACATCGCCAAGGGTCGCGGCACGATCGCCGCCGGGAGCGGGAAGGTCAACGCCGAGTACTCGTTCGGAACGCGCTTCTCCGGCGACCCCGGCACGAATCCCGAAGAACTGCTCGCCGCCTCGCACGCCGCCTGCTTCTCGATGGCGCTAAGCCTCGCACTCACCCGCGCAGGCCATCCGCCGAAGTCGATCGACACCATCGCGAACGTCAACCTTCACAGATTGCCGGACGGCTTCGAGATCGACCGCATCCACTTGACGACGAAGGTGAGCGCCGAGGGCTTGGACGCGGCACAATTTGCCGAACTCGCGAACGGTGCGAAGGCCGGCTGCCCGATCTCCAAGGCGCTGGGCGCAGTGAAGTCGATCACGCTCGACGCCGCGCTCGTTCCGTAAGCGACCGGTGCGCTCTCCTTGCCAGGATTCAGGCGACGGAGGGCGCACCTTTCGGAAGCAATGCAATCCGCGAAGCCCCATATTCCCGGCTGGGTGACGTTTACCGGCCTCGCCGTCGTCCACCTTGGCGCGCTCTGCGCGTTCATCCCAGGCACCTTCCACTGGAGCGCGCTCGTCGTCATGGTCGCGCTCTACTACGTGACCGGCGCTTGGGGGATCACGCTCGGCTACCACCGGCTCCTCACGCATCGCAGCCTGAAGGTCGTCAAGCCGGTCGAATATCTGGCGGCGATCCTCGGCACGCTGGCGCTTCAAGGCGGCCCAATCGAATGGATCTCGACGCATCGCGCGCATCACGCGCACACGGACAAAGAAGGCGATCCGCACGACATCAATCGCGGGCTGTTGTGGAGCCATTTTGAGTGGCTCTACCGCCCCAACGAAGCGCGGCTCTCGCCGGCTGAACAGGCCCGGCTCGCGCCCGACCTCGCCGGCGATCGCTTCTATCAGTTCCTCGAGAAGACGTACCTGCTGTGGACGATCGTGCTCGGGGTCGCGCTGCTTGCACTCGGCGGCGTCTCGTGGCTGGTGTGGGGCGTTTTCGTCCGCATCGTGCTCACGTATCATATCACGTGGCTGGTCAACAGCGCCGCGCACCACAGCGGCTACCAGTCGTTCCGCACCGGCGACAAGTCGACCAACAACTGGTGGGTCGCGATCCTCGCCTGGGGCGAGGGCTGGCACAACAACCACCACGCGTTCCCATTCTCGGCACGCCACGGCCTGCGCTGGTTCGAATTCGACGCGACGTGGTGGACGATTAAAGTCCTCGCGTGGCTGAAGCTCGCGCGCGACATCAAGCTTCCGACGCCGGCGATGCTGCAGCGCCTGAAGCTCGAGACGCAGCGCTTCCCCGTGCGCGAACAGGCATAACCCGAAGCGAACCTTCTGCTTGCCGTGACCGGGCCCGAATGGCGCGCGTTTCTCGAGGAGTGGAGCCGCGAACTGCTCGCGAGCCCTGATTCGCGGTACTACGATCTGCCCGCCGGCGTCGCGCAGTCGGGATGGATGGGATTCGCACCGGCAACGCCCGAGCAGATCGCGAGGGCGGAATCCCGGCTCGGACTTGCGCTCCCGCCCTCGTACCGCGCCTTCCTCGCAACGAGCAACGGCTGGCGGCAAACCGGGACATTCGTCGATCGCATCGTGCCGGTCGACGAAATCGAGCGGCTCGCGACGCATCACTGCGACGTGATCGATGGGTGGCGGTGGTCGCCGGACTTCGCGTTTCTCGACGACGCCGTCGCGTTGAGCGAGAGTACGCAGCCGGATATCTATCTGCTGAACCCGCGTGTCGTCGACGGCGACGGCGAGTACGAAGCGTGGATCTTCGGCACCGACGATCCGAAGGCGTTTCCCTCCTTCGCCGCGCTCATGGTGCACGAGCGCGACACGTTCCGTCGCGTCGAAGCGCAGGCGGGACGCACACTTCGCACGCCCGACGACGTCGCGCACGCCGAGCGCAAACTCGACGGTCTCCTCGACGAGCTCGAAAAAACGGCGCGCACCTACGCCCAGATCGCGCTCTATCGGCAGGCCGCTGCCGTGTTGAACGACGCCGCAGAACGCGTTCGCGCACTGCAGCGAAGCGGTTCCGACGCGCAAAGCACGATCGCACAATTGCGCGCGATGGCCGACGAGGCAGACGCCGAGGCGCGCAAGCGCGCACCGGTGCAGGGTGGTGCGCGCTCCGCTTCGGCGACGTTCGAGCTGGCCGCGAACTTCCTTCGCGGCGGCGGTGCGGGTCAGGGGCCGGGATACCTGAAGGTCGCCGGCATCATCCGCTGGTTCCTAGCGCAGTAACCGCAGCCGGCACAGATGGCGGGAACGTGTCGGAATCGAACCGACCAGCCGCCTTGCGACGGCCTCACCGGTTTTGAAGACCGGGCGGGCCACCAGACCCGTACGCTCCCACGCGTTGAAATCTATGGCTTTTTCGCCGGCGACCGGCCACCTTGAGCCGCCCGACCCGATTTGCTACCATTGCGCACCCTCGCCGTATCCCCAGGAGCGCTCGTGTCCACAGAATCACCCGCAACGTTGCTCGGCGCGTATCGCCGGTTTCGCAACGATGAGACGTTTCGCGCGGAGCACGAACACGCGCTGTACGAGATGCTCGTACGTTATCCGGAGCTGACGCGGCGGGGCGTGACCGGTGTCGAGGAACAGCTCGCGGGGATCGATGAAAATGCGTCGCCGCCGTCATCGAGGACGTGGAACGTCGGGATGACGGCGCCGGAGGAGCAGGCGTACTGCGAGTGGTTCGCCTCGCATCTGTATCTCGGCGCGGGCGCATGGATCGAACTCGGAACGTTCCTCGGCTCGCTCACCATTCCGTCGGCACTCGGTCTTGCGGCGAACCCGCGGCGCGCCGTGCGGAACCGACGGATCCGCGCGTTCGATCTGTTCCAATGGGATGCTGTCATGACGGCGAGCGTGAAGGGTACGCCGTTCGAAGGCCGCTGCACCGAAGGCGAATCGTACGAAGACCTCTATCGCGCGACGATCGCGGACGTCGCGGATCGCGTCGAGGTGCACCAGGCGGATCTCGTCTGGTACCGCTACGACGGTGAGCCGATCGAGTTTCTCATGGTCGACGTCATGAAGCACGAATATCTCGTCGCCAACGTGCTCGGTCAATTCTTCGGACACGTGCTGCCCGGTATCGGGCACGTCTTTCATCAGGACTACCTGCACTTCTACGAGGGCTGGATCACGCTGAGCATGTACCGGCTCCGCGACTACTTCACGCCCGTGTGCGAAGTGGGCGCGGCTGTCGCGTTCCGCTGCGAGGAGCAGCCGCCGAACGCATCGCTCACCTTTCCGCTGGATTCGAAGAAGATCGATGCCGCGTGGATCGACGAGGCCTTCGCGTGGAGCCGATCGGTCATTAGCGAACAGCATCATCACGAGGTCGCGGCGACGCACGTCATGACGCTCGTCCACGCGAACCGTCTCGAGGACGCTGCGCGCGCGTATCACGCCGGTGCCGCCCGGTACCCCGGGTCGTACTCGTTCGCCTGGATGACCGACTATCTCAAGACCGATCGGAATCTCGTCTTCTGACCCCGACCCACGGCTCGGTCAGGACTTCGGTCCCAACGGCCGATGTAGTAATTGGGTAAAATGGCCCTTTCTTAACCGTCTGTCAACGCCTCGGCAAGGGGGCGTCGTGGTAGGGTCGGTTGAGGACTCGCCTCGCCGCGACGGAGTGCTCGAGGATACGTAGAGAGGAGATCGGGTGAAGCTGCGGCTTCGCCAGCGGATGACGGTTTTGACCGTCGTCCCGCTTGCGTGGGTGTTCGTTCTGCTGCTCAGCTTCGCTTGGATCGAGGCTCAATCGACGCGCGCGGCCGCTCAGGAACGGGCCTCGGCCGCCGTGGTCATGCAGAGCCAACGGGTCCTCGGGGCCGTGGAAGCAGCCGAAACGGGCGCCCGCGGCTACGTCGCGACCGGGGAGACCAGCCTCACCGCACCCTACCGCAACGCCGCGTCGAGCGTCCCGGCCCTCCTCGCCGACCTGAAGAACTCCGTCGCCGACGAGCCGGCCCAGCGCGCCGCGCTCGGCGGCATCCGCGCGTCGGCGCTCGCTCAGCTCGCCGCGAGCGGCGACGAGATCGCGGCGATGAGCGCCGGGCAGCAGTGGCGCGCCGCGGCACTGCTCGCGGCGCCCGCCTCGGCCGCGCGCCTGAGCTCCCTGCGGAAGGCAATCGCAAATTTCGAAGGGCGCGAAGTGGCGGACAATGCGGCGCGCAGCGACGCGGCCTACAGAATGTGGTTCCGCTGGGCGCTCCTGCTCATTCTCGGCTCGGCAGTGGTCGGCGCCGTCACGGTCCTGCTCAACCGAGTCTTCACCACCGGCGTCATCAACCGCCTCGCCCTGCTCGCCGATCAGATCCGGCGCGTGCGCGGCGGCGAGACGCTCGTCGAGCGCGTCGGCGGCAACGACGAGGTCACGGCGGTCGAGAACGAGTTCGTCGGGATGACGTTCGAGTTCGCGCAGCGACAAACGGCGCTGGCGCGCTACCGCATGCTCTCCGACGTTACCACCGACCTCATCTTCTTCACCGATCGCGCGACCCTGCGCATCATCGAAGCGAACGAGGCCGCCGCGCAAGCCTACGGCTACACGCGCGAAGCGATGCGCTCGCTGATCATCCAAGACCTGTGCGCACCCGACTCGCCGGCGATGTACTTCACCACGCCGCCGCCCGACAACGATCGCGCAGCCCTGCTCTTCGAGAGCATGCACCGGCGCAGCGACGGCACCACGTTCCCGGTCGAAGTCGCGTCGCAGAGCGCGACGATCGACGGTCAGCACGTCATCATCTCGACGGTTCGCGACATCACGGAACGCCGCCGCACGCAGCTCGAACTCTCGCGGCTCCTCGACGAAGCGCTGCAGGCCTCGCGCCTCAAGACCGAGTTCGTCGCGACGATGAGCCACGAGATCCGCACCCCGATGAACGGCGTCGCGGGGATGATCGATCTCCTGCTGCACACCGATCTCACCGAGGATCAGCGCGAGTTCGCGACGACCGTCAAGGAGTCGGCCGACTCGCTGATGGTCATCATCAACGACATCCTCGACTTCTCGAAGCTCGAAGCGGGCCGAGTCGATCTGGAAGCGGTCGACTTCGAGGTCGCGCACGTGATCGAGTCGGTCGTCGCGCTGCTGAACATGTCGGCGAAGCAGAAGGGTCTGGCGATCTCGCTGAAGATTTCGCCGCGCATCCCCGCACGGATCAGCGGCGATCCCGCCCGCCTGCGCCAGATTCTCCTGAACCTCGTCGCCAACGCGGTGAAGTTCACCGAGCGCGGATCGATCACGATCCGCGCCTCGGTCGAGAGCGCCAGCGACGACGCGCTCGTCCTGCGCTTCTCCGTCGCCGACACCGGTCTCGGAATTTCCGAAGAGGCGCAGGGACGGCTTTTCCAGCCGTTCGTGCAGGCCGACGGCTCGACCACGCGACGATTCGGCGGCACCGGGCTCGGCCTATCGATCTCGCGCCGCCTCGTCGAGCTCATGGGCGGACGCATCAGCCTCCAAAGCACCGAAGGGAAAGGCTCGACGTTCACCTTTACCGCGCGCTTCCGCAACGCGCTCGCCGGAGAGGGCATCCCTCTTGCGCCCAAACAGCGCGGCCGTCTGCTCATCGTCGACGACGATCCGGAGATCCGCGACGTGCTGCAGCGGTATGCGTCGTCGTGGGGCTTCTCCGTGCGTCACGTCTCGAGCGCGCCGGCGGCGCTTACCGCGCTCATCGACGCGACCGGCGAAGCGCGGCCGTTCGACATCGTGCTGATCGACTGCGTCCTGCCGCGGATCGACGGGCTGGGACTGGTGCAGATGATCCGCGACGAGCCGCGCAGCGGCGAGCCCGCAACGATCATGATGACGGCGTACGACGCCGCGACGCGTCGCGAACAGGCATCCGCCGCCGGCTGCGCCGCGTATCTCGTCAAGCCGATCGCACCCTCCGACCTCCACGACCTCATCTCGTCGGTGATGAGCGAACGCCGCATCGCCGCGCTCCCCGCCGGCGCCCTTCCGCCGCCGACGCCGGCCGCGTTGCCCCGGCCGTCGGGACGCGCGCGCATCCTGCTCGCCGAAGACACGCCGACGAACCAGCGCGTCGCGACGCTGCAGGTCCAGCGGCTTGGTTACGCCGTCGACGTCGTCAACGACGGGAGCGAAGCGGTCGAGGCCGTCAAATCGAACAGCTACGACCTGGTGCTGATGGACTGCCAGATGCCGGTGATGGACGGCTACACCGCGACGCGCCGCATCCGCGAACACGAAGTCGAGACGGGACGGCATATCACGATCGTCGCGCTCACCGCGAACGCGCTCGAACGCGATCGCCGCGCCTGTTTCGATGCCGGGATGGACGCGTATCTCGCCAAACCCCTGCAGTCGGAAGCACTCAAGGACCTGCTCGAGCAGTGGCTGCCGCATGTCGATCCGGTTGAGGCAACCGCATCGTGATCGCTGCCCTCGTCGACGACGTCCGCGCCAACCTGCTGATCTACGAACACGTGCTGGCGCGCATCGCGGGGATCCAGACGCGCTCCTTCACCTCATCCGCCGACGCGCTGGCGTGGTGCGAAGTCACCGAGCCCGATCTGCTCGTGATCGACTACCGCATGCCGACGCCGAACGGGATCGAGTTCATCCAGCAGTATCGGATCATGCGTCCCGAGAGCGAAACGCCGATCATCATGATCACCGGCGATTTCGACCGCAGCGTGAAAAATCGCGCGCTCGAACTCGGCGCGACCGACTTCTTGAAGAAGCCGACCGATCCGGTGGAACTGCAGGCGCGCGCGCGCAACCTGCTCGCGCTGCGCGAGAGCCGCCGGAAACTCCAGGCGCACGCGCACTCGCTCAAGGAAGACATCGCACGCGCGGTTGCCGACATCACCGCGCGCGAGGAGGAGACCATCCACCGGCTCATGCGCGCCGCGGAGTTCCGCGACGAGACGACGGGCCAGCACATCGTCCGCCTCGGCCACTACGCCGCCGCGATGGGGCAGGCGCTAGGGATGAACGCCGAGGAGCAGCGCCAACTGCTGCTGGCGACGCCGATGCACGACATCGGCAAGGTCGCGATCCCCGACAGCATCTTGCTCAAGCCCGGCCGCCTCACCGCGGCCGAGATGGACATCATGCGTCACCACGCGGAGGCCGGCTACGACATCCTCAAAGGCAGCAACTCGAAGGTGCTGCAGATGGCGGCCGACATCGCGCTCGGCCACCACGAAAAATGGGACGGGTCGGGCTATCCGAACGGGATTCGAGGCGAGTCGATCCCGCTGAGCGCGCGCGTGTGCGCGGTCAGCGACGTGTTCGACGCGCTCACGTCGGACCGCCCCTACAAGTACGCGTGGACGGTCGAGCGCGCGTTCGCGGAGATCCAGCGCCTCGCGGGCCTCTCGTTCGATCCGAAGCTGGTCGCGCTGTTCTTCGAAATACGGCCGCGCATCCTCACGATCAAAGAGCAGTTCGCCGACGATCCGGTCGAAGTCGCACTGGCGCGCAGATGATGCACCTGCCGGATCTCAACTACGCGCGTCTGGACGACATCACCGGCGGCGATCCCGAGATGAACGGCGAGCTCGTGCGCATCGTCGTCGAAGACGCCGCCTCGGCGATCGACGCGCTCGCCGCCGCCCTCGACGCGCGCAACACCGAGTCCGCCGCATCGCGCGCCCACCAGCTCAAAGGGATGTGCGCCAACGTCGGCGCCGAGCGGCTCTCCGAGGCCGCGCTGCGTGTGGAGCGTGCCGTCGCCGGGGGTGAGTGGTCGGCGGCGCTCGCGCTCAGCGACGACGTCGCGGCCGCGTTCGCCACGCTGCAAACCGCCGCCGCCGAACTCTAAGCGCCCGCTCTCTCCCCCGCCCGACGTTTTCCCGGAGCACCTTCCGGGCACGTAGCGTCCGCGGGCTTTCCGGCAAACGGAAGGCGATGCGCGAAAGGTGGGAGACGCAGGTATGGCTGGTTTGCTCTGGACGATCATCGTGGTGCTCTTCGTTCTCTGGTTGCTCGGGTTCGCGATCCACATCGGAGGCAGCTTGATCCACTTGCTGTTGGTCGTGGCACTCGTTCTGCTCGTGTTCAACATCGTCACCGGGCGCGGCGCCCGAGTCTGACCGCGGGGGCGCACCGGGACCTCGTCCGGTGCGCCCGATCACCGCACAACCTCGACTCGCGGCGCGATGGTGTGGGTACCCTGACCGAGGTTTCGCATGCAACAGACCACCCAGACCCCGTACGTTGACGACGCGCCGGTCACGACGACCGGGTTTTCCAGCGTCGAGTTCGCCGAAAATCCGGAGCCGCGCTGCGCGTGCATCCTGCTGCTCGACACGTCGGGCTCGATGCAGGGCGAGCCGATCGCCCAGCTCACGCTCGGACTGCGCTCGTTCAAGGATGAGCTCGCCGCCGATCCGCTGGCTTCGAAACGGGTCGAGATCGCGGTCGTCACCTTCGGCGACGGCGCGCAGCTGCTCGCCGATTTCGCCGACGCCGGTTCGTTCGAACCCCCGGCGCTCGCCGCCGGCGGGCTGACGCCGATGGGCGCCGCGATCCGCGACGCGCTCGGACGGCTCGCCGCGCGCAAAGAGTCGTACCGCACCAACGGCATCGCGTACTACCGGCCGTGGATCTTCCTCATCACCGACGGCGAGCCGACCGACGATTATCTCGCCGCGGCGCAAGAGGTACGCGCCGGCGAAGAGCGGGGTGCCTTCTCGTTCTATGCCGTCGGCGTCAACAACGCCAACATGACGAAGCTCGCGCAGATCGCGCCGCCGAAGCGGCCGCCGGTGAAACTCGACGGCATGCGATTCCGCGACCTGTTCGTGTGGCTCTCGAAGTCGATGCGCACCGTCTCGCGCTCGTCGGTCGGCGACAAGGTGAAGCTCGAACCGCTGGGGTGGACGACGACCCAGACGTGAGCTGGCGATTCGTCGACGGCTTCGCCGCCGGCACGTCGCACCTCGACGCGGAGACGCCGTGTCAGGATCGCTCCGCGTGCCGCGTCGTCGCCGTTCCGGGCGGTGACGTACTGGTCTGCGTCGTCTCCGACGGCGCCGGAAGCGCCGCGCATTCCGACGCGGGCGCGCAGGCGGTGTGCGACGTCCTGCTCGCGCAGGCCGTCGACGCGGTGCACGGCACGCACGGGCTCGATGCGATCGGCGACGACGACGTCGCGGCGTGGTTCGCGCTCGCGCGCGAACACGTGCGCGCGCTGGCGCGCGAGGCGGGCTGCGAACCGCGCGAGTATGCGGCGACGGCGCTGCTCGCGATCGCCGGCGCCGACGGCACGATCTGCGCGCAGATCGGCGACGGCGCGATCGCGCTGCGCGAGCGACCCGGCGCGCCGTTCGAGATCGCGGTCTGGCCGGAGAACGGCGAGTACGCCAATCACACCTACTTCGTCACCGACGACGATGCCGGCGAGCACGTGAGCCTGCGGCGCTTCGCGCCGGCGCGCGACGTCGTTGCGCTGACCGACGGCCTGCAGTCGCTGGCGCTCGAGTTCGCGAGCCGCAGCGCCTTCCCGCGCTTTTTCGAACCGCTCGTCGAGACGGTCCGCGACGCCTCGGCCGACGACGGGGCGCTGCGCGACGCGCTGATCGCCTATCTCGGCTCGGACGCGATCAACGCTCGCACCGACGACGACAAGTGCCTCGCGATCGGATGCCGGATCGGGACATGAGATGGGGTATCGAGACGGTTCCGGCGCGACGCTGACGATCGGCAAGAAACTCGGCGAGGGCGGTGAGGGCGCGGTCTACGTCACGCGCGAGCAGCCCGACCTCGTCGCCAAGGTCTACGCGCGCCCGGTCCCGCCCGAACAAGTCGCCAAACTGGACGCGATGGTGCGCGCCGGCGATCCGGCGCTGCGCACCGTCGCCGCCTGGCCGAGCGCGCTGCTCTTCGACGGCGCGCGCCCCGTCGGCTTCACGATGCGCAAGATCGCCGCGCGGCATCCGCTGCACGATCTGCTCGGGCCGGCACGTCGCCGCATCCTCTTCCCGAACACGCACTGGACGTTCCTGATCCACACGGCGACGAACCTCGCGCGCGCGTTCGAGGTGATGCACGACCGCGGGATCGTGATCGGTGACGTGAACTCGAACAACGTCGTCGTCCATCGCGACTCGACGGCGCAGCTGATCGATTGCGACAGTTTTCAAATCCGCGCCGGCGAGACGGTATTCCGCTGCAACGTCGGCGTCCCCGAGTATCAGCCGCCGGAACTGCAGGGCTGCGATCTCTCGCGCGTCGAGCGCACCGCCGAGCACGACCTGTTCGGCTTGGCGGTGATGATCTTCCAACTGCTCTTCGTCGGGAAGCATCCGTTCGCGGGCGTGCTGCCGCCGGGAACGGGAGAGAACGGCGCGATCGGCGCCAACGTCGCGGCGCGCCGGTTCTTCTACGGCGGCGATGCGCGGCGGCGCGGTCTGCGCCCGCCGCCCGGCAGCCTCGCCCTGAGCGCGGTCACGCCGGAGATCGAAGCGCATTTCGCGCGCGCGTTTCTGGGCGCGCCCTGCGATCGTCCCAGCGCGGCGGCGTGGCGTGCGGCGCTCGCCGCGCTCGAACGCGCGACGGTGCGCTGCGACGCCAACCCGCTCCATCGCCACGTCGACGCGACGCGCTGTCCGTGGTGCACGCTGGAGCGGCGGGGCCTGCACTACTTCACGCCGCCGGTCGTGCGGCGCCGGCTTCGCCGCGCCGACGAGAGCTTCTGGAAGACGATCTCCAACGCCGACGTCGAGCGCGCATGGACGACGATCGCCGCGGTCGTCCCGCCGCCGCTGCGCGATCCCGCATTCGCCGCCGCGCGCTATCCGGCGGTGCCGCTGCACCTGTGGTCGCGGACGCGTCGATGGGCGTACGCCGGCGGCGCGGCTGCGGCCGTGCTGTCGATCGCGGCGATGTTCGTCTTCCTGCATGCGTGGTTCGCGCTCGCCCCGGGGGTCGCCGCGCTCTATCTGTGGGCCGGGCTTGCGTTTCGGCCCGATGCGCGGCGCCTCGTCACCGTGCGAGAACGCCGCAGTTCCGCCGCGCGTCAGGCGGCGGCGGCGGCACGTGATGCGTGGCGGCGCGCCGCGCTCAACGCGGAGTTCACCGAACGGCGCGCTGCGCTCGCGCGCCTCCACGGCCGTCTGCTCGCGCAGCGCGCGCGGTTCGAAGCCGAACGCGCCCAGCTCCGCGCGGCGACCGAATTGGCGGCACTCGACGCGTTTTTGCGCCGCCATCGGATCGCCGGACTGCAAGATCCCGCGCTCGATGCGGAGATGCGGCTGCTGCTCGACGTGCGCGGGATCGTCACCGCCGCCGACGTGACGTGGGAGACCCTGCCCGCGCCGCGCTTATGGGGCCGCATCAACGCGATGCGCGATGCGCTCGTCGCGTGGCGCCAGCGTCTCGAGCGCCAATTCCTCGCGCAGCGCCGCACCTGCGGCGATCCCAAAACGATCGACGACCTCGTGCGTCGTCACGCGCGCGAGCGGATCGACGGATATGATGCGCTCCGCGCCGGAGCGGCGGAACTGCAGGCGATCGCGAAGCGCATCGTCGCGCAGCGCGACGCGCTCGAGGCGCGCGCCCGTGCGCTCGCCGACGAAGCGGCGCGCGCCGACCCCGACGCGCACGTCTCGCCGCTGTTCTACAAGACCCCGGTGCTCTGAGCCGCCTCAGCTCTCGTCGGTCTCGTGCTCCGGCGGATCCTCGAGCGTGATCGGCCCGTCGTAGACTTCGAGCACTTCGCTTCCCGCGATCACGACCGCGTCGCGCTCCTTGTCGTAGATCGCTTCGCTCGCTTCGAGCCACGCGATCGGGCCGTCTTCGTCATCGTCCTCCGTCGGCGAAAGGTACGCGAACTCGAGCAGGCCGACGGCGGCGAATGCATCGACGATCGCGGCCGCCGCGGGCAGCGCCGCGCTGCGCGCCGCCTCGTCGCCGTCGTCGGTCTTGCGCAGCAGGCCGCGCAGCGACTCGGAGAGGTGGGAGACCAGGTCCGGGTTGTCGAGAGGGTCGCTGTGCTTCGTATCGTCGCCGTTCACGTCCGGCCGCTTCGACGTCGGTCGCCCCGCACCCGGGAGGAATGTCGGCGACCCCCTGGTCGTTCGCTTCAGCGCAAGCCGTCGTAGCGGTCGCGCGCGAGCCACTTCTCGGCGACGCGCCGGCGCAGATCGAGTTCGCGTTCGGTCGCGGTCGCGACGCTGCCGCCGACGCGCTGGTTGAGCGTCGCGTGCACCTTGCGGTGCTCGACGTTGAAGCGCTGGCTCACCCGCGTGACGAGCCCGTGCAGTGACCGGCGCATCGACTCCTTGCGCTCGGCGCTGGTGAGCGCGGAGGGCGCGTCGTCGCGACGTTCGGTCTGCGGCGCAGCGCCGTCGAACGTCTCCGCCGCGAACGCGGCGGGGTTGAACAGCGGGCCGAAATCGACGACGCGCTCGTCGGTCGCCCGCGCGGCGATCGCTTCGTACAGTCCGGCGTCGCTCGCACCGTCTTCGCGGCGCGCCGCGTCGAGCGCGAGCGTTTCGTCGTCGCGCGCGTCGCGTCCGCGCAGCCCGTGGCGCACGTCGATCGTGATCCCCGCGCGCCAGCTCGCGCAGTCGCGGATCGTCGGGGACGAAGACGTACGCCTCGGGATCGTTCACGCCGTCGACCGTGCGCACGAACCGTCCGCAGAACTGGCGGAAGTACAGTTCGGTCACGACGTTGGATGCGTAGACGCCGACGCGCAGGCGCGGGATGTCGACGCCTTCGGAGACCATGTGCACCGCGACGATCCACGGATCGGCAGAGCGCGCGAACGCCGCGATCCGCTCCGACGCATCGGCGAGATCCGAGACGACGATCGTGGGGCGCACGCCCAAGCGCCGCTCCATCAGCGCGGCGATCGCGCGCGCGTGATCCTGGCTCATCGCCGCGACGAGTCCGGCCGCGTCGCGGTGCCCTTCGGCGCGCACCGAGAGCAGGCGCATGTGCGCGCTGGTGAGGACGTCGCCGATCCATTCGTCCTGCGTGAGCATCGTGCGCAGGCGTTCGGAGTGGTGCAGACGCTCGCGCAGCGCGGTCTCGAACGTCGCCGACATCGCGGTCCCGTCGCGCGCGATCCACTCGGCCTCTCCGCCGTGCAAGGCGAAGACGAGCGCGCGGCAGACGCCGTCGCGCAGCGCGGCGGCGTAATCGTACGCGAAGTCGGCGACCGAGAGCCCACGATCGTAGCGGACGAACGGGATCGCGGTGCCGTCGGAGCGGAACGGCGTCCCGGAGAGCGCGACACGGTGCGTCGCCGGGTCGAACGCGTCGCGCAGCGCCTTCCCCCACGTCGCGTCGTCGCCGGCGTGGTGCACCTCGTCGAGCAGAATCGCCGCGCCGGCGCCGTCGTGTTCACGCGCAGTCTCGCGGCACAAGTCGCGGTACAGTCGCGGCGCCGCGCAGACTTGCTGGTAGGTCACCACCGCGCCGTGAACGTCGCGTGCGAGGCGCTGCTGCGCGTTCTGGAATTTGTGGTCGAGGACGACCCCGGCGCCGACCATCGCCCGCGCCACCTGGGCCTTGAGATGCTCGCGCGGCACCACGACCATCACGCGGCCGGCGGCGCCGTCGCGCAGCAGCGCGTGGGCGACCCGCGTCGCGAACCGCGTCTTGCCGGCGCCAGGGGTCGCGACGATCAGCGCATCGCTCGGTCGCCCGGCATCCCAGCCCGCAAACGCTGCGCGCTGCCACGCGCGCAGCGGGAGTCTCCATCCGTGAAGCCGAGGACCCGCCACAAGGGGCTCGTCCGTTCGCGCCCCTGCGAGCGACCTCCGCCCGGGGCCGGCGAAGGGTTTTCTTTGCGCCACAGAGTATCTTTCAAGACCACTCGCCACGCATGGGAGCCCCTGTGGACGTCACCCGCGCCATCGCCGACCTCGACGAAGTCCGCACCCGCCTCGCGGCCGTCCAGCGGTTCCGCGGCCTCTCGGGTCCGGCCGCGATCGCCAGCGGCGTCGCGGCGGTCGCGACCGGGCTCGTCCAACTCGCTTTCGTCCCGCACCCGGCCTCGGCGGCCGAGGGCGCGCGCTACGTCGCGATCTGGATCGCGTGCCTCACCTTCGCGCTGGCGGTCAACTACGGCGCGCTCGCGGTCTGGCTGGCGAACAACTGGTCCTCGCGCACGCGCACCGAACTTCGCACCGCCGCGATCGCGATCGCGCCCGCCGTCGTCGCCGGCGGCGCGTTCACCGCGGCGCTGCTCGCGCACAACGAGCTCGGGATGCTGCCGGGGACGTGGGCGCTGTGTTATGCGCTGGGCCTGCTCTCCTCGCGTTCGATGCTGCCGCGCGGGACCACCGCCGTCGCGCTCGCGTTCGCGGCGACCGGTGCGACCCTGCTTTTCGCCGCCGGCACGAACGCGCTCGCGTGGTGGGTGATGCCGCTGACGTTCGGCTGCGGACAGCTCGCGATCGGCGCGCTGATCGAACGCGATCGCGACGCGCGTGCGGGCTGCTGAGATGCACGACGCGCCGTTCGCGTTCGCCGGCCTCGAACGCATCTTTCACGAGCGCGGACGCCTCGCCGTCTGCGCGTGTCTGATCGCGAACCCCGACGGGATGCGCTTTACCGAACTGCAGGATGCGTGCGGGTTGACCGACGGCAACTTGAACCGTCATCTGCACGCGCTTGCCGAGGTCGGGATCGTCGAGAGCGAACGCGTGCGCGGCCGCGGACGCCCGGCAACGTTCGTGCGCATCACCGAAGAAGGGCGCACGCGTTTCCTCGCCTACGTCGACGAACTCGAAGCGGTCGTGCGGGGCGTGCAGCGCGAAGCGGAATCGGCGTCGGCACGGCTGGCACCGCAGACATGATCGAACGCGCACCCGCGCTCACCGGCGCACCGCGACACGTCGCGATCATCATGGACGGCAACCGGCGCTGGGCGCGCGCGCGCAACCTGCCCGCGCTCGAAGGCCACCGCCGCGGCATCGGCGCGCTCGAACGCGCGGTCGACGGCGCGCTGCGCGCCGGAATCGCGATGCTCACCGTCTACGCGTTCAGCGAAGAGAATTGGAGCCGCGAAGGCGGCGAAGTTGCGGGGCTCTTCGGTTTGGCCGAACGCTTCGCGCGCGAGAAGGCGGGGGCGCTCGCCGCGCGCGGCGTGCAGGTGCGCGTGATCGGACGGCGCGATCGGCTTCCGCGCGCGGTCGTCGAGGCGTTCCGCACCCTCGAAGACGTGACGGCGCACGGGTCGGCGCTGCTGCTCACGATCGCCGTCGACTACGGCGCGCGCACCGAACTGCGCGATGCGTGCCGCAGCCTCGCGCGCGACGTCGCCGCCGGACGCATCGCTCCCGAGCAGATCGACGAAGATGCGATCGCCGCGCGGCTGTGGACGGCGGGCCTGCCCGATCCCGATCTGGTCGTGCGCACCGGCGGCGAACTGCGGCTCTCGAACTTTCTGCTGTATCAGTCGGCGTACGCGGAGCTGTGGGCGACGCCCGATCCGTGGCCGGAATTCGACGCGACGTCCCTGCACCGCGCGATCGACGCGTACGCGAACCGCGAGCGGCGGTTCGGCCGCTGAGCGCGACGCGCTAAGGCGACCGCAGCGCGCGCTCGCGGCGCGCCGGGCGAAGCAGCGCGCCGCGCACGCCGTGAAACCAATGGCCGTCGGTTTTCAACGTGAAGCCGGCGGAGACGAGATGATCGGCGAGCGCGGGCCGCGTCGCGGCGAGCGCGATCATCGGATCGAGCGTCCAGCGGAAGAGCGCGCGCAGGCGGCGAGCTTCACGCGCGTTGCGATCGTGATCGCGCAGCGACGGCGCGTAGCCGGCCTGCGCGCGCAAGGCGTCGCCGCCGGCGTCGATCAGCGCGCGCGCCGCCGCGACGCCGGTCGCGATCGCTTGGGAGATCCCCTCGGCCGAGAGCGGATCGGCGACGCCCGCTGCGTCTCCCGCCGCAAGGATGCGTCCGGCGCCGCGGCGCGCGCGCCCGGTCGGGATCACGCCGCCGCGGACGTCGTCGAGCTGCGGGCGCTCTCCGAGCAGAGCGCGCACGGTCGGATCCGACGCCAGCCACGCGTCGAGCAGCGCGCGCGGACCTCCGGCGACACGCGCGGCCCGTTCCGGAACGCAGATCCCGACGTTCGCGCGGCGCTTCGCGGTGGGGAAGACCCAGCCGTAACCGGGCGCGAGCGCGCGATCGTAGACGACGTTGTACGTCGGCTGCAGGTCCGTCACCGCGCCGGCGTACCCGCGCACTGCGACCTGACGCTCTTCGAGCGCTCCGAACCCCAGCGCCGTCGCGAGGCCTCCGGTCGCGCCCTCGGCAAGCACGACCGCATCGAAGCGCGCGCTGCTCTTCGCGGTCGCGACGGTGCCGTCGGGATCGAGTGCGGCGACCGTGCAGCCGTCGTGCAGCACCGCGCCGGCGGCGAGCGCCGCGTCGACGATCGCCGCATCGAGCGCGATCCGCGGAATCACGGTCGCGGCGCCGTTCCAGCGGCCGACGGCGCGCGCGCCGCCCGGCGAAACGACCGTCGCGTCGGGACAGCGGGGAGCATCATCGGGGATCGCGACGCCGAGGGCGGCGAGCGCGCCGATCCCGTCGGGAGTCACCCCGTCGCCGCAGGTCTTCGGCCGCGGCCAGCGCGCGCGCTCGAACAGCGTCACCTCGGCGCCGGCGCGCGCGAACGTCACCGCGGCCGCGGCGCCGGCCGGCCCCGCGCCGACGACGGCGACCTTCACGCGGACGCCTTCGTGCGGGCGCGTTTGCGAAAATTGCGGACGCTGGTGATCCGCGCGCAGTCGCTGCCGCAGAACCGCTTGCGGCAGTTCTTGCTGACGTCGACGAACGCGTCGCGGCACGTCTCCGACGAGCAGACCCCCAGGCGTTCCGCCCCGGCGTCGCACAGAACTCGCGCGAGCGCGAGACCCGCCGCCGCGCCGACGTAGTCGACGGCGTCGCCGCAGACGTCCGGCTCGAGCCGCGCCGGCGCGTCCCCGTCGCCGTCGCAGAACGTGATCTTCGGGGCCGCGCGGTAACTGGCCAGGATCGCGTTCACCCGCTCCGCCGCGGCCCGGGTCTCACCGGCTTCGAACACCCCGCGCAGCGCGGCGCGCAGTTGGCGCAGCCGCGGCAGGTCGGCCTCGCCGAACGCGTCGTCGATCCCGTGCGCCCCAAGGAACGCGCGCGCCGCCGCGAGGTCGGGCATCATTTCGCGCGCGCGCGACGCGTGGTCGGTGTTGACCAAGTCGATCGCGAGCTGCAGCGACGGGTCGGGGTAATCGGTCAAATGCACTTGACGTACTTCATGCTCCGGGTCTACAATGTAGCATATCAACAACGCTTTGACCACTACGCGAAAGCTAGGCGCGCGATGAACGACCCCGACCTTCTCACCCTGCTCGCCCGCGAACGCAACGTCGACATCGCCCAAACCATGTCCCACCTGCGGGGCGAATCGCGGACCGGGCGCTGGACCGCATGCTGCAAGGTGGGTGCGGCCGAGGTTGTCGCCGCGTGGCGGCGATCCTTCGCGTTGACCGTCGCCTTCTTGACGGGAACCCCCGCCGGCTAGGAGATGCCGGCGACGAGCGCCTTAAAGCGCTGGTCGCCGCGCAGGCTCGCCAACCGCGGGTCGAGCGCGATGAGCCCGCGCTCGCTGCGCGCGCGGTCGCGCATCCCGATTTCCAGCCACGCGATCGCCGCGTCGCGCCGCCCGAGCGCCAGGCACAGCGCCGATGCGGTCGACGTATCTACGTGCGCGTTCGCGCGCGGCCGCAAATCGGGGAGGACGCGCGGCGCGCGACCGGTGCGAGTGTCGACCAGCGCGCTCATCATCGCGATGTACTCGCGCTTTTCGCCTTCGTGATGCGACGACGCCATGGAGCGCATCGCCGCGCGCGCTTCGTCGGCGAGTCCGAGCTCGAGATCGGTCAGCGCGAGCACTTCGCCGGCACCGAGGTTGGCGGCGTCGAGGTCGTTGAGCTGCCGCAGCGCGGCGCGCGCTTCGCCGTACCGGCGCCCGTAGTACAGCGATTTTCCGTAGCACACCAGATTCATCGGGCTGAGCGGGTCGAGTTCGGTCGCGCGGCGCAGTGCCGCCTGCGCGCCCGCGGCGTCGCCTCGATAGAGGCGCACGATGCCGAGCATCTCGTACGCGGGCGCGTGATCGGGCGCGTACGCGATCGCGGTGCGAAGCTGCGCTTCCGCGCGGTCGACGTCGCCGTCGCGCAGCAGCGCGACGCGTCCGAGCGTCGCGATCGCTTCGCCCGAGCGCGGATCGCGCGCCAGCGCCGGCGCGCGCGTAGCGTTCGGCCGCGCCGTAAGCCGCAGCGGCAGGGGCGATCGCGGGAAATCCCCAATCGCCCGCCTCGCCGTACGCGTCGGCGAGGCCGGCGTAGCCGCGCGGATCGTTCGGCGCGAGCGCGATGACCGCGCGGAAATGCGCGATGCTCGCGCGCGTCGCCGTTTCGGTACGTTTGTTCCAGGTGAATCGGCCGAGCGCGTACGCGCGCGCCGCGTCGCCGCCGATCGAGACGCCGCCGAATGTGAAGGCGATCGCCGCCGCGCCGGCGAGCGTCCGCAGCGCAAACGCGAACCGCGCGACGCGCGCGCGCTCCGGCGCGGATTCCGTCGTCACCGGCGGCACGAAACGATAACCGCGCCGCGGGATCGTCTCGATGAAGGCGCGACCGTCGCCGCCGGGATCGAGCGCGCGGCGAATGACGTAGATCGTCTGCGTGAGGTTGCCGTCTTCGACGAAGCCTTCGGGCCACAGCGCGTCGCGCAGCATCTGTTTGGCGACCAGCGCGCCGGGCTCCGCGAGCAGCAGCGCGAGGGCTTGCGCGGCCTTGGGCGGCAGCGGCACGTTGGTACCGTCACGCCGCAGCACACGCTCGTCGCGGTCGAAGGAGAACGGCGGGAACGAGAGGCGCACGCCCGTCGTAACCACCGTGGTTCGACAAACGTCTCAGAGCGCGCCTCCGAGCCGCACGAGATATTTGAGGATCCAGCGGTCGAGGGTCTTGTCGGCGGCCGGCGGGCCGTAGTTCAGGAACAGTTCGTTGCCGTTGGCGAAGCGCTTGCGCAGCGATCCGGCAAGGTTCCGCCCCGGGTTCGCGAAGCCGCCGCGGCCGCTCACGTCGCGGTACGCGAGCGTCGCGTTTCCGTCGCGGCCGAGCGGCAGCGCGAGCGCGTAGCGCCGCAGCTGCTGGCCGTCCGCGGCGCCCGCGGGCGGCCGTTCGTGCGTCGCCGCGTAGTCGATCGAGAGGCTTGCGCGGCCGAGCGAGCGCGTCACCGTCGCCGAGCGCTGCTGCGGAAGAACGCCCCGAACGGACCCTGCTGCCAATCGGTGCGGAACGAGCTCGGCGGCCCCTCGCCGTAGCCCGCGCCGATGCTCCAGGTCTTGAACGGGAGCACCTGGGCGTCGCGGTAGCCGTGCGGGCCGCCGCTGAAGCCGTCGCCCTCGTAGGTACGCAGCGAGCCCAATTGATCGTTGAGGTAGAACGCGAGCGGCGAGCGCATCTTCAGCGTCAGGTACGCGTCGGCGTCGGCGTCGTGCACGTTGTTGCGGCGGTCGCGCCAACGGTCGAAGTTCAGATAGAGATCCGCGAACTTGATCGCTCCGCGTTTCGGCGAGCGGTTCAGATCCAGCGAGAAATACGGTCCGCGAACGTCGGCGAGGTTGGTGAAGCCCGCGACCGGCGCAAACTGCGGCCCGGTGTCGAGGGAGCCGAGGTTCGCTTCCATCCCGGGTTTCTGCAGGTCGATGAACGCCGCGTTCTTCTGCGCTTCGCTCGGGCGCGTCACCGTCGGTCCCGTCTCCTGCGCGTGCATCGCGCTGTAGACGAGTCCGCTCGCCAGCGAACGGCCGAACGCGCCGACTTCATAACTGCGGTCGACGCCGTTTTCACGTCCGGCGAACGCGCCGTCCGCCCACCACGCGAACGTGTTGCTCGGACGCCGCTGGTGGATGCCGAACGCGAGATCGTCGAACGCGGCGCCGGTCTGCGGATCGCTGCCGCGCACCTCGAGCGCGCCGAACGACGTCGTTCCCTTGCTCCCGACGACCTTGAAGCCGCGGTCGAACGCGGCGATGTTCGGTGAGTAGAACAGCACCTCGGGCGGGAGATTCGGCTGGTAGACTTCGAGCGCGGCGTTGACGTACGCCGCGCCCTGCGCGAAGAACGGCCAGTACTCGGTGAGCGCGCGCTGGAACTGCTGCGGCGCGATCGTCAGCTGGTCGATCTCGACGTTGGAGAAATCGGGCGAGAAGGCGCCGACGAAAACTCGTGGTCGGATCGAGCGGAACGACGACGTCGCCCCCCCCCGCGCGCGGCGCGCGGCGGACCGTCGTGCCGGCGGGCGTGACGACGGCGTCGCGATCGGTCCCCGCCGACTCGAGACCGTACACTTCGGCGCGCGGCTTCGGGCGCGGCACCGCGCCGCGCAGCGCGACGCCGTCGACCGGCGGCCAGAACCGCCAGTCGAACGCGTAGTTCGGAAACGTCGGAACCGTCGCGTCGGCCATCAGCGGCGTGTAGACGAGCGTATCGTGCTCCGCGGTCGCCGCGACGTTGCGCACGAGATTGATCTTCCAGTGCTGGAATCCGTCGCCGGCGAGTTTGAGCGCGCCGTACGGAATCCGCATCACGGCGTTCCAGCCGGTCGCGGTCGAGGCCGCGGCGGCGCCCCACTCGGGCTTGTAGCGTGTCGACTCGCGGGCAAACGCGTAGCGCGTCCCGCGCGGCGTGACGGCGAAGAGGTAGACGCGCTCGCCGTTTCCGGCCGTGTCGATCTCGAAGCCGACGAAGTCGTCGGTGCCGAAGCCGATCTCGTCGGCCGGCTGGGAGGCGACAACCGGCGCGGTCTGCTCCGCCTGCACCCCGACGTAGATCGCGCGGTCATCGTAGAAGAACGCGACCCGCGTCGTCCCGGCGGCCGCGGCGCGGGTGGCGAGGTTGGTGAACCGGCCGTCGGTGAGCGCGTCGGCCCAGCGGGTGTCGGCGAGCGACGGCTCGAGCGGGAGCGGCGATGCGGCCCGGCGCAGGGCGAGCGGGCCGGCCGGAAGCGTGGTGGCGGCCGCGGCCGGAATCAGCAAGGCAAGCGGAGCGAGCGCCAGGGCAACAACGATCAGTAGGGCGCGAAGCGAGGCGAACACGCGGCGACCGTAGCACCGCCGACCCCGGTTCGTCGCTCAAAGCACGCTCAAAGCCGCCCGCCGCCGGGCTCAAGAAAGTCTCAAGAGCCGGCTGCGCTTCGACAAGCTCAGATTCCGTGTCCGCCGTCAAGCCGATACGGGTTGATAGGGCCGCTGATTCTTGAGTAGCGAGTAAGCCAGGCGCACGAGCTTGTGCATCACCGCCACGATGATTTGCTTGCCGCTCTTACCGCGCGCTTCGAGGCGATCGGCGAGCTCCTTGAAGGCCGGGACTTTGCGCTTTGCCGTCAGGGCAGCCATGTAGAGTGCCCGCCGGAGCTTCGCGTTGCCTGTCTTGCAAATGCGCGGCTTGCCCTTCACCGAGGTCCCGGACTGCCGCTCTGCCGGCGTAAGGCCGGCATACGCCGCTGCGGCTTTGGCACTATGGAGCCGATGCACCGGCAACTCCGCAAGCACGTTTGCCGCTGTCAAGGACGCGACGCCTGGTATGGTCTGAAGAAGCTGCGCGTTCCGGCTTAGCGTGACATCCGAGCAAAGAACACCTTGGATCTGCGACTCGATCTGCTTGACCATCTCCGCGATACCGACCAGATGCGTTTCGTTCATTTTGAGCAGCGTTGCTCCGACGGCGACGGATTGCACGATCTGCGTAAGGGCAATACGCTGCGCGATGAGCTGGTCGCGATACGCCAGCAAACCGCGCAGGGACAGGATTTCGTCGCTATCAGGCTCCCAGAGCGCGGGGCGCTCGGAGGCGCAGAATTGGGCCAGCATTCGAGCGTCGACCGCATCGGTCTTGGTCCGCAGCAAACGGCTCTTCGCAAAATATGCCGTACGCGTCGGGTTCACCACGCTCACCCGGATTTTCGCTTTGTGCAAGTTCGCCGCTAAGTTGCGCCAATACGGCCCGGTTGACTCCATGCACACATGAACCTCGCGGGCGCGATGCGTGCGCAACCAACTGCGAAGCTCTCTGAAGCCGGTTCGCGTGTTCTCAAAACTCGCCTCACTGCGCTTCTCGCCGCGTTGCAAGCAGCAGTGGAACGTGTCCTTAGAGATATCGACGCCCAACATGCTCATCGCAGGATTTCCCTCTAGGTTCCGGCGTAGCGATCATCTTACCAGGCTCATGCATACGGGCTCGTCGCAGACGGCCCACGATTCCGTTCGGCTGATCGCTTGGAGGTTGGTGCGAGCGCCAATCTGAGCTACGGGCTCTTGGGCCCAGGCGTGACGACGGCGCTCGACACCGCGTAGGGGGATGATTCGTTCGAGTCATCCCCCTACCCCATCATATGAGCGTGACGCGGGGCCGGCTCGGCCTGACGAGCGTCCGGAGGCGGGATGTGATACACTAGGCGCTTGTGAGAACCCGGCCCGACATCCGCAACGTCGCGATCATCGCCCACGTCGACCACGGCAAGACCACCCTCGTGGACGCGATGTTCCGCCAGAGCGGGATCTATCGCGAAGGCCAGCACGTCGAGGCGCGTGCGATGGACTCGAACCCGCTCGAACGCGAGCGCGGGATCACGATCCTCGCGAAGAACACGGCGATCGACCACAACGGGGTCAAGTTCAACATCGTCGACACGCCCGGCCACGCCGACTTCGGCGGCGAGGTCGAACGCGTGCTGCAGATGGTGCAAGGGGTCGTTCTCTTGGTCGACGCCGCCGAAGGGGTGATGCCGCAGACGCGGTTCGTGCTGCGCAAGGCGCTCGAACTCGATCTGCGGGCGATCGTCGTCATCAACAAGATCGACCGCAAGGACGCCCGTCCCAGCGAAGTCGTGAACGAGGTGTTCGACCTCTTCATCGAACTCGGCGCCTCCGACGAGCAGGCCGACTTCCCGGTGGTCTATGCCAACGGCAAGGCCGGCATCGCGAAGTACGCGCTGGAAGACGAGAGCGAGAACCTCGAGCCGCTGTTCGACACGATCACCAAGCACGTCCCCGAGGCGCCCGCCGAAGACGGCGGCTTCCAGATGCTGATCTCCGCGATCGACCACAACCGCTACGTGGGGCGAATCGGGATCGGGCGCGTCTTTCGCGGGAGTTCGAAGGTCAACGCGCCGATCGCCAAGGTCGCGCGCGACGGCCACGTGCAGAGCGGCTTGCGGCTCACGAAGATCCTCGGCTTTCACGGACTCGAGCGGATCGAGATCGAGGAAGCGACCGCCGGCGACATCATCTGCGTCTCGGGGATCGAGGGGCTCAACATCGGCGATACGATCGCCGACGCGGCGCTTCCCGAAGGGCTCGATGCGATCGCGGTCGACGAGCCGACGGTCTCGATGTTCTTCATGGTCAACGCCTCGCCGTTCGCCGGCAAGGAAGGGAAGTATCTGACCTCGCGCCAGATCCGCGAGCGGCTGATGCGCGAACTCGAGTCGAACGTCGCGTTGCGCGTCTCCGACACCGAGTCGGCCGACACGTTCGAAGTGCGCGGCCGCGGCGAGCTCCATCTCTCGATCCTGATCGAAACGATGCGCCGCGAAGGCTACGAACTGGCCGTGAGCAAGCCGCGCGTCATCATCACCGAGAAGGACGGCGTGAAGATGGAGCCGGTCGAGTACGTGGTGATCGACGTCCACGAAGATTACGCCGGGGCGGTGATCGAATCGGTCGGCCGGCGTCGCGCGCAGATGTCGAACATGATCACGGTCGGCGAGACGCGGCGCCTCGAGTACACGATGCCGACGCGCGCGATCTTCGGACTGCGCGGCGAATTGCTGACGCTCTCGCGCGGCACCGCGGTGATGTCGCACGTCTACTACACGCATCAGCCGCTGGCCGGCGACATCCCCGGACGTTCCAACGGGGCGCTCGTCACCAGCGACACCGGGACCGTGACCGCGTACGCGCTCATGGGACTCGAACAGCGCGGACGCTTCTTCGTCGATCCCGGCGTCGAGGTCTACGAAGGGATGATCGTGGGCCGCGCCAACGACGACAAGGACGTCGCGATCAACGTCGCGCGCGCGAAGAAGCTCACCAACATGCGCGCCGCCGGCACCGACGAGAACTTCCGGATGCCGCCGGCCGAAGAGATGTCGCTCGAGCGCGCGATCGAGTTCATCGAGGACGACGAGCTCGTCGAGGTCACGCCGCAGTCGATCCGCCTGCGCAAGCGGATCCTCGACGAAAGCGAGCGGCTCAAAGCGCGCAAGCGCGAAAAGGCCTTCGCCGGCTGATCACATCGTGAGCGGCGCGACTCCGGCCAGGACTTCGGTACCGGGAGGCCTCGTGCGCTCCGTATAACGACAGAGGCCCCATGCTCCGAACGCTGTTCTCGTTCCGGGGTGTGATTCTGCTGTTCGGTCTGATCGCGATCGCTCTCTCGATCGCGTTGGTCGGTGAACTCGGGATCGTCCGGAACCTTACGACGATCAACAAAGACGTGGCGCGTATCCGCCAAGGTCAGCTTGCGGTCGCGGCGGCGCTGCAGGCCCAGGTCGACGAGGAGACGGGGATCCGCGGTTACGCGTCGACGCGCGCGCCCGAGTTTCTCGATCCGTACACCGCGGCGCGCAGCGCGATGCGCGAACAATTCGCGATGCTCCAATCGTGTCTGGGCGACGACGGGCGCCACGGTGCGGAGGACCAGGCGCTGGACGACATGCGCCGGGTCAACGCGACCTGGCTGCGCGAGATCGCCGAGCCTGTCGCAGCCGGAAAGCCGCTCGACCGCGGGCGCTCCGTCGAAGGAAAAGTACTCACCGACCGCTTTCGCGCCGACATCGTTCCGATTCGCGACAGCCTCGACAAGCGCTACGCGGCCGCGATCGCGCGCCGCGACGGCACGATCCGCACCGCAACGGCGGCCGCGATCGGCGCGACGGCGGTCATCGCGCTGGAAGTGCTGTTCTTCATCACCATCATCGCGCAGATGCGTCATGAGCTCGACCGCGATCGCGGCGTCGTCGAGGCGTTGCAGAACGCCGCGTCGGCGCGTCTGGTGACGCCGCCGCACCTACGCGTCGCGACGGCGTACCGGTCCGCGACGCGCGGAGCGCGCGTCGGCGGCGACGTCTACGACGTGTACCGGCTCGACGACCACCGTACCCTCATCCTCGTCGCCGACGTCAGCGGCAAAGGGCTTACGGCCGCAGTCGACACGACGTTCGTGCGCTACGCGATGCGCGCGCTCGCGAGCGAGTCGCTCGCGCCCGACGAGATCGTGCGCCGCTTCGACGTGCTGTATCGCGAAGCGAACTTGGCGCCGGAGTCGTTCGTCTCGCTTTTCGTGGGGATCCACGACCGGCGGGACGCGTCGCTGACCTACACCAACGCGGGACACGAAGCGTGCTGGATCCGGCGCTCCGCGGAGGTGGTGATGCTCGCGCCGACCGGGGGAATCGTCGGCTTGGGCCTGCCGTTCGCGGCCGCGCGTACGCGTCTCGCGCCGGGCGAAATGCTGATCCTCGCCACCGACGGCCTGACCGAGGCGCGCTCGCCCGAGCGGCAGTTTGTCGGCGCCGAGACGCTGGCACGCTGGCTCGCGGAGGCGGATTCGTCGGACCCGCAACGCTTCGCCGACACGATCCTGGCGCACGTCGCGCGGTTCACGCGCGGCCGGATCATCGACGACCTGGCGCTGCTCGCGGTCTCGCCCGAAGCGGAATAGGCACGGCAGTAGCCGGTCGAGCAAGCGCGAACCTGCCCTGCGTGAAGCGCTGCTGGGTTGCGTTCCTTGCGTCGATCCTTGTGCTCTCGGGCTGCGGACAGCCGGTCGATCGCGCGCTGGCGCCGCCGCCCGGCGCGAGTACGGCGCCGGCGAGCGGCCTCCACGCGCGCCATCCGTGGACGAAGCCGGGCGTCCTGCGCTTCGCGAGCTTGAACGATCCCGATTCGCTCAGTCCGCTGGTCAGCGCGTACCAGGTCAGCGTCGACCTGTCGATGTTCTGGGCGGGCTATCTGTTCAACCTGAGCGATCGCAACGTGCTCGTCCCCGAACTTGCGGCCGTCGAGCCGACCCTCGCCAACGGCGGGATCGCGAAGGACGGACGCACGATCACGTACCGTCTGCGCCGCGGCGTGCAATGGCAGGACGGTGCGCCGTTCACTGCCGGCGACGTCGCGTTTTCCTGGCACGCGGTGATGAACCCGAACAACAACGTCGGCTCGCGCCAGGGCTACGACGTGATTGCGTCGATCGACACGCCCGATCGCTACACTGCCGTCGTCCATCTGAAGCGCGCGTTCGCCCCTTTCGTCAACACGTTCCTCACGATGGGCGCCGTCCCGATCCCCGTCTACCCGAAACATCTCCTCGCGCGATATCCCGATCTCAACCGCGTTGCGTACAACAGCAAGCCGATCGGCACCGGTCCCTTCATCGTCGCGGAGTGGCATCGCGGACAAATGTTGCGCATGACTGCCAATCCTCACTACTGGCGCGGCCGCCCGAAGTTGAGCGAGATTCAGTACCGCGCGATCCCCGATGAGAACACGCTCGCGACCAGCCTGCGCACGCACGAAATCGATCTGTGGTACAATGCGTCGTCGACAAACTATCCGATCGCGTCGCACATCGAAGGGACGCACGTGATCTTGACACCGTTCGCGCAGTACTCGCGGCTCGGGTTCAACACCAAGCGTCCCGTCATGTCGGACCCGGCCGTGCGCCGCGCGATCGCCTACGCCACCGACCGCAAAACGCTCATCGACAAAATCACCTTCGGGGTCAACCTGCTCGGCGAGGGCGATCAGCCGTCATTCTCCTGGGCGCACGCGCGAGGACTGCGCTCGATCCCGTACGATCCGGCTCAGGCCCGCGCCATCCTCGATCGCGCCGGTTGGAAACTCGGCTCCGATGGAATCCGGTCGAAGAACGGCCGGCGTCTGCGCGTCGAGATCGCCTCGACGACCGGCAGCGCCACCGCCGCACGCCTTGCCGTGCTGGCGCAATCGGCATGGCGCGACGTCGGAATCGACGCCGAGGTGAAGACGTACGCTTCGGCGCTGATGTTCTCATCGTTCGGTGAGGGCGGGATCGTGCAGACCGGCAAGTACGACGTCGAATTCTCCTCGTGGGTCGCCGGCGCCGATCCCGACGACTCCGCGCTCTACCTGTGCAGCGAGTGGCCGCCCCACGGCTACAACACCTTTCGCTACTGCAATCGCGAGGTCGACGCGCAGGAAGCGATCGCGCTCGGAACCTTCGACCGCGCGGCACGCGCGAAGGCCTACACACGAATCCAGCACATCGTGACCGCCGAACTTCCGGAGTTCACGATGTGGTTCTCCCGGCGTTTCGACATCGCGAACGACGATCTGCAAGGATACGCGCCAGCCTCGGCCGTCACCACCTTCTGGAACACGTGGAACTATGCGATCTGAATCCGAACGTGCGCTGCGGCGCGCGCTCGTCCTGACCGGCGGCGCTGCGCGCGGCGTGTACGCGGCCGGCGTGCTGGAATCACTGCTCGCCGCCGAGTCGTTCGACATCGTCTGCGGTTCGTCGGTCGGCGCGCTCAACGGACTTCCCGTCGCGCTCGACCGCCCCGACCTGCTCAAAACGCTCTGGCGCTCGATCGCCGGCGCCCACGTGCTGCGAACGGCCGAGCCGCTGGCGTCGCTGCTCGCGGTGCGCCGTCATCCGGTGCGCGGTCTGCTGCGCACGCTCTCCGCGCTGGGACGGCTCAAGGAACTGCGCTCGATGCTCGGCTTCTACGACCAGACGCCGATGCGCGAACTCCTTCGGCCGTACGCGTCGGTCGCGGCGATCAAGCGGACCATGATCGTCGGAGTGACCGATCTGACCCGCGGCGGCAATGCATCGTTCGCGCTATTTCGCGGGGACGACGCGGCCGAACGGGAGCGCGCGTACTTCGCCGCGCAAGCCGACGCGCACCGGCTGACCGATGCGAACGTCCTCGACGCGCTCTGCGCCTCGTCCGCTCTGCCCGGCGCCTTCGCGCCGGTGAGCGTGACGCTGGAAGATGGGACGCCGGCGCAGTTCGCCGACGGCGGACTTTCGAACAACGCCCCGATCCGCCAGGCAATCGACGCCGGAGCCGATCACGTCACCGTCATCCTGCTACAGCACAGCGGTCTGCAGTATCGCGACCGCAGGGTCCCGACGCTCGGGCATCTGGCCGCAACGGTCCACGACATCGTCGCCGAACACATCCTCGAACTCGAATTGAAGTTCGCGCGCGCCGTCAACGAACAGGTCCATCACGGGAGCGCCCCGGAGGGAAAACGCTTCGTCGATCTGCGGGTGATCGGCCCGACCGTCCCCCTCCGGCTCGCCTCGCTCGCGTTCGGCAGGCAGGCCGATATCGATCGCGTCTTCGAACTGGGAGCAGCCGACGGGCTCGCGGCGGTCGAAACCGCTCGGCGCCTCGGCGCATCTTCAGCACCAGCGGCACTCACGTCCGGAGATCGAGATGGCGAATCTTGACATGTTCCATAACGACCCGTCGCTCCGTGCGTTGAAAGCTGGCGAGGTCGTGTTCAGTGCGGGCGACCAGGGCGACGCGATGTACGTCGTCGTCGAAGGTTCGGTCGACATCATCCTCCCGGATGGAACGGTCGTCGCGACCGTCGCCCCCGGCGGGATCTTCGGAGAAATGGCGATCGTCGACGGACGCGAACGCAGCGCGACCGCAACGGCGAAGGAAGCCTCGAAGGTCGCGCCGATCAATACGCGGCGCTTCACGTATCTCGTGCAGAACACACCCTTTTTTGCGATCGAAGTGATGCGTACGATGGCAGAGCGGCTGCGCACGATGGACGCGAAGGGCATCGGACCGGTCTAACAAGGAAACGAGCCCCCGCCGTTCGGCGAGGGCTCGTTCACGCGGGTGCTACTTGCTCATCCCCTTCTTGCGGCAGTAGCCCTTGACCATCGTCTTGTCTTTTTTCATGTAGCCGTGAACGTAGACGGAGCCCTTCGGACAGGTCGTCTTCGCCATCGACCCCATCATCGCGCCGTTGCCGTGACCCTTCATGTTGCCGCCGGCATCCGCCAGCGCCGAGCTTGTGCCGAGCGAGACGATGAACGCCGCGGCCGCGAGAGATGAAAGAAAGTTACGCATGAGTGCCTCCCGAGATGAAAGTGGGATGCGGCACGCTTTCCGGCAGGACCCCCTCTCGTCCTTGTCTCGCTATCGAGGCGAACGACGCGTGAGTTCGCGCACGCCGTCCGGTTCGGCGACCAGCACGGCGTCGGTGAGATCGTTCGAGAAAAGGCCGGTCGCGACGACGCCGTGGATGCCGCGGAGCTCGCCGTCGAGCGCGGCGGGGTCGCCGATCGCCCCGAACGCGCAATCGAGGATCGCGTTGCCGTTGTCGGTGAGGAATGGCGGATCGCCGCCGCGCCGCACCACCTGCGCGCCGAACGCCGACGCGATCGCACGCTCGACGTACTCGACGGCGAACGGCACGACTTCGACCGGCGTGCGGAACGCGCCGAGGCGTTTGACGAGTTTCTCCGGCGTCACGATGACGACGAACGTGCGCGCCGCAAGCGCGACGGCTTTCTCGCGGAAGAGCGCGCCGCCGCCGCCTTTCGTGAGCGACCAGTCGCCGGCGACTTCATCGGCGCCGTCGATCGCGACGTCGATCTCGCGGCCGGCGAACGGGACCAGCGGGATCCCGCGTTCGCGGCACAGCGCTTCGGTGGCGTGCGACGTCGCGACGGCGGTCAGCGCGTCGCCGGCAGCGACGCGCTCGCCGGCGCGCTCGATCGCCCAGTGCGCGGTCGTCCCCGTCCCCAGACCCACGCACATCCCCGACCGCACATAGCGGTCGACCGCGGCAAACCCCACGGCCCGTTTCGAATCGTCGGCGGCGCTCACGCGTGCGGTGTTCCGCGCCCCACGGCGCGCACCCGCCCCGCGACAGCCGGCGTTTCGTCGGCGGCTGCCGGCGGCTCGGCGGGGAGGCGCGGCGTGAAGAGCGCGGGATCGACGCCCTCATCGCGCAATTGTGCGGCGCGCACGGCCGCACGCGCGCCGGAGATGCTGCCGTCGGCGACCTCGCCGAGGAACGCCGCGGTCTCCGCGGCGCGCAGGCTGAAGAGCGCGTCGGCGACGCCGCGCGCGACGTCGCTCACCGCTTCGAGTTCGTCGATCTCGTAGGCGCCGTCCGTCGCGCTGTCACGGCCGCCGACGAACAGGATCGCGTTTACGTGCCCGCGCACGGCGAGCCGGAAGGCAAAACCTTCGCGGCCCAGCGCGCTCGGCTCGCCGTGGAGACGCCGCAGGTCGACACGCTCCTGGTCGCTGCGCAGCGCCACCGCGACCGGATCGTCGATCCCGATCCGTGCCGCGGCGGCCGGGCCGCGCGCGTCTGCGCGCTCGAACGCCGCGTCGCGCAGTTCGTAGAATGCGACCGCGCGCGCGCACAGCGCATCGTGAACGAGCGCGAGCGCCTGCGCGATCACGCTAGCGCGCAGCGTGATGACGCCGGCGCGGCGGCTGGCAAAGGCGTGCAGATCGGCGATGCCGCGGTCGCGCTTGGCGAAGATGATCCGCTTGAACGTCTCTTCGAGCCAATGATGGACGCTCCCGAACGTCAGCACGATGACGAACGCGACGCCGAATTGGAGCGCGACTTCCCAGCCGGAATGCGGTCGGGGCGCCGGCTCGGCGGCCGCCGTTCCGTGCGCGGCCCAGCGTTGGAGCATGGGATCCGCCCAACGCTCGACCAGCAGTTCGCTGCCGGCGATCGCCGCGCCGACGATGGCGGTCATCGTCGCGACGATCAGGATGCGCTTGACCACGACCTGCACGTCGACGACCTTGTAGGTCGGGATCGTGATGATGAATCCGATTGGGATCGCCAGCAGCGTGAACCACGAGGTCTCGAATCCCGGTGAAGCGCCGCGCCCCAGTTCCGTCATCAGCGACAAGGCGACGCCGGAGAGCGCGGTGACGACCGTCGCGAAGATGATGGCGTTCTTTTGCCGCTCGTCCGGGTCGCGCGCGAGCCGCCACGCGACGGCGAGCAGGACGACGGGCGCGATGAGTTTCACCGCGATCTCGCTGAAGTCGTTGCCGGCAGCGTGCAGCCAATGGACGAGCGCCGGCGCGTCGACGCGGTCGACGATCGGCGCGAAGGTTTCGTCAAGCGTCCCCAGCAGACCGATGCCGAGCCCGGCGATCACCACACCGCGCGCGACGAGGATCGCCTGCCGCACGCGTCCGTCCTGCGCAACCGACGCGAGCGCGAACGATTCCGCCATCGCGTAGAGCGCGAAGGCGGCGACGTACGCGAGGACGTTCGCGAGCGTCCACGCGGCGAGCATCGCGCCCTCGGGAAGCGGACCGTAAAATGCGGAGAGTCCAGGCGCGTATGCGGCGCAGAACAGCCCGAGCCACAGCGACGGCATGTCGCGCCCCCACCACAAGATGAACAGCCCGAAAGCGGCGAACAGCACGGCGGCAACCGCCAGCGAGTCGAGTTTTCCAGCCATCGGTCCGCTGCGCATCCGCACCAGCTCGACGCCGATCGTCCCGGCCGGAACCTCGGGATCGTTCACCGCGACTGCATACGGCGGCGTCGCGCTGTTGCCGATCCCCAGCGCAATCTGCACGCGCTGCGCGAACGGAACGACGTCCCAGCGGACGTGCTTGCTGCGGTCGATGCGGCACCCGCCCGTCGCGTCGACGGCGAACGAGTACGCGGCGATCGAGAGCAGGATGCCGACCAGGAGCGTCATCCCCACTCCGACGACGGTACGACGGCTCTGCGTCACGGCGGGAACCGCTGGTCGGCTTTGTCGCGGGCGCGGCGGGGCGGCAGAACCGGTTTTGCTCCGACGCCTCCCGGATCGGTCGCGGGACGATGCACGTCGGCGTTCGGCGCCGGCGTGGGGCGCGGAGCCGGCGGTCCCCCGCCCGGCCCGGGCGGCGGTTTCGAATCGTCGTCGAGGCGGGTGTAGACGATCGACGGAAGATCGGCGACGGTGAGCGGGGCGAGCGTCGGACGCCGGGCCGCGCCGGTGAAGAAGCGCGCCGGAACGAGGAGCGCGGCGGTCTTCGCCGGCGCCGCGAGTGCGTCGATCTTGCGCTGCAGCGACGCGTTGGAGCGATCCAGGCGCTGCGCGTTGCGATACGCGTCGATCGCGTCGCCGGCGCGCCCCAGCGCGGCGAACGAGTCGCCGATCGCCTCGTACGCGATCGCGCTGTTCGGCTCGATCGTCAGCGACGCGCGCTCGTCGGCGACGGCCTTGTCGTACTGCTTGAGCGCGAGCAGCGCGAGCCCGCGATTCCGGTAGGCGAATGCATCGTTGGGCGAGAGCGCGAGGGCCGCGCTCTCGTCGTCCACCGCACCGGGCAAATCGCCCAGACGGTAGCGCGCGACGCCGCGCCGTTCGTAGGCGCTCGCGCTCCGGGGATCGAGCGCGATCGCGCGGCTCGCGTCGTCGATCGTCCCTGCGAAATCGCGGTTCCCTTTCGCGTCGGGCGCGTAAAAGCGCGCCGCGGCGCGATAGCGAAACGCGAACGCGCTCGCGGGGCGCAGGCCGATCGCCGCCGTCTCGTCCGCGATCGCCTCGGCGTAGCGATCGAGGTAGTAGCGGGCGGCGCCGCGCATCTCGTACGCGAAGGCATTCTTCGGGTTCAGCCCCACGGCTTTCATCTCGTCGGCGATCGCCTCGCCGTAACGGCTCTGGTAAAAGTACGCGGCGCCGCGTTCGGCGTAGGCGTAGTCGGACTTCGGATCGCGTGCGATCGCCGCGGTCTCGTCGGCGACGGCCCGGTCGTAGGTGCCGAGCTGATCGTAGGCGGCGCCGCGGATCTCGAACGCCAGGGCCGACGTC